>CAXUAZ010000035.1:17738-25072 GCA_964249195.1 uncultured Chthoniobacterales bacterium
GTTTCAGTCAATCGCAGGCGGCGGGCGGCATCAATGAAAATCATGCGAGGTCGGCGTGGACACGATCTCGCGCGCCTTGACATGGCGCGACACAGGTGGGGAACGCGTTCGCGGATGAGCGCCATGGGGTGGGGGCCGATCGTCAGCCGGGCGCCGACGTAATCGGTGTTTAAACGCTCAAAGGGATTCATCGGGCGCAGGGGCGGCGTCTGTTGTTCCTCGGCGCTTGAACCTTTGATCTTGAACCTTGGACCCTGTGCCTTGAACCTTTCCGATGCCTGTCGAGACGCTCTGGATCCTTCCCCAATGTGATCCTTCCATTGAGGAGCGCGGCTGCCTGATCGCGAAGGAATTGGGCCTTGCACCCTTCCTGGGCAACCTGCTGGCGCGGCGCGGGATGGCTTCTCCAGCCGCGGCCCGCAATTTCCTCTGGCCGAAGCTGGCGCAATTGTCGGATCCGTTTGAACTGCCAAATATGGGCGCCGCGGTCGACCGCATCCTGCGGGCTCTCGACGCCCACGAGAGAATCGTGCTCTATGGCGACTACGACGTGGACGGCGTCACCTCGCTGGCCCTGCTGGCGAGCCTGCTCACGGCGTACGGAGGGCAGCCCGCCTGCTTCCTGCCTATGCGAATCGAGGAAGGCTACGGCCTGAGCGCGGACGGCGTCGCGCGTTGCGTCGAAACGCTAAAACCGAACCTCCTGATCGCCGTCGACTGCGGCACCGCCAGCGCGGGGGAGATCGTGAAATTGCAGCGGGCGGGAGTGGATGTGGTGGTGTTCGATCATCATGAGGCACAGGCGGAGTTACCTCAGTGCGCGGCGCTCGTGAACCCAAAATTGGGCAAACGGCAGCATTACCTGTGCACTGCCGGGTTGGTCTTCAAGGCGTGCCACGCATTGCTCAAGCGGCGGCCTTGCCGAGGGTTCGATCTGAAGGATCATCTCGACCTGGCGGCGCTGGGGACCGTGGCGGATCTAGTACCATTGGTCGGCGAGAACCGGCTCTTCGTGCAACGCGGCCTGCGGGAAATCGGGCGCACGAAACGGCCGGGCATCCGCGCGCTGATGGAGGTGGCCGGCGTGCGGGCGCCGGTGCGGGCGACCGACATCGGCTTCCGCCTCGGGCCCCGCCTCAATGCCGCCGGCCGGCTCGACTCCGCGCAAGCGGCGCTCGAGTTGTTGCAAACGCCCGATGAAAATCGCGCGCGGGCTTTGGCGGAAACGCTCGATGGGCACAATCGCGACCGGCAAGCCGTGGAGCAGCGAACGTTGATCGAGGCGCAGGCGCAGTTGAGCGCGCTAGGCGAAGACTGGTGCGAGAAAACGGCCGCCATCGTGGTGGGCGCGGAGGGATGGCATCCGGGCGTTCTGGGCATTGTCGCGTCGCGTTTGATGCGCCGGCATCATCGGCCGACGCTGGTCGTGGGATTCGACGAGACCGGGCTGGGGAAGGGGAGCGGGCGCAGCATCGAGGGCCTCTCGCTGGTGGGCGCGCTCACGAGTTGCGCGCACTGGCTGGAGAAGTTCGGCGGGCACGAGATGGCGGCGGGATTGACGTTGCAACAGGCGGCGTTCGCCGATTTCCAGGCGGGTTTCCATGCGGTGGCGGCGGGAATTCTGACGGCGACCCACTTGCAGCCGCGGCTGCGGATCGACGCGGAGGTGCGGCTGGCCGATCTGGACGGCGAGTTCTTCAAAAACCACGAGCTGTTGCAGCCGTGCGGGATGGGCAATCCGCAGTCGACGTTCATCGCGCGCCGAGTGATGCCGGCGGCGGAGCCGCGCGTGCTCAAGGAAAAACACCTGCGGCTCATGCTGCGGCAGCCCGGCGGGGGAGGGAAGCCGGCGATCTATTTCAACGGCGCCGGCGTCGCTCTGCCCAACCCGCCTTGGGACGTGGCATTCCAGGTCGAGCCCAACGAGTTCCGCGGCGAGACGACGCTGCAAATGCAAGTGCAGGCCCTCCGCCCTGCGGCGGATTAAACGGCGGGAACAGGGTCTAGCGGCACATCGCGGCGAGTCGACTCCTCGACAAACTCCCCTTCGTGCGCCGTGCGGGTGCGCGCCAGCAGCATGTAGAACGACGGCACCACAAACAGCGTGAACGCCGAGCCGATGATCATGCCCGTCACGATGATCCACCCGATCGAGTTGCGCGCGCCGGCGCCCGGACCCGACGCCAGGATGAGCGGAAAATGACCCGCCACCGTTGCGGCGGTGGTCATCAAAATGGGCCGCAAGCGGGTCGAGGCGCCTTCCACGATTGCCTCGAACTTGTTGCGTCCCTGCTCCTGCAGCGTATTGGCAAACTCCACGATGAGGATGCCGTTCTTCGACACAAGCCCCACCAGGGTCACCAACCCGACATTGGCATAGATGTTGAGCGAAGTGAAGTCGAGAAACGAGAAGATCAACGCTCCCGCCAGCGCAAGCGGCACCGAGCCCAGCAGGATTATGAGCTGATCGCTGAAGCTCTCGAACTGCGCCGCGAGCACCAGGAAAATCAGGATCAACGAGAGCACCAGCAAGGGGAGAAACTTGCTGCCCTCCACCCGCAACTGCCGGGAAGTTCCGCCGTAGTCGACCACGTAACCTTTAGGCAGGATCGACTTCGCTTCATCCTCCAGCACCTTGAGCGCGCCATCGAGGGTGATCCCGGGCGCCGGGAGGAGAACGCCTTGAAGCTTAACGGAGTTCAACTGCTGAAACCGGCTCAAGGCGCGCGGCTCCGCGGTGGTGACGATCTTCGCAAAGGTGGACAGCGGCACGAGTTGTCCCTTCGGCCCCGAAACGTAGAATTTCTCGAGTTGATCCGGGTTCAAACGCTCCACGCGTGTTACCTGTGGAATCACCTTGTACGAACGCCCCGAGATGGAAAAGCGATTAACGTAATTGCCGCCGAGCATCGTGGAAAGGTCTGCCCCCACCTGACCCAGATTGAGCCCGAGAGAGGCAACCTTGTCCCGGTCGAACACGATCTTGGCCTGCGGCTGGTCGTACTTCAGATCAAGAAGCGAGAAAGGGCTCGTCTTGCTGGCGATCAGCTTGGCCTGGAGCTTCTTGGCAAACTCCAGGAGCTGGCGCGGGTCGCCGGTCGAGGCAACGACAAACTCGATCGGGAAATTGCTGCCGCCGGGCAAGGCCGGGGGCGTGAAAACCGCCGCGCCAATGCCCGGCACGGCGGCGGCTCCGGCCGTCACCAGCGGGAGGAGATCGGTCGTTGAACGCTTCCGTTCGCTCCAAGGCTTGAGCACCATGCCGGAGAAACCCGCCTGATCGCCCGAGGGGAACGTCAATTGGAAAGTGTGCTCCTTTTCCGGGAAGCCGTTGAAGACGTCCAAGAATTTGCGCGTGTAGAGCGTGGTCTGGTCAAGCGTGGAATCGGGCGCGGCCTGCACCGCGCCGAAGATGACGCCGGGGTCCTCCTTGGGGGCCAGTTCCTTGGAAGACAAGAAGTAGAAGATCGGAATGAGCAGGAACGCCACCATGGCGGCGCCGAGCGTCAGCCACCGGAATTCCAGCGTGCCGATGAGCAGGCGAGTGTAGACCCGGCGGACCCCGTCGAAGCGGCGCGTGACCCATCCTGCATAGCCGCGCTCGGTGCCGCCCGGCTTGAGCAGGCGGGAGGCGAGCATCGGCGAGAGGGTCAACGCCACCACGCCGGAAACCGTGACGGCTCCCGCGAGGGTAAATGCGAACTCGCGGAAAAGCGCGCCCGTCAGCCCGCCCTGGATGCCGATCGGCGCGTACACCGCGACCAGCGTGATCGTCATGGCGATGATGGGCCCGACCAACTCGCGCGCGCCGTGGATCGCCGCCATGAACGGCGTTTCCCCCTCGTGCATATGACGCTCGACGTTCTCCACCACCACGATGGCGTCATCGACCACCAACCCCACCGAGAGCACGATGGCCAGCAGCGTGAGCAGATTGAGCGTGAAGCCAAAGGCCAGCATCAAAAACGCCGCGCCCACCAGCGAGATGGGAATTGCGACGACCGGGATCAGCACCGAACGGAAGCTCCCCAAAAACAGGAAGATGATGCAGACCACGATGAGCAGCGTCTCCCCCAGGGTGTGCACCACCTCGTTGATGGCGTCCTCGATGTATTTGGTCGAGTCGTAGGGTACCCCGACGTGCATGCCGGCCGGGAGCGATTTCTCGATCTCGGGGACGAGCTTGCGGACGGCGTGAATGACATCCAGAGTGTTGGAAGTCGGCAGCACGAAGATGCCCATGAACGTGGCGCGCGAACCATCGAAGCGCACGTCGCTCGTGTAGTCCTCGGCCCCGAGGATGACGTTGGCCACGTCGCGCAGGCGGATGGTGGCATTGCCATCCTGCCGCACCACCAGGTTCTCGAACTCCTGCGCGTTGTTGAGGTCGGTGTTGGCGACGAGATTGACCGTGATCATCGACCCCTTGGTCGCTCCGACCGCGGAAAGATAATTGTTGCCCGCGAGCGCGTTGCGGACATCGGTCGGCGAGACGTTGAGCGACGCCATCTTGTCGGGCTTAAGCCAGATCCGCATCGCAAAGGTGCGGGCGCCGAGGATGTCCGCGCTGCGCACGCCGTTGACGCTGGAGAGCTTCGGCTGGACGACGCGCGTCAGATAATCGGTGATCTGGTTGGCCTCCAGGTCGTCCGAATAAAAGCTCAGGTACATCGACGCGATCTGGTCGTCGGTGGTCTGCACGTTGATGACGGGCGCCTCCGCCTCCGGCGGCAGATCGTTGCGCACCTGGGCGACCTTGGCCTGGATTTGGGTCAGGGCGGCATTGGTGTCGTAGTTGAGCTTGAGGTGGACGTTGATGGTGCTCAGCCCCTGGGCGCTGGTGCTCTCCATGTAGTCGATGCCTTCGGCGCTGGCGATGACCCGCTCGAGGGGCGTCGTGAGGAAGCCGCGCACGAGGTCCGCGTTCGCGCCGACGTAGGCGGTGGTGACCGACACCACGGAGAGATCGCTGCGCGGATACTGCCGCACGTTGAGCGAGCGAATCGACTGGTAACCCGCCAGCAGGATTACTAGGTTCACCACGATGGCGAGCACCGGGCGTTTGATGAAGAGATCGGTAAGCTTCATGAGGGATTAGGTCTCCGGCGGGTTGGGGTTTTCCTCCGCGTCGGGCTTCACGTCGTTGTTGATCTTGACCGCTCCGCTATTTTGCAACTTGAAGACCCCGCCGCTGACGATCTCGTCGCCCGCCTTCAGGCCCGAGGTGACGGCCACCAGGTCGCCCCTGGTCGAGCCGGTCTTGACGAATTGCTGACGCACCGCCAACGGGAGGATTTTCGCCTTTGAGTCGGGCACGCTCGGGTCCGCCGGGATCTTGAGATTGTGGACGATGACAAACACGGAATTGCCATACGGCGCGTAGTTAATGGCGGAGGCGGGGATCGGCAGCACGTCTTTGGAGCCGCCCGGCAGGATCACCTCGACCTTGGCGTACATGCCGGGGCGGAGCTTGAGGGAGTCGTTGGAGAGCGTGGCCTGCGCCTGGAAATTGCGCGTGGCGCTGTCGACCAGCGCGTTGATGGCGGTGACCTTCCCCTTGAAAACCGCGTCGCCCGTGGCGTCGGTGTGCACTTGCACCTCGGACCCCACGCCGAAGTCGGCCAGGTTTTGCTGCGGCAGGTTGAAGTTCACGTAAATGGGGTCCATCGATTGCAAGGGGACCACCGGATCGCCGTTGTTGAGATACTGTCCGACGCTGGCCCGGCGGATGCCGAGCACTCCGCTGAAAGGCGCGCGGATCGTCTTGCGGTCAATGGCCGCGCGAGCGTTGGCGACCAGGGCTTCCATCTGCCGCTGATTGGCGTCGGCGTTATCGAAGTCGCTCTGCGAGTTGGTGTTCTTGGTCCGCAGATCGCGCTGGCGATTGAGATTGAACACGGCCAGGTCGCGCTGTGCCTCGGCGGCCGCGAGTTGCGCCTCCTCCTGGTCGATATTGAGCCGGACGAGGACGTCCCCGGCCTTCACCGTAGCGCCGCTCTCGAAGCGGATTTCCTTCACGATGCCCGGGAGATCGGCGCTGACCGTCACCCCTTGCACCGCTTCTAGCGAACCGATCGCCTGCAGGGTCGGCTGCCACTGTGCGGCTTGCACCACGACCGTGGTTACCGCCGCCGGGGGCGGGTCGAAGGCGCCGCTTTTCGCCAGCGCCATCATGCCCTGAACCTGGCGCACTTTGACAAAAGCGATGATGCCCACCACCACGAAGATCGCGATGAGCACCAGGATAATGCGCCCGATCCACGCGCGCGCCGGGCGGCGGCGGGCAGCGGCGGGCGGGGCGGTTTCGTAAGGCGTTGTGTGGGCGGAGCTCATGGGATTCAGGATGGTCAACGGTCGTCAATGCTGCTCAAAGCGCGGGTACAGGCAAGCCCACCCCGGCGTTCTCAACGGTTTCATCCACGAGACGCAGCAGATCTTCGAGGATGCGTTCACGCTGCTCGGCCGAAAACGGCGAAACTTGGAGCACGCCAAGCAGGCAGAGACCGTCCACCGCGAGCGAGATGACGGCGGCGCGTTCAAAAGGCAGGCCGTCGCGGGCGGCGGCGTTGATCATCTCGAGGCGGGATTTATGGAAACGGTGAATCGGCTCGAGCAACTTGGGATTATTGGCCGACGCCGCGAGCATGGCGCAACCCAACCGTTTCTCATCGCTCGGGCAATCCTCGGCGACCATCCGCACGCACGCCTTCAACTCGCGGCCCGGCCCGAGCGGCAACGCCGCGAGCGCCGCCGCATGATCCTGATCGAGCTGCCGCATGTGGCGATCGACCATGGCCTGCAAGAGCGCCTCCTTGGTCGGGAAATTGTATAAGAGCCCGCCTTTGCTCACGCCCGCGCGCTCCGCCGCCGCATCCAGCGTGAGGTGCGCGGCGCCCGCTTCCGTGACGATCCTTTCGGCAGCGTCGAGAATGGCCTCACGCGAGTTGATTTTACGAATCGGGAGCATTGCGCGGTACGTAGATACCGTCCAGACGGTACACTTGCAAGAGATTTTTATCGATTCGCAAGAAAGGCAGCCCATTTCCCTTTGCGCCGCAGGAGGTAACGCAACCCGTTGCGCCCAAGTTCCGCCTCCACTTGCGGAGCCTGGCCGCGTAAAATCCCCGAGATGATCAGCGATCCATCCGGCGTCAGCGCCTCGGCCATGCGCGGCAGCAACGCGACGATCAATCCGCTGAAAAGGTTCGCTGCGATCACGGGCCATTGGTGGTCCGGCTTCCAGGTACGGATCAGATCCATTAGCTGGAACTTTACACCCGAGACGCCATTGAGCCGGGCGTTTTCCTTGGCGGTGCGGACGGCATGGGGATCGT
>CAXUAZ010000036.1:0-570 GCA_964249195.1 uncultured Chthoniobacterales bacterium
TCCTTGACCAGGTCGCGCTCCCCCACGGAGACGCCGCCCGCGATCACCAGCGCGTCCGCCCCGGCAAGCCCGTCGGCAAGGCTGGCGTCGAGCAGCGGGCGTTCGTCCCCCGCGCGGCCGAGCACAACCGGGATCGCGCCCAGTTGCGCCGCGCACGCCGCCAGCATCGTCCCGTTGCTCTCGTAAATTTCCCCCGTCCCGAGCGGCTCCCCGGGCCCGCGCAATTCATCGCCCGTGGTCAGGATCGCCACCCTCGCCCGCCTTCCCACGGCGATCTCGCCCAACCCCTGCGACGCCAGCAGCGCCAGCCGCGCCGCATGCAGCCGGGCGCCCGGTTCAAACAGCGTCTGCCCCCGCGCCAGGTCCCCGCCCGCGCGCCGGATGAACTCGCCGGCTTCCACCCCCTCGCGCACGACGATCTCGTCGCCTTCGCGGTCGACGTCTTCCTGCATGACAACCGCCGCGGTCCCCCCGGGCAGCGGCGCCCCGGTAAAGATCCGCACCGCCGTCCCGGGAACGACCCGCAACCCGCGATCCGCGCCTGCCGGCTGGACGCCTTCGACCCGCAAC
>CAXUAZ010000036.1:729-24613 GCA_964249195.1 uncultured Chthoniobacterales bacterium
GCTGGTGAATTGCTGGCGGCGTTCCCGGCTCAAGCGCAGGCCGGCGGTCCGGGGCGCGCCTGGCTCCGGGCGGGAGCGGCAGTGGAGTTCCTCACCATCGGGCAGCGGCAGCATGCCGCCCCCGAGCGTCTCGACCAGCACGAACTTGCCCCCCCGGCCGATCATGGCCACCGTCCCGACCCGGCTTTCAGGCAGGGGCGCCGCGGTGCGTTCGGTTTGAGCCGGGGTGGTTTGCTGGATCGGTTTAGGATGCGGGCGGCGATTGATCGACACGCATCCCGCGGCGCAGGCGGCGAGCGCGATGGCCACGGCGATCCGGATGAGGGCGGGATGGGAAAAGGAGGGCGTCAATGTTCGTCGTTGACCGTGGACGCGGCGTGCATCAGTATGCCGCTCGGACCCCGGCCTTCAAGTGGAGGGGACGAAAAGAAACTGGTGAGGTGGCTGAGTGGTCGAAAGCAGCGCTTTGCTAAAGCGCCGTAGTCCAAAAGGCTACCGAGGGTTCGAATCCCTCCCTCACCGCGCTTCCCGCCGATGAACGAACAAAAGGCGGCGCTTCGCCGTGACATGCTTCTGCGGCTGGGAACCCTGACCCCCACCGAGCGGCATGCGCGCAGCGAACGTCTCGCGCTCGCGCTGGCGCGGTTGCCCGCATGGCGAGCCGCCGCCCACGTGCTGCTTTTCTCCGCTCTGCCCACGGAGCCAGACGTAAACCTCCTCTGGAGCGCGGACCTTCTGGCCGGAAAAATCTGCGCCTACCCGCGGGTGGAGGGAGATCGTCTCGTCTTCTACCAGGTCGACGATCCCGCGCAATTGCAACCCGGCCGCTGGTCGCTGCGGGAACCCGTCGCCGACCTCGACCGCCGGATCGAACCCGCCGCTTGCGATCTCATCCTGACGCCCGGGTTGGCGTTCACCGCATCCGGCAAGCGGCTGGGCCGCGGCGGCGGCTACTATGACCGCGCGCTTGCCAGCGCCGGCCTTCGCGCGCGCAAGATCGGCGTCGCCTTCGGCTTTCAACTCCTACCCGATCTCCCCGCCGACTCCCACGACATCTCGATGGACCTGGTCCTCACCGACCTCAGCTAACCCTCGAAAGTTTCCTCCGCGTGCTCCGTGCGAAACCTCCCCGATCATTTTCCATTGGCGCAAAAACAGGAGGCGCGCCACTGTGGTCGCGGCGTTCACTTCCGCCGACAACTCCCATGAGACGGTTCCTGTTCCTCGCCGTGTTGATCGCCCTGGGGTTTATCGGCTACCGCATCTACACCTACCAGCCGCCGCCGGAGCGTCGGCTTGCGCCTCCCGGCACGTTCTACTTGACGCACTACGTCTCCGCCCAGACGCCCACCGGCGTCGTCGGGCTCGTGCCGGGGGAAGAGGTCACGCTCGTCAACGGGAAAACGTCAGCCCCGGGCACCCGGCTGGTCACGGATGGCGCCCGCCAGTTTGAAGTGGACGCGAGTTACCTGACCGACGACCTCGACGTGGCCGACACCGCGCGCAGCAACGATCGCGAACGCCAGAAAAGCGCCGCCGCCACCCTCCTGGCCGAGAAGCTCGCGGCCGACCGGGCCAAACGCAAACTCGAGGCCGAAATGGCCAAGAAGGCCGAGGAAGATATGGCCATCCTGCGGGCCACGCCGCCGACCACCGTCCTCGATCCGCCCCGGAAATAGTGCTCACGAGAGGACTCGAACCTCCACGGGTTGCCCCATACGGTCCTGAGCCGTACGCGTCTGCCATTCCGCCACGAGAGCTGTGGGAGGGGCACCGTAGATTTCCCTTAGCCGCTTGTAAAGCCCCAAAGTTGACACCGCCGCGTCTTCCGGCTCAGATGCGCCCGTGATCATGCGGCTGCTCCTGCTCCTGACGCCGCTCTCCCTCGCGCTGCGTTACTGGCTCCACGCGCCGGCCGCGTGGGTATTCCTGACGGGAGCTTTGGCCATCGTGCCGCTGGCGGAGTGGATCCGGCGCGCGACCGAACAGGCGGCGCGGGTGGCCGGCTCGGCGATCGGCGGGTTGTTGAACGTCACGTTCGGGAACCTCGCGGAGTTGATCATCGCGATCTTCGTCCTGCGCGTGGGGTCGACGGAGGTGGTCAAGGCGCAGATCACCGGGTCGATCATCGGCAACAGTCTGCTCGGGCTGGGGCTGGCGATCATCGTTGGGAGCGTGGGCCGGGAGAAGCAGGTCTTCAAAAAGGAACGCGCGGCGCTGCTCTCAAGCATGCTGATCCTGTGCGTGATCGCGCTGTTGCTGCCGGCGCTCTACGACTACACGGAGCGCGGCTCATTGCCGGCCGCCGAGATCCGCCGCCGGGCGGATCACCTCAGCCTGGCGGTGTCGATCGTGCTCATCCTGCTGTACGTGGGCAACCTGATCTACACGCTTTGCACCCATCGCAACGTCTTCGCGATCGACGACGACGAAGAGGCGGCGGATTGGTCGCTCCCGGTGTCGTTGGGCGTATTGATCGGGGCGACGGCTCTGGTGGCGGTCGAGGCGGAGATGGTCAGCGATTGTCTCGAGGCGACCGCGGCAGGCCTGGGGCTCTCGACGTTCTTTTTGGGCATCATCGTGCTCGCAGTGGTAGGCAACGCGGCCGAGTACATCTCGGCCGTTTACTTCGCGCGGCGGGACCGGATGGGGTTGGTGATGACGATCACCGTGGGCTCGACCATCCAGGTCGCGCTCCTGACCGCGCCGCTCCTCGTGCTGATCTCGCACGCGATGGGGCATCCCATGGATCTCGTTTTCACGAATCCTTTGGAAATGGCGTCCATCGCGGCGGTGGCGTTCGCGGTGAACGCTATCGCGCAGGATGGCGAGACGACGTGGTTCGAGGGCGTGCTGCTGTTGGGCGTGTACGTGTTGTTGGCGCTCGCGTTCTACTTTGTGGCCTAGCCGTCGATCTTCTTGAGCTCGCTGAGTTTCACCTCGCCTTTTTGGCTCGTGAAGACCCAGCCGGAGCGGTCGCCGCCCTGCGCCTGCTGCACGCCGTGGATCTCGTGATCGCCCGTGTCGTAGACGGTCGCCTTGCCGTCGCCGGAGTCCACCGCGAGACGATGCGTTTGGCCAAAGTACGCGTAGCGCACGTCGTTCTGACCGCCGGACGAATTCGGCGAATCGCCGAGCGCGCCGGGCCACCACTTCTCCGGCGGGCTCATGGGTTTCATCGGCTCCATTGGCTTCATTGGCTTCATGGGTTCCATAGAGGAGAAGGTGTCCTGAGAATTTGCCCGACGCAACGTGCGCCGTGATTTCCTTTCTTCGCACCGCAAATGGGGATAAAAACCCGTTTGCAACCTTCGTGAAACCCATTGATGCAATCACCGTGGTCAGCGGCCTGCCGCGCTCGGGCACGTCGCTGATGATGCAAATGCTCACCGCCGGCGGCCTCCCGCCGCTTGCCGACGCCCAGCGCGCGCCGGATGATTCCAACCCGCGCGGGTATTTTGAATTGGAAGCGGTCAAGCGCCTAAAGACGGATCGTTCGTGGCTGCCGGACGCCAGGGGCAAGGCGGTCAAGATCATCCACCTGTTGCTCGGAGATCTCGCCGGTGAGCAGGAAAACGAGTTCCGCGTGGTGATGATGCGCCGGCCGATTGGGGAGGTCGTGGCCAGTCAGCGCGCGATGCTGGCCCGGCAGGGGAAAGCGGGCGCGGCGATCGGCGACGCGCAGTTGGGGAAGATGTTCGTGGACCAGTTGGAGCGCGTCGAACGGCAACTGGCGGCCAACCCGCGCTTCCGGGTGCATCGCGTGCAGTATCCGGAACTGGTGACGAACCCCGCGGCGGAGGCGGCGAAGATCAACGCCTTCTTGGGCGGCGCCCTGGACGAAGCGGCCATGGCGGCGGCCGTAGACCCGGCGTTGTATCGTGAACGAGCGTAGGGCAGGCATCGTCTCCAAAAACCCCCGTCATCCCGAGCAGCGAGCCTGCGAGCGTCGCCGAGGGACCCTACTGACTTTCCTCCGGGCGCGGGCAGCTCTGATCGGAATCCACCGTGCCCAAGCCAGAGTCAGTAGGGTGTTTCGGCTGCGCTCGTTCCTCGCTGCGCTCAACATGACTGTTTGGAAGAAGCGCCCGCTGCCAAATCCTATGCCACGAAGGCGGCCATGTCTGGCGGCAGCGACGCTTCGACGGTGAGCAACGGCATTCCCAGAACTGGTTCAAACGTCAGGCGATGCGCGTGCAGCGCGTGGCGATCGAGCAACAGCGAAGAAGCGAGTTCAGGCGTCCATCCTGTCTCAATGAAGCGCAGATAATGCCCTTCATCCGGTCCGTAGATTTTATCCCCCACGATCGGGAAACCAGCGCTCGCAAGATGCACGCGAATCTGGTGCATGCGCCCCGTTTCGGGTCGAGCCCGGATCAAACTGAACTGCCCGCCACTCGCCCGCTCGAAACGGCGCACCACGTCAAACCCCGTCCGCGCCGGGGCGCCCTCAGGATGCGTCATCTGTTTGAGCCAGATGCGAAACGCCTCGCGCGACCCCTGCCGCAAAAGCGGCGCGTCGACCGTGTGCGTCTCCCACTCCGGCCACCCCCACACGATCGCTAGGTACTCCTTGCGGATGGCACCGCGCATCATGGCTTGCGAGAAGCGGCGCGCCGCGGCGGCGGTCTTCGCGATCAACAGGAGGCCGCTCGTTTCGCGGTCCAGCCGGTGAATGAGCGAAATCTGCCCACCGCTGGACAGGTCGGACGCCAGATACTCGCGCAGCAAATCCAGCAGCGTCACCGGGCCGCCTGGTTTGGTGGGATGCACGAGCAGATGCGCCGGTTTAGAAACCGCCAGCCAATCCGCGCCCTCGGCGATCACGGAGATCGCGCTCACCAAGCGTGCACGCTCATGTAGAACACCGGTAATTCCCTTCACGGCTGGAAGCCGCGCTTACTGCTCGCATCTGGCGCACGCTCCAAACTGCCAGCAAGATCAAGGAAAGGCTGGCGCGCGTTCTTGACGCGCAGAAGTTCCGATTGCTCGGAAATAATCTCTCCTTTGGGCTGATCAGTGAGACGCGACCCGCCCTTAAGCCACTGTTCCAAAATACTAGAATCGGCAAAATCCATTTTGATCGGAGCTACCGTAAGGACAAAATGCTGGGCTGGCGGCGCGGGAGTAAGCAGCTGAGCTTTCGGGCTAAAAGCCAACGCAAGACGCCGCGCTTCCCGAGTATCAAGGATGATTCGCCGGATCGCGATCCGATTCCCGCCGGATGCCGGATGCGCGCGCTTCCTCGGCGGTGATCACCAGATCGCCGTTGAGATCGAGCTTCGCGAAACGCTCGCGCGCCACCGCGTCCCGCCCGGCCCCGCTCGAAAGCTCCGCCAGGCTCAATTTGCCGTCGTGGTTGACGTCCATCGACTTGAACTGCTCCTCGACCTTCGTTGTCCGGGCGCGCTCGACCGACTTCCACTCGGCCAGCGAGATAAAGCCGTCATGATCGCGGTCGTACTGCGCCAGCATGACCTTCGCAAACCCGGCGTTGTACTCCGCCTCGGTGACTTTGCCGTCGTGGTTCTTGTCGAGAATTTTGAAGCGCTCTTCCGTTCCGCCGTCCACCTTGCGCGATGAGGGCGCTTGGGACAAAGGAGCGGGCGGGCTCGCATAACTGGTCGTCCCAGCCAGAAGGACGACCGCGACGCAAGGGATGGGAGAAATAAGGCGGTTCATGGAGAAAGGGTCTTTCCGTCGCGGCGAGGGGTCTGTCCAGCGATTGTTTGCCGGCGGATGGGGCGGTTTACTTGTCCGTCGCGCCGGGCCCGAGGTGTTTGCGGAAGGCCGCCAGCGTCTCCGGGCTGACGTGGTGCTCGATGCCCTCGGCGTCGGACTGGACAATCCTCTCCGGGATGCCCAGCGACCGCAGGAATTCAACAACCAGATCGTGGCGGCGGCGGGATTCGCGCGCGAGCCGGCGGCCCGCATCCGTCAGGAAGATCGCCCGGTAAGGCTGGGCGGTGACGAACCCGTCGCGCTGCAGACGTTGCACCGTGCGGCCCACCGTCACGTGCGTGACGCCCAGCCGGGCGGCCAGGTCGATGGCGCGCGCTTCGCCGGTTTCGGCGATGAGTTGCGCAATCAGTTCGACGTAATCCTGCGCCGTCTCCTGGGAATGTTCCTCCCGCGTCCGGCGGCGCGGGGTCGCCAAGGCAGAAGGGGGAGCAGCGGATGCCACAAATCAAAGCAAAGCCGAAACCGGCCAATTTGACAACCGGCAATCATAATGTAGCTGTCGTTACATTATTAAAACGACACATCACCGTTTACCCATTGCTTCAACCTCATGAGCCGGAGGGTGCAGACACCTGAAGCGGCCTGGCGCCGGTCGGCGGGCGAATTTTCGCTGCCCGAGGTTCACCGCAGCATCTTCGTGCCGGGCGGGGGCGGCTTTTGGCGCAAGCTGCTGGCGTTTGCCGGGCCCGGCTTCCTGGTCGCGGTCGGTTACATGGACCCGGGCAACTGGGCGACCGATCTCTCGGGCGGCGCGCAGTTTGGCTACACGCTTCTCTCGGTCGTGCTGATCTCCAACTTCATGGCGATCCTGCTTCAGCATCTCTGCGTCAAGCTCGGCATCGCCACCGGGCGCGACCTCGCCCAGGCGTGCCGCGACCAATATTCCACGCCGATTGTCTGGTTCCTGTGGATCATCTGCGAGCTGGCCATCGCGGCGTGCGACCTGGCGGAGGTGGTCGGCTCGGCCATCGGGTTGCAATTGCTCTTCGGCATCCCGCTGGTCTGGGGTTGCATTATCACCTGCCTGGACGTGCTCGCCGTCCTGTTTTTACAGACGAAGGGGTTTCGCTACGTCGAGGCCTTGGTGATCATCCTCATCGGGACGATCGGGGCGTGTTTTGCCGCGGAGTTGTTCTTCGCGCGGCCGAGCCTGTCGGGGGTGATGTTCGGCTTCGTGCCGCACGCCGCGATCCTGCGTGATCCGACCATGCTCTACGTGAGCATCGGCATCCTGGGGGCGACGGTGATGCCGCATAATCTGTATCTGCACTCATCGATCGTGCAGACGCGTGACTTCGAGCGGACGCCGGCGGGACGGCGCGAGGCGATCCGGTTTGCGACGATCGATTCCAGCGCCGCGCTGATGTTCGCGCTGTTTATCAACGCCGCAATCCTGATCCTTGCCGCCGCGGTGTTTCATTGGTCGGGGCACCGGGACGTGGCGGAAATCCAGGACGCGTACAAACTGCTCAGCCCGAGCCTGGGCGTCGGCGTGGCGAGCACGCTATTTGCCGTGGCGTTGCTTGCCTCCGGGCAAAACTCGACCCTCACCGGAACGCTCGCGGGTCAGATCGTGATGGAAGGTTTTCTCAACTTCCGGCTGCGTCCGTGGGTGCGGCGGCTGGTGACGCGGGGCATCGCGATCGTGCCGGCGGTGGGCATCATTGGTTTCTACGGCGAGAGCAAGACGACGCAATTGCTGGTGGCCAGCCAGGTGGTGTTGAGCATGCAACTGGGGTTCGCGGTGTGGCCGTTGATGCGTTTCACGGGGGAGAAGGCGAAGATGGGCGAGTTCGTGAACCCGGCGTGGATCAAGGTGTTGGGCTGGACGACGGCGGTCATCATCATCGGGCTGAACGTGAAGCTGCTGCTCGATACGTTCATGGGGGCGAAGGCAGAAGGATGAAGGATGAAGGATGAAGGATGAAGGAAAATCCTGTTGAGGAGGTCTGCCTTCTGCCTTCATCCTTCTGCCTTCATCCTTCTGCCTTCATCCTTCTGCCTTCTGCCTTCCTTTGCGACCGCGCGTTGCATGGGCGATGCTTGCCGCCCGTGATCGCCGCCGAACCGCTCATCCGCCTGCATCACGTTTCCCGCCATTACGGAGCCCCTGAGCGCATCGTGCGGGCGCTCGACGACGTCTCGCTCGACATTGCCGACAAGGAATTCGTCGCCATCACCGGCTCCAGCGGCTGCGGCAAAAGCACGCTCATGCACCTCATCGGCGGCCTCGACACCGCCACCGGCGGCGAACTTTTCGTCGGCGATCTGCCCCTCCACTCCGCCGGCGAGGCGGCGCTCACCCAATACCGGCGGCGCGACCTGGGGATCGTTTTTCAATTCTTCAATCTCCTGCCTACGATGAGCGTGCTGGAAAACGTCTGCCTGCCGCTCCTGCTCGCCGGCGCTTCGCCCTCCAAGGCGCGCCCCGCCGCCCGGGAACTCCTCGAGATGGTCGGGCTCACCCCGCGCGCCGACCATTTCGCGCATCAACTCAGCGGCGGCGAATTGCAACGCACCGCCATCGCCCGCGCGTTGATCCATCGTCCGCGCGTCCTCCTGGCCGACGAACCCACCGGCAACCTCGATTCCGCCGGGGCCGCGCGCGTCCTGGACGTGCTCGCAACGATCGCGGCCCAGGCGTTGACCACCATGATCGTCGTTACCCACAGCGAGGAGGTCGCCCGCGCCGCCTCCCGCCGCATCCGGTTGCGCGACGGCCGTCTCGATCGCTAGGGGATGCTAAATCGCCATCGACAAGCTAACATTCCCCGCTACGCTCCCGTTTCGCGATGGATGCCGCCTCCCCGGATCTGAGTTCCCTGTACGCCGCTGTTCGCGACGTGCCCGATTTCCCGAAGCCGGGAATCCTGTTCAAGGACGTCATGCCGCTCCTGGCCGATCCGGCGTGCCTGCGGTTGGCGATCGACACGTTTGCAGGGATCTGCCGGGCGTTGCCGCCGGGCTCGGTGGACAAGATCGTGGGCATCGACGCGCGGGGATTCCTCTTTGGCGCGGCGGTGGCGTATAATCTGGGCGTCGGCTTCATCCCGGTGCGCAAGAAGGGCAAGCTGCCCGGCAAAACGCTGGCCCACGCCTATGCGCTGGAATACGGCGAGGCGGTGGTCGAGATGGCGGCCGACGCCATCCAGCCGGGCGACAAGGTGGTTCTCATCGACGATCTGCTGGCGACCGGCGGCACGGCGGCGGCGGCGATGCGTTTGATCGAGAAGATGGGCGGCCTGCCGCAAGCGGTGTTATTCCTGATCGAGCTGGAGTTCCTCGGCGGGCGCAAACACCTGGAAGGCGCGCCGGTAAAGGCGTTGCTGACTTACTGACCTTAATTTGCGCGGAAGCGCAGGTGGATCGTGCTCTCCGAGCGCGATGGGTGCTGTAGCTGCGCTGCGCAGCTCAAATTAGCGGCGATGCCGCTGTTGTTTGTCACCCGGGTCAGAGCGCGATCAGCTCCCGGTGGGGTGGCCAACGGGACTCGAACCCGCAACGACCAGAATCACAATCTGGTGCTCTACCATTGAGCTATGGCCACCGTCTGACTCCGAGACCAACGGAAGGCTCCCAGAATGGCGCCGCTAAGCCGCATTGGCAACCGCGAATTGCCCCTGGCTCACGGCCCCGGCTCGGCGAGCGGATACGGTAAAGACCGCCGAAGTCATTTCCATCGGTTTCTGGTGGATCGTGCTCTCCGAGCGCGATGGGTTCCACTCGCAGCGGAACGCTGCTCTCACTTTTCTTCTAGAGCGGCTGCGCCGCTGGTGGTTGCCATCGCGCTCGGAGAGCACGATCCACCTTGGCGCCCGCGGCCTATCTCGCCTACAGAGAGTCACCCTCCCCCGCCATGACCCACAGCATTCCCTTGATCTCAACCATCGCGATCAGTCTCGCTTATGCGCTGGCGGGCGGGTATCTCGCCAACCGCCTGCGGCTGCCGCCGCTGGTCGGTTATCTGGTCGCCGGCATCGCGGTGGGCCCTTTCACGCCGGGGTTCGTCGCGGATGTCCATCTCGCGCCGCAACTCGCGGAGATCGGCGTCATCCTGCTCATGTTTGGGGTGGGCATGCATTTCTCCTGGCGCGACCTGCTGACCGTCTGGCGCATCGCCGTGCCTGGCGCCCTCCTGCAAATCCTCGGCGCACTCGGGTTGAGCCTGTTCGTGACCCATTATTGGGGCTGGAATTGGGGTCCGGGCGTCTTGTTCGGGCTCGCGATCTCGGTGGCCAGCACGGTCGTGCTCCTGCGCGCGCTGGCGTCGCACGGGATCGTCGACTCGGAGGCGGGCCGCATCGCGATCGGTTGGCTTATCGTCGAGGATCTCGTGATGGTGCTCGTGCTGGTGGCAGCGCCCGCGCTCGCCGGTTCGACCGACGGCGCCGCCGCGCCCAACGCCGACCTCGCCCTCGCCATGGCGCTCACGCTCGGGAAGGTGGCCGCCTTTGTGGCCGTCATGCTGTTGCTGGGGCCGCGCGTGCTGCCGTGGCTGCTGAAAGAGGCCGAGCGCACCGGCTCGCGCGAATTGTTCACCCTGGCGGTGATCGCCATCGCGCTGGGGGTCGCGTTCGGGGCGGCGGAACTCTTCGGGGTGTCGTTCGCGCTGGGCGCGTTCTTCGCGGGCGTGCTCGTTAACGCGTCGGACCTGAGCCGTCGCGCAGCGGATGAATTGCGCCCGCTCCAGGACGCCTTCGGCGCGCTGTTCTTCGTCTCGGTGGGCATGTTGTTCAACCCGACGATCCTCGCGCAGGAGCCGCTGCGGGTGCTGGCCGTGGTGGCGATCATCGTGCTGGGAAAATCGTGCGTCGCCTACGGGCTGGTGCGCGCGTTCGGCTACGCGAACCCGATCGCGCTGACCGTCTGCGTGGGTCTGGCGCAGATTGGCGAGTTTTCATTTATCCTGGTGAGCCTGGGCACGGAATTGCACCTGCTCTCCGCCGCCGCCCGCGACCTGATCCTGGCTGGCGCGCTGATCTCGATCACATTGAACCCGCTGCTTTTCCGGCTGATCGCCCGTTCCTTCAAGCCGCCACGCGAGGCGTCCGAGCCCTTCCGTTAACTTCCGGAGGTGCGTGATTTAACGGCCCAAAATTCAGCGGCGATCACCGCAGAACAATCCCAATGGCGTCCACGATACGCTGTCTGGCCGCACGGTTCAGACGACCGACCTCCGAGGTAAATAGGCTTTGGTGGGCAGTGAACAGTTTGGCGGGCCGAGCGTAGCTAGTCACGCGCAGTCCGCCACTGGCAAAGTCCGCACCCGTGAGCACCACAGCCCGCGGATCGCCATAGGCGTTGCTCGTCACTTGGCAGAGCACCCAATCGCCTCGGCCCGCATCCGCCAGCACAACCGCCGGGCGCAGCTTGGAACGGGACAGGTCTGAGAAAGGGAAGGCCAACAGGACTACTGAGCCAGCTGTAAGTGCTGCCATGCCGTGTCTTCTTCGGGACGGTTCCAGTCTTCGGCCAAGGCTTGCTCACTCAACTGCGCCAGCTCGTGAGGCTTCTCCGCGGCAGGCGGCTCTGCCAGCACCGTGACCAAGGCACGCTGAGGCGTGGGCAGGGATATCGGTTCCAGGAGCCGCACTTGACCGTGTTCATCGATGACGCCTTCAAAAATCTGGGTCATAAGCTGAAAAGTAGACGAGAACGGCAGTGAACACAAGCCGCCTACGGACCGGGCGCGGCGCGCCAGCATCATCTCACGCAGAGGCGCAGAGACGCAGAGTAAGAAAGGAAATGATGTAATTTCATTGACATGCTAGGTGGTCTCTGCTAGGATGCCTGAATGATTTGGCCGCGCTCCCATTTACCGGTGAGGCGGCGGGTTTACTCTGGCGCAGAGACCGCGATGCGCATCATAGCGCCTAAGTTTTTCGCGCCCGAGGCTGGTCAGTCGCTCAGTTCCACGTTCCAATACGCCAGATCGACAAAATGGCGCCAGCTCTCGTCATGCGGGCCGTTGAACGTCAGGTGGATGAACGGGCGCCACTTGGGGCGCTTGGGCTTGCGGATGAGCGCCATGTTTACCTCCGGCGCCAGCTTGTTGCCCTTGCGCGTGTTGCAGCGGATGCACGAACAAACCACGTTTTCCCACGTCGTCAGGCCGCCTTTGTCGCGCGGGATCACGTGGTCGAGATTCAGGTCCTTGCGGTCGAAAAGCTTGCCGCAGTACTGGCAGGTGTTGTGGTCGCGCTCGAAGATGTTGTGCCGGGTGAATTTCACCTCTTTCTTGGGCAACCGGTCGAACATCAACAGCACAATGATGCGCGGCACCCGGATTTTCAGCGAAATGCCGTGCAGCATCTCGGGCTCCGGCGAACGGATCGACACGTCGCTCCAGCTCGCGAAATCGTGGGTCAGAAAATTGCGTTCGCCATCGGCCGCGACGACCTGCGCGTGCCCCTGGTACAGGAGGTTGAACGCGCGGCGCGCGCTGCAAATGCTGACGGCTTGCCACAGCCGGTTGAGCACCAGGACGGGAGTTTCAAGAACGCTTTGCACGGCGAGGCGGACGGTTCAGGCTTCGCTCGGGAGAGTACCGGGTGTGTTTTTGACTGTCAACCTCCGCGCGCGCATGCTTAGGTGTCGGATCGCTTTCCTCGTCGTCATGCGCGCCTTTGGCCCTCCCCTTTCCCGATCGTTTCTGCGCCTGCTCGGCTGCGCGCTCCTCGCGGCGGCGCCGCTGGCCGCGGCGCAGGAAAATACGGCCGACCCCTCCGAGTTGTTCCTCAAGGCGTTCACCGCCGTCCAGCAGGGCGAAAAACTCGAGACCGACGGACGCCTGAAGCCGGCCCTCGCCAAGTATCGCTTTGCCGCCAGCGTGCTGGAGCAAGTCGGGCAGAATAACCCCAACTGGCAGCCCTTGATCGTCAGCTACCGGTTGCGCAAAACGGCGGAAAACATCCACCAGCTCGAGCAAAAAATTTACCTGCAGCCGGCCAACGCCTCGGGCGGCGTGACCGTCAACGGCAACACCCCCAACGGCGAAGACTCCGACCTGCCGCGCCAGGATGATCCGCTCCCCGGCCTCGGCGAGGCGCCCCCGCGCCAGGTGCCGCCTCAGCCGCCGGCCAACGCGCCGATTGTCAACACGCCCGCCGGCGCCCCGGAGCCTTCCAAGGACGCCATCGACCGCGCGACCCAAGACATCCGCGCGCGGCTCGATAAATCGGAGAAGGATCTCAAAACCGCGCGCGACCAGCTCGCCACCGCGCAGAAGGACAAGCAGCAGACGCTCCGCGACAAAAAGAACCTGGAGTTCGAACTGGAGACGGCCAAGAGCGACCTCAAGGCCGCCCAGAAAAAGGTGGAACGCGCCCGGGCAAACCGCGACGAGGCCGACTCCGACCTCGACAAGGCGCAAAAGCGGCTCAAGGAGCTCATCGCCAAAAACCCCAGCGGCACGGACGAAAGCCGGCGCCAACTGCGCGAGCAAATCGCCAAGCTCAAGGAGGCGGCTGCCAAGGCGGAGGCCGATTCGCAAACCGCCGCAAAGGAGCGCGATGCGCTCACGGCCAAGTTAACCGAAAGCGAGGGCCGCAACGCGGATCTCGTCAAACAGCGCGACGCGTTGGTGGCCGGCGGGTCGTCGGCAGATGCCGCCAAGGTCATTGCAACCCTGCAGACGCAGAACGCGGAGCTGACCCAGAAGTTGACCGACGCCGAGTCGCACATCGCCCAGCTCAATGACGAATCCGCCAAGCGCGGCGCGGAGGTCGAAGGGATGCAGAAAGAGTTGACTACGCTCAAGGATCAACTCGCCTCCAGCCGCGACCAGAACGATCGCAACGCCACCACGATCACCGACTTGAAGACGCAGCTCGACGCGAGCGCGGAAAGCCTGAAGTCGCTTAAAGCCACGGGCGCGACGGGCGAGGATTTCTCCCGGATGAACAAGGAGAACGAACTCCTGCGCGGGATCGTGATGCGGCAGTTGAAGGATCAGGCGCGGCGGGTGGCCTCCAAGAAGCTGGTGACCGACGAGCTGGCGCGGCTGGAGGTGCAATCCAAGACGCTCACCGACCAGATCGCCGTGCTCGGGCAGCCGTCGCAATCGCTCAGCGACGACGAGCGCGCGCTTTTCAAGGAACCGCAAATCACGATCTCTGACACGTCGGATCCCAACGCGTTGGCGACGAGCATCATGGCAATCAAGCCGCGTTCCAAGCCCGAGGCCGACGCCGCGGATGCAAGCGCGCCCGACGTGAGCGTGCCGGGGGCCGGTGACGCCGCGGCCAAGGCGCCGCCCGCGCCTTCCAAGCCGAAGGTTGCCGAGGCCCAGATGGCCATGGCGGCGGAAGCCGAGGCGGCCGTCAAACAGGCGAAACACCCCGAAGCGGAGAAGCTCTACGAGAAGCTGCTCGCCCGCGAGCCGAAAAACTCCTACCTGCTTTCCAACCAAGGCGTTGTCCTCTTCAAGCAGGACAAGCTCAAGTACGCGGAAGTGATGCTCAAGAAAGCCGTCGCGATCGCCCCGGACGACGCGTTTGCGCATTCGACCTTGGGCATCATCTATTATCGGATGCACCGGTACGATGACGCCATCGACGCGTTGACTAAGGCCATCCGCATCGATCCGAAAAACGCAACCGCGCACAACTACCTGGGCATTACCTCCAGCCAGAAAGGCTGGCCGGAAGCCGCGCTCGATGAGGAGCAAAAAGCGATCTCGCTCAATCCCAACTATGCGGACGCGCATTTCAACATTGCGGTGATCTACGCGACCACGCAGCCGCCGGCGAAGGATCAGGCGATGGAGCATTATCGCCGCGCGACCCAACTCGGGGCGACTCCCGACCCGGAGTTGGAGAAGTTGCTGCGGAATTGAGCGGCCCGCAAAGAGATTGAATGAACGCGCGGGCGGCGCGTCTACCTTCTCGAACCCCCGAGGGCATCCGAGCATTTCACCTCACCCGCCGTAGGACCGGCAGGGGGTGAAGGGCCGATACCCTTTTACCACCGGCGCTGCTTTGTTGGCGCCATCAATGCTAACACTACTGCTAATACCACCTACCCAATGAAAATCCGCACCCTTGCCATCCTCTCCGTTGCTGCTTGCGCCGCCGCGGTCAACCTTTGCGCTCAAGAGACCGTCGTCACGACGGGCGCCCAATCCGAAGTGGTTGCCCCCGCTACGACGGCGACGACCACCACGAGCACCACCACCGCGGGAACGATCCAATCGTTTACGCCCGGCAGTTCGCAGGTGATCCTGCGCACGACGACCGGCTCGCCGGTGACCTATACTTATTCCAAGAAGACCACCTTTGTGGATTCGGCGGGCAACGTCGTGAGCGCTGAGACGATCCGCCCCGGCGAGCCGACCACTGTGTATTACGCTTTGGAAGGCGGCCAGCCGGTGGTGAGCCGCATTGTCGTCAACCGCACCGTCGCGCCAGTCGCGCCGGTGACTCAGACGCAACGCGTCGAGACCACCACCACGACCACTCACTCAAAATAATTGCGCGCGGGCGACCGTTGAGCCGCCCGCATGCGTTTGAGAACTGAAACAACGGAGTATTACCTATAACTATTATGAATATTGTCATCGCTCGCCGCTTCCTGCTTTGCGCTTCCACTGCGACGCTCCTGGGCGCCTGCTCATCCACGCCGGCCACCAGCACCACGACGACCACCCATGAAGAGACAACGGCCGTGGCGCCGGTGACGACGGTCCAGCCGACGACCACCCTCCCGGGCGCCACCACGTCGACGACGACGGTGCACAGCGGCTACTAAAACGCGAACCTCTGCCCCCAACGAGAGCGCGTTCTTCCGGAAGGAAGAGCGCGCTTTTTGTTGTAAGAATCTCCCGGTTGTTACGGCGCGTCGACCCAGCGGCCGTGTTCGCGGATCAGGTCCGTGAGGCGTTCCACCGCCTCGGCCTCAGGGATATTGAAACGCACCGCCTGCTTGCCGACGTAGAGGTTCACCTTGCTCGGGGCGCCGCCGACGTAACCAAAATCGGCGTCCGCCATTTCGCCCGGGCCGTTCACGATGCAACCCATGATGGCAATCTTGACTCCCTTGAGGTGGCCGGTCGCCGCGCGGATCTTCGCGGTCGTCGCTTGAAGATTAAAGAGCGTCCGCCCGCACGAGGGGCATGCGACATAGTCGGTCTTGAACACGCGCGAACCGGCGGCCTGCAAGATGTTATATGCCAGGCGCAGGCTCTGTCCCGGCGCTTCCTCACCTTGCACTAACACCGCATCGCCGATACCGTCGCACAACAGCGACCCAATGTTAGTCGCCGCAACTAACAACGTATGGAGGAAATCCTCCTGCGGGTTGACCGAAGGCGTGAGCGTGTCCTTCAACAAAATCGGATGGCGCGCCTGCAACCGCGCGGCCAGCAGCCGATACGCCGCGATCGCCGGGAGATCGATCCCATCACGGACCGTCACCAGGTGAACGTCGGCGCCCGCGTTCAACTCGGCCACCGCCGCTTCGTCGCGGGGATCCACCTCGCGGATCGCCGCCTGCTCGTACACGATCTCCGGCTGGAAGTCGCCCATGCGGTCCAGCTTGTGCGCGATCTGGTCGAGGGTCTTCTGCCGCACGACCACGCGCGGCGGCTCGCCGAGCCCGAGCATGATGTCATTGAGCGAATAATGCGCCGACTCGCGGCGCCGGTACGAAAACGGGTCGAACGAAAATGGAAGTGTCTCCGGCGCCGACGCCAGATCCTTGATCGCCTGCAGCGCACTGCCCGCCAGCGAAGAAGATTTGGCGCCGCAAAGTTTCACCAGCGCGCGCGCCACCGGGATCTCGTGGACGCTATCTTCGGTCAAAGACACGCGCACCGTGTCGCCGATCCCATCCTGCAACAGGGAGCCGATCCCGATCGCGCTTTTGATCCGGCCATCCTCGCCGTCGCCCGCTTCCGTAACCCCGAGATGAACCGGGTAGTTCCAATCCGCGCCTTCGTGATCCAGGCGGTCGACCAGGAGGCGGTAGGCGGCCACCATGACTTTCGGGTTGCTCGATTTCATCGAGAAAATGAAGTCGTGATAATCGAGATCGCGCGCGATGCGGGCGAACTCCAGCGCGCTTTCCACCATGCCCAGCGGCGTGTCGCCGTAGCGGTTCATGATGCGGTCGCTCAGCGAACCGTGATTGGCCCCGATGCGAATGGCGATCTGACGCTCCTGACAAAGCCGGACCAGCGGCGTGAACCGCTCGCGAATGCGCTCGAGCTCCTCGGCGTACTGCGCGTCGGTGTATTCCTTCACCGCGAACTTCTTGGAATCCGCGAAGTTGCCCGGGTTCACCCGCACCTTCTCCACCCAACGCGCCGCCTCGAGCGCGGCGTCCGGTTTGAAGTGGATGTCGGCGACGAGCGGGACCTCGCAGCCGCGTTCGCGCAAGCCCCGTTTGATGTGCTCCAGATTGCGCGCGTCCTTCACGGTCGGCGCGGTGATGCGCACGATCTCGCAACCCACCGCCGCCAGGTCGAGCGTCTGCTGGATGCTCGCTTCGGTGTCCATCGTGTCGCACGTGATCATCGACTGGACCCGGATCGGATTCGCCCCGCCAATCCCCACGTTACCGACGCGCACTTCGCGGGTGGGGCGGCGGACGGTGGGCCGGGATGGAACGGTGAGCGGAGGCAACATGGCGAGCGCGAGGATAAACCGTCCCGCGCAAGGCAACAAGTGGCTACCCTTCGCCGCGGAGGATCCGGTCGATCTCGCTCAACTCGTCCGGGGAGAAATCCAGGCGGTCGAGGGCGCGCACGTTATCCTCCAACTGGCCGACGGAACTCGCGCCGATCAACGCCGAAGTCACCGCCGGGAGCCGCAGCACCCACGCGAGCGCCATTTGCGCCATCGTTTGGCCGCGGCACAGGGCGATGCCGTTGAGCGCGTGAACTTTCGGGAGATTCGCCGAGAGTTGCGCCGTCTTGAGGAAACGCTCGCGCGCCGCCCGGGAATCCTCCGGCACGCCTTGCAGATAACGGTCCGTGAGCTGCCCTTGGGCCAGCGGGGAGAACACGATGCAGCCGATGCCTTCCTCCGCAAGCGCGTCGGTGAGCCCATGCTCGATGCCGCGCTCCAACATGCTGTACTTCGGCTGGTGAATGACGCACGGCGTGCCGAGCCCGCGCAGGAGGGCGGCCGCCTGGCGCGTCCCTTCGGGGGAGTAGTTGGAGATGCCGGCGTAGAGCGCGCGGCCGCTGCGCACCGCCTGGTCGAGCGCGCCCATCGTTTCTTCGAGCGGCGTCTCGGGATCGGGCCGGTGCGAGTAAAAGATGTCCACGTAATCGAGCCTCATGCGCTCGAGGCTTTGATCGAGGCTGGCGAGCAGATACTTGCGCGAGCCCCCGTCGCCGTACGGCCCCGGCCACATGTCGTACCCGGCCTTGGTGGAGATAATGAGCTCGTCGCGATGCGCGCGGAGATCCTTGTGCAGGATGCGGCCGAACGCCTTCTCGGCGGAGCCCGGGGGCGGCCCGTAATTGTTTGCGAGATCGAAGTGGGTGATGCCGAGATCGAACGCCCGCCGCACGATCGCCCGGCCCACGTGGAAATCGTCGACCTTGCCGAAATTCTGCCAAAGGCCCAGGGAGATGCGCGGCAGACGCAGACCGCTGCGGCCGCAACGTTGGTATTGGGCAAGATCGTAGCGCGCGGGGTTGGGTTTGTATGTCATGGCGGTTAAGCAAACGCGCTGCGGGAGGCATTCGCAAGCGGCGGTTGCGCGGGGGAGTTGGCGAACGGATGATAGGCGGCATGTTCCCGATGCGTTCATGCGCGGCTTCTTTGGCGGCAGCCCTCCTGTGCCTGACGGCCTGCCACCCCGCGGCGGCGCCCTCGAAGGAGGGACTCTGGAAGGATTTCTCCGGCGCGAAGGCCTTCGCGCAAGTGGAGCGCGTGGTGAAAATGGGACCGCGCCCGAGCGGTTCGCCCGCCCTCGAGCAGGAGCGCCTTTACCTGGAAGAACAACTCCGCGGCGCCGGCTGGACCGTCGAACGCCAGACGTTCACCAACTCGACGCCCAACGGCCCGGTGACGTTCGCCAACCTCATCGCCCGCCGCGCGGACGCCGCCGCGACGGACCCGCGTGCGATCGTGTGCACGCATTACGACACGAAGCTGTTTGCCGACGTCCAGTTTGTCGGCGCGAACGATGGCGGGTCGGGCACGGGGGCATTGCTGGAACTGGCGCGCGTGCTGGCCGAGGATCCGGCGTTTGCGCGGCAGTTTGAACTGGTATTTTTCGACGGCGAGGAGGCGGTGCGCGAGTTCACGGAGACGGACGGCCTGTACGGCAGCCGGCATTTCGCGCATGCGCTGGTGTCGAGCGGGAAGGCGCATCAATTCAAGCTGGGCGTGCTGTGGGACATGATGGGCGACCGCGACCTGGACATCACCCTGCCGCCTAACAGTCCATCGGACCTGGCGCGTGGGATCTTCAAGGCGGGCGAGGCGCTAGGCACGCGGGGGCATTTCGGCTATTTCCGCGGCGACATTCTGGACGATCACGTGCCGCTCAACAACGCGGGCATCCCAACGATCGACCTGATCGACTTCGATTTCCCTGCCTGGCACACGCCCGCCGACACGCTGGACAAAGTCTCGCCCGAGAGCCTGGAGACGGTGGGCCAGGCCACGCTGTACATGCTTTGCAGGGCGGCGCCGGACTGGAAGTGACGGGGTCTATGATGTTAGGCCTCCTGCCACATAAACCGGAACGTCCCCTCCAAAGGTCGGACGTGACTACGCTCTCACGCTTGCCGCCGGGATCTGCTTGAGGGTGCTGGCAAACTGCGTTTCGCTCGTCATGCCGAGCGTGAAGCAATCCACGCAGTCCTGCGCCATGTTCCACTGGAACGCCTCGTCCGCTTTTCCGGCCAACGCACCGGCTCCCAACACCTTCATGCCGATGATGCCTTTGCCCTTCGCCTTCATCTCGCGCAGGATCGGTAACACCGTCGCGGGGTTCGCGTCCATTGCGGCGCCGGCGGGATTGATCCGCGCCAGATCGACCTGCACCCAATCGGAAGCCGCCGCCGCCTTCAACGCGCCCAGGCTATGGCAACTCACCCCGTGTGTGCGCACGATCCCTTTCTCGCGCGCCTCGCTGATGACGTTCATCGCCGCCTTCTTGCGCTCGGGCCAATCGTCATCGGTCATGCAATGCAGGAGCATGATGTCCAGGTAATCCGTTCCGATCTCCCGGCGGAAACGATCGAGATCCGCGCGCATCTCCTGCTCGGTGGTGGCGTGGGTCTTGGTCAGGATGACCACCTTGTCGCGCGGCACGGTCTTGAGCGCCTCGCGCATGTGCGGATGGCTGCCGTATTGATCCGCCGAATCCCAGAACGTGACGCCGTTTTCGTACCCGAGCTTGAGCATCCGGGAGACGCCCTCGAGGCCCAGGTCGCGCGTCTGCTGCGAGGTGTGGTTGGCGCCGTTCGTGCCGGTGCCGACGGCCAACCGGCTTACGGTGAGTCCCGTCGACCCCAGCTTGACCAGGTCGCAGGCGTTTTTGGCCTGCTCGGCCGCATAAAGGTGATGCGGGAAAGCTCGCAGGCTGACGACGCCGGCGGCTACCGCAGCCGAGCGACGGAGGAATTCGCGACGGTGCATGGGATGTACAATAAACAAAGAAACTTCCGCTGGCGAGCAAATCCTTGCGCAACAAATGTTCTCGCCCGGCCGCAAGCGCACGTAGAATTCTGACGAACGCACGGCCGCACAGCCAACGCATCCATGGACATTCGACTCGACGATCTAAAAGGCCCGGAGATCGCCCGACTGCTGAGCGAGCACTTGCAGGGAATGACTTTGCACTCGCCGCCGGGGAGCATTTACGCGCTCGATCTGGAGGCGTTGCGCCGGCCCGAGATCACGTTTTGGAGCGCATGGGAAAACTCGGATCTGGTGGGGTGCGGCGCCCTGAAGGAACTCGCCGCGCGGCACGGCGAGATCAAGTCGATGCGGACCGTTTCAACGCATTTGCGCAAAGGGGTCGCGACCGCGTTGATGCGTTGCATCCTGGCGGAGGCCAAACGCCGCGGTTACCAACGGCTGAGCCTCGAAACGGGATCGGCCGCCGCCTTTAGTCCCGCGCACCGGCTCTACGCGAGCTTCGGCTTCCACTGGTGCAAACCATTCGCCGATTACGTCGAAGATCCGCATAGCGTTTTCATGACGACGACACTGTGAGGAGAGCGCGCAGTTCACCCTTACCAGTCCTCCTTAGCTGCCGCCATTTGCCGATACGTTTCCTCCCACGTCGACTTGGTTTGCCCAGCTCGCGAAACACGCAGAACGATCTCATCGGCGCGTTCTTCGGCGACTACGCTGTCCAGAATCCGGTACTTGCGGAGCATCTTAATGGGCAAGCGGATGACGCGAGAGTTGCCGATCCGTGACACTTTCAGAACCGTCGTCTTCATGATGTAAGCACCGTAATAACCCGCGCTGGGAAGATTGATTTAAGGAGGACGTTTGCCCCCGTTCGCGCGATTCATTGACGGTCATAGACCGCCGCGACAACTGCTTCCCCAGTGGCAGGAGATGCGAGCAGGACTTCCCCTACTTTGGACTGAAATATTGAGACTGCATCGCGGATCGCCTCCCTCACCGAGATCGCCAACATGAGCGGCGGTTCGCCCACCGCTTTGCTGTTGTGGATCACGGTGGGTTGAGCGGCGTTCTTGAAGAAGTGAATCCGAAAGTCGGGCGGGGCGTCGCTGAAGGCCGGGATCTGGTAAGTGCTCGCGCTGTGGCTCATCAGTTTACCCGTGACGTTCCACTTCAAATCCTCGCACGTGAGCCATCCCATGCCTTGCACGAAGCCGCCCTCGATCTGGCCGCGGTCGACGCCGGGATTTAACGACTCCCCGACATCGTGCAGGATATCCACCCGGCGCACCGCGCTCATGCCGGTGTAACCGTCGACTTCCACTTCGGCCACCGCCGCGCCGCAAGCATAGTAGTGGAACGGGCGGCCCTTCCCAGCCGCGCGATCCCAATGGATGTTAGGCGTGGAATAATAGCCGGTCGCGGATAGACTCACCCGCTCCATGTAAGTGCGGTCGACTACCTCCATGAACTCGAGCGCTTCGTCGGGATACGCGGGGTTGAAGACGGCGGCGTTCTCAATGCGCAGACTCTCGACGGGATCGCGTCGGCCATAGCGTTCTTCGATCATCTTCGCGGCAAAGGGCAGAAGGCGTTCGCGCAGCTGGCGGCAGGCGTCCTGGACGGCGGCGCCGTTGAGGTCGGAGCCGCTGGAGGCGGCGGTGGCGGACGTGTTCGGCACCTTGTCCGTCGCCGTTGTCATGATGCGGATGCTGCTCGCCGGCAGACCCAGCTCGCGCATTGCAACGCCGAGTATCTTCGTGTGCAAACCCTGACCCATCTCTGTGCCGGCGTGATTGATTTGCACCGAACCGTCGCGGTAGATCAAGACCAGCGCGCCGGCCTGATTGTACGGCGTGTAGGTGAAGCTGATGCCGAACTTCACCGGCGTAATCGCAATGCCGCGCTTGATCCTGGTGGGCCCGGCGTTGTGCTTGGCAATTTCCTGGCGGCGGGCGTCGAAGTTAGACGTCTGCTTCAGTTCGTGCCAGATCGATTGGATGCGGTTGTCGCCGACTTCTTCGCCGTAGTGCGTCGTGTTGGTCTCGCCGGTTCCATGGTAGAGATTGCGCTCGCGCACCTGTTCCGGCGCCAGGCCGGTGCGGCGAGCGACGCGGTCCATGATTTCTTCAATCACTAACATCCCCTGGGGCCCGCCGAACCCGCGGAAGGCGGTCTGGGAGGTGATGTTAGTTTTGGCCACGCGGCCACTCACCTCGACGTGAGGAAGGTAGTACGTGTTATCGATATGAAACATCGCGCGGTCCGTCACGGGCAGGGACAGGTCGAGCGACCAGCCGCCGTTGGAGATCAGCTCGCAACGCAACGCGATGAGCGCGCCGTCATCCGCGTAGCCCACCTGAAACTTTGCGTAAAACGGATGCCGCTTGCCCGTGAGCTGCATGTCGATGTCGCGGTCGAGTTGCACGCGAACGGGCCGTTTCGTCTTTAACGCGCCCAGCGCCGCCAGCGCCGCCCACGTGTTCCCTTGCGTCTCCTTCCCGCCGAAGCCTCCTCCCATGCGCGGCGCCTGCACGACGATCCGATGGCGTGGCAGATGCAGCACCTCGGAGATCATCGTCTGGATCTCGCTCGGGTGTTGGGTGGAAGAGTTCACCAGGACGTTGCCGTCGCCGTCGATCTCCGCCCAGGCGGCGTGGGTTTCCAGGTAGAAATGTTCCTGCCCGCCAAACTCGAACTCGCCCTCAAAGCGATGCGCCGCCGCGGCAAGCGCAGTCTGCCAATCGCCCCGGCGCATGTAGTTAGCATCGGTATGGTAGCTGTCGTGCACGATGGCGTCTTGCAGCGTCACCAAAGCTGGGAGCGGCTCGTAGTCCACCTCGACTAACTTTGCCGCGGCCTGACACTCCGCGAGCGTGTCGCCGATCACCACCGCAACGAGGTGGCCATGGTAGAAGACTTCCTCATCGGCTAACAGGATCTCATCCTTGCGGGAAACGCCGACATTGTTATGGCCCGGCACGTCCTCGGCGAGCAACACCGCGCGAACGCCCGGCGCGCGGCGGGCGGCGGACGCATCCCGCCGGGTGATCTTCGCGTGCGCATGCGGCGAGGTGACGGGCCACATCTCGAGCATCGGGCGGCGGCGGGCAATGTCGTCGGTGTATTCGGCGCGACCGGTGACATGACCGACCGCGCTCTCGTGGGCAAGGGCGCGCGAGGCCGCGCTCGCCGCCGACCAGTCGGCGCGGGTGAGAAAGTTCACCGGCTGATCCTGCGGGCCCGATTCCCCGCGGACGAATTTTTCCCACAAACCCTGGATAACGCCGCGCCGGTACTCGGCGCTCCCGCGATTGTCGGTAAGCGGGCTGAATTCCTCGGCCAACGCCTGCAACACCCCGGCCCGCGAATCCTCCAGCGTGCGCCCGAGGGCCGCGGCTTCGGCGCGCGGGGCCCGGGCCGGGGTTGCGGCGACTCCGCCGAAGGCGATGCGCGCGTGGGTCACAATGCCCGCTTCATTCGTCTCCACGACGAACGCGCCGGAGACCGCGCTGATATCCATCTCGCGGCGTTTGGAAACC
>CAXUAZ010000037.1:0-24227 GCA_964249195.1 uncultured Chthoniobacterales bacterium
CGCCGCCGAAAACCCCGCCGATTTCCCGGCGGACTTCGTCTGGGGAGTCGCCACGGCCGCCGCGCAGATCGAAGGGGCCGGGGCGGAAGACGGCAAGGGCGAGTCGATCTGGGATCGCTTTTCCAAAGTCGCGGGCAAGACCTTCAACGGCGATACCCCGGCCGTCGCCTGCGATCACTACCATCGCTACCACGAAGATTTCGCGCTGATGAAGTCACTCGGGATTCGCCATCACCGGATGTCGATCGCCTGGCCGCGCATCTACCCGGCCGGGACCGGCGCCGTGAACGACCGGGGACTCGCGTTTTACGATCGCCTCGTCGACTCGATGCTTGCACACGGGATCACCCCCTGGGTGACACTCTACCATTGGGATCTGCCGCAGGCCCTGGAAGACGCCGGCGGCTGGCGCAACCTCGCGACCGCCGAAGCGTACGGCGCCTACGCCGCAACCGTGGTGCGCAAGCTCGCGGACCGGGTCAAGAACTGGATGACGCTCAACGAGATCGCGGCCTTCATCCCGCTGGGGTACGGCTCGGGTCAATTCGCGCCGGGCGCGCACGAAGGAGCGGCGGCGCTCAACCAGTGTTATCACCACGCCCTGGTCGCTCATGGGTACGGGATCGAAGCCGTGCGCCAGCATGGCGGGGCGGGCGCCCGGGTCGGCCTCGCGCACAACCCGGGCACGCCCGTCCCGGTGACGGAGACGCCCGAAGACATCGCGGCGGCGGGCGCCGTTTACGCGCGCGACAACGCGCAACTCATGGCGCCAATGTTCACCGGCGCCTACCCCGAATGGTGGCTGCGGGAGCAGGGCGCGAACGCCCCGAAGTTCAACCCGGCCGAAATGGCGCGCATCTCGCAACCGCTGGACTTTCTCGGGTTAAATCTTTACGGCGGCTCTTTCGCCCGGGCCGGGTCGGAGGGCAAACCGGAAAGCCTGCCGCTCCCGCACGATTATCCTCGCGGCGCCGCGGATTGGTTGAACATCACGCCGCAAGTGATGTACTGGGCGGTGAGGCACGCCGGGGAGACGTACGGCGTCAAGGATTTCTACATCACCGAGAACGGCATTTGCCAGGACGACAAGGTGAACGGCCAGGGCCAGGTGATCGACCTCGGGCGGCGTGAGTTTTACCGGAACTACCTTCTCTCGCTGCATCGCGCCGTCGCGGAGGGCCGCGGCGTGCGGGGTTTTTTCGCGTGGTCGTTCCTGGATAATTACGAATGGGCGGAAGGTTACAGCAAGCGTTTCGGCATCGTCCACGTGGACTACCCGACCCAAAAAAGAACCCCCAAACTCAGCGCCGGGTGGTACGCCAAGGTGATCGCAAACAGTCGCGTGGTTTGAAAGGTCATTGCGAGCGGCCGCCCGACCATGCCGAAGGCGGGGGCGGCTCCGAAGAACCGCCCCCGCCCGTTTGCCGACCGGCATTCTGCTTCTAGCTCAAGGCTCGATGAACATCTTCGCCTTGGCTTGCGCGCCCAACGTGTAGTTGGCGCCGGGTTCCAGGACCAACTTGACCTTCTTGCGGTTCGCGTCGCCCGGGGCGCCGATCGGGTCGAACCCGATGTTCGCCGTCGCGTGGCCCGGCTTGAACTTCTTGAACCCGGACGTCTTCCGGTTCACGTAGTCCACGTTCGCCAGCGCATTTCCCCGGATGCGGTAGGCGACCAGCAGCAGGCTGGAAGTGTCACCCGTGCGGGTTAACACGAACTTGCCGATCTGCCCGGGCGACACCGTGTCGCTGGCCGGCGTGATCGTGATCACCGGCAGCTCCGAGGTCACCTGGGTGGACACCGTCGACTCGCCCGTGCCCCCGGCGTTCGACGCCGAGATCACGAAGCTGAATTCACCGGCGCGGGTCGGCGTCCCTGTGATCGCTCCCGTGCCCGCATTCACGGAGAGACCTTCCGGCAATCCCGTCGCGCCGTAGCTCGTCGGGCTGTTCGTGGCGGTGATCTGGTAGTTGAACGCCGCGCCGAGTTGGGCCGCCGCTTCTGTCGGGCTCGTGATCGCCGGCGCCGCCGGTAGCGGTGTCGTCCCGCTGATCGCCGTCGTCAACGACGCCGTGCCCGTCCCCTGCGCGCTGCTCGCCGAGATCGTCACCGTGAAATTCCCGGCTTGCGTGGGAACCCCGGAGATCAATCCCGTGGCCGCGTCGATGCCCAATCCGCCGGGCAGCCCGCTCGCTCCGAAGCTCGTGGGATCGCCGCTCGCCAGGATCTGGTAGCTGAACGGCACGCCGATCTGCGCGGAAACGCTGGCCGGACTTTCGATGATCGGCGCCGTGCTGGGCTCCGTCGTCACCGAGAGCCCGACCGTGCCCGTCCCCGTGCCGCCGGCGTTTGCCGCGGTGACGGAGATCGGGAACACCCCGAGCTGGGTCGGCGTGCCGGTGATCAGCCCGGTGGTCGCATCGACGCTCAACCCCGCCGGGAGACCCGTCGCGGTGAAGGCCGCGGGATTGCCGGTGGCCGTGATCTGGTAAGTGAGCGGGGTTCCGATCTGCACGTTGACGCCCGCCGCGCTGGTGATGACGGGGACCGCCGGCAGCACCGGCAGCGTGAACGTGCCCGTGCTCAACCCACCCGCGCCCGTGGCGGTGATCGTCACCGTCGCGTTGCCGGCTTGCGTCGGCGTGCCCAGGATCAATCCCGTCGTCGGGTTGATGGTCAGGCCGCTGGGCAATCCGGTCGCAGTGAAGCTCGTCGGGTTGCCATTGGCCGTGACCTGGAAACTGTACGGAACGCCCACCTGGCCCCCCGCCAGCGCGGTGATCGTCAGCCCGGGCCCTTGCGGGAGGATCGTGACGACGAGCGGCTTGGCGTCGGTGCCCAACAGATTGCTCGCGCCGATCGTGACGGTCGCGGCTCCGGCGGAACTCGGCGTCCCGGTGATCAATCCGGAAGTCGAGTCGATGCTCAACCCGGCCGGCAGTCCGGTCGCCGAAAACAGGGTCGGAACCCCGCTCGCGGTGATCTGGTAGCTAAACGGCTGGCCGAGCAGCCCGTTGATCGTCAGCGGGCTGGTGATGACCGGCGGGAACGCCACGGAAAGGAGCGAGCCGACGTTGCCCACGTCGACCCCGGCATGAAGCAGTCCGCCGACATCCACGGACAGGCCGCTCGGGCTCGAGTCGCCCGCCGGGAAGGAATACAGCGGCGCGAGATCGCCGTCGGCTGACAATTGGACGACCGAGCCAGCGCCGTTCGCGCCGCCGGAGGTCGTCGTGCCGAGCAGGTCGCCATCGGCGCCGGCGGTCAGGGTCGCCGTGGGGTTGCCGCCCGTCGTCGCGCTGAAGCTGGCCAGCGGGGTAAAGGCGGAGCCATCGGGCGCCACCGCAAACGCGACGCCGAGATTGGCGGCGCCGCCGTCGTTGGTCACGCCGTAGAGGTTGCCGTCATGGCCGATTGTCACCGAAGCCAGGGGGTGTGAGCCATCCGGGCCGTTGAAGCTGTGGAGGGCGACGAGGGAACCATCGGCCAAGGCGCGGTACACGACGCCCAGGCCGCTGGCGCCACCGGCGCGAGCAGTGCCATACAAGGCGCCATTGGCGCCGATCGTGACTTCCGCCACGGGGTGGGCGCCATCGGCGCCGCCCGTGAAGTTGTGGAGCGCGGTGAATCCCGAGCCGTCCAACCCCAGGCGGAAGAGCGTGCCGGCGCCGCTGGTCCCTCCGTTGGGGCAGACGCCGTAGAGTTTGCCGTCCGGGCCGAGCGCGAGCGCGGCCGTCGGGTTGGCCCCGCCGGCGTTTACCCCGAGCAGGGCGCCGGCAAAGGCGTGCAGCGCGGTGAACCCGGAGCCGTCGGGGGCGATGCGATAGATGGCGCCCGCGCCGTTCGCGCCGCCGTTTTGGCAGACGCCATAGAGGTTGCCGTCCGGACCGTAGAGGAGGGCTCCTTTCGGGTTGGCGCCTCCGTTGTTGGTCCCGAGAAGCCCCAGGCCCGCAAAGGCATGCAACTGAACGACGCTTTTGCCGTCCAGCGAAGCCTTGAACAGGACGCCGGCATTGTTCGGACCGCCCAAGGATGTGACCCCATACAGGAATCCATCCGGCCCCTGCACCGGGGTGGAACATTGACTGCCGCTCGTACTCCCCAACAGGGAGACGTTAATGAGCGGCAGGGTGACGCCGCTGCCTTGGGCGGAAGCACGGGAGTGCATTCCAGCCGCAAGGAGCAGCACGGTGAGGAGACGGTTGGGTTTCATTCCCCCTTGAACTAGCATCGCGCTGTCCGCGGCCCGCTGCCTCGATCCAATACGGGGTGTTAACCTCCCGCCCGGTTCCGCGAGGCGCCCCCTTGAGCCTTCCTAAACCATCCCCGCTCAAGCGGATGCACGACCCGAAGTCCATGATTTTCAGGCAATTTTCTCATAAATGAGTGACATTTTACTCTGAAAGTGTATTATTAAGAAACACTTTGCAGGTTGAATGAGAACGTCTCAATGCTGAGACAAGATGTTTTGATGCACGCAGAGGTTGCCTCGTTCGCCATCAACCGTCTCAAAGGAAACCTGCCCGGGCGTTTCGCGCACCACCAGCTTTACCCGCGCGGTGACGGCGTGGGTGGTTTTGCTTCCGCGGCTCGCGCGGCGCAGCCACTTGGAGACGGCGTCTGGCGCCGGGGTGGCGCACGTCAGGCCCGGCGCATCCGCTTCGGCCAGTGCCTCCAGCGCGGCGGCCTCCAAGCCTTTGGGCCAGAGCTTGCGGAAGAGTTCGGGCGAGGCATACAGGTCCGCGCTGTTGAGCCGGCCGTTGATCGCAAAGGCAAACCCGCGCGCCGCCGGGAAACACGCCGGCAACCCGCCCAGCGCCTCCAGGTAATCCGCCAGGCGCCGGCGCACCACGCCGTTTTCCGCCGTGAGCGGGAAGCTTGAGGGCGAGAGCGCATCGCGCACGTCCGCCCCGACGTTGCGGCTGAGTTTTTCCTGTGCCGCATCCACCGACGACCACACGGCCGACTGCGATTGCGCGTGGCGGATCGATAATTTCAACTCCCGCGAAGCCGCCGCGTGCGCCGCCGAGCGGAAGGTGTTGCTGGCCTCGCCGGCGCGTTCCCGCCAGCGGCCGCGCTCGACGCAAAACGTTCGGATCCGCATCCGGCGCGGCCGCGAACGCTGCGGCACGATGAAATCCGCCCCCAGCGCGCGATCCTGCCAGCCGCCTTTGACCACGTCGCCGGCCTGCGCGAAAAGATCAACGTCGGTGAGGTTTTCGATCTCCAGTTCGCCGATGCGGCCGGTCTCGTGCAATTGGGCGTCGCCGGTCTGGAGCGCCTCGTCGAGCGTGAGAAACGGGCGGTCTTCGACCGGGGTCACTTCGCGCCACGGTTTGGAAATCATGTAAACGGCAAGGTTGCGATGGGTGAACGCTTCGGAAATGCGTTCGCGGGCGGGCAGTTGGAAGAGTTTCATGGGTTTTTGGATTGATCGTTTTGCCCGTCATCCTAGGGTGGGGGGTAGGACAACCGCTGTCCCAGGCCCAAACAATTTTGAGCAGCGTCGAAAATTTTTCCCGGCCGCCTTTGGAGCGCATGCTGCGCATCCACGAAGTGTTGCAACGGGGCCAGCCGATCAGCCGTCCGACGCTCGCCGCCGAACTCGAGGTTTCGCCCAAAACGGTCGGGCGCGACATCGATTTCATGCGCGACCGGCTGGGGCTGCCGGTCGAGTACGACCCGGCGCGGCACGGGTTCGTTTACACCCGGCGCGTCGTCCAATTCCCGACGATCACGATCTCCGAGGGCGAGCTCGTGGCGCTGTCCGTCGCGCGCAAGGCGCTTACCCAGTACCGGGGCACAGTCTTTGAAAAACCGCTGCGCGACGCCTTCGAGAAATTGACCGGCGGGTTGCGCGACCAAATCCAGTTTTCGTGGGGCGATCTCGGCGAATCGATCAGTTTTCGCGCGGCGGGGCAGGGCGTCGGCGATCTGTCGACCTTTGAGACGGCAAGTCAGGGGGTGCTGCGCGCGGAGGAGTTGGAGTTCCAATACCAGAAGCTCCACAGCGACGCGGCCGAACTCCGGCGGGTGGAGCCCCTGCACCTGGCCTGCATCGATCATCAATGGTACCTCTTCGCCCGCGACCCGGCGCGCGCCGGCGCGATGCGGACCTTCGCGTTGACCCGGATCGTTGGCTTGCGCCCGACGGGTCGCCACTTCGAGCGGCCGGCGGATTTTTCGCTCGACGATCATCTGGCGGACAGCTTCGGCGTGTTCTCGGCGCCGGCGCCGGAGGAGGTGCGGCTGCGGTTCGACGCCTTCTCGGCGCGCTTGATCCGGGAGCGGACCTGGCACGCGTCGCAGACGATCGAGCCGCTGCCCGGCGGCGGCGTCCACCTGACGATGCACATCGGCCTCTCGCCGGAGGTGGAGCGATGGATCCTCGGTTGGGGCGAACACGTGGAAGCGCTGGCGCCGGCGTCGTTGCGCGAATCCATTGCGCGCACGGCCCGGCAGGTCGCGGCCACCCATTTTTCATCATGAGCCGTCTCTACTTTCTCGCGGGCGAGGCCAGCGGCGACGCGCACGGCGCGGCGGTCATCTCCGCATTGCGCGAGCGCCGGCCCGGCCTGGCGATCTGCGGCCGCGGCGGCCCGGGGATGAAGGCGCTGGTGGGTCCGGAGCTGGAGGATTGGTGCGATCAATCCGCGGTCGTCGGCCTCTGGGAGGTGCTCAAGAAGTACCGGTATTTCCGCGCGCAATTCGATTCCGTGCTGGGCGATATCGAGCGCCTGCCGCCGGCGGCGGTGGTGTTGATCGACTATCCCGGTTTCAATCTGCGGCTGGCGGCGGCGTTGCGAAAACGGCGCCTGCCGCTCAAGATCATCTACTACATCAGCCCGCAGGTATGGGCGTGGAATCGCGGCCGCATCCCGCGCATGGCGCGGCTGCTCGACTTGATGATTTGCATCTTCCCGTTCGAGCCTTTGCTGTACGAACAGGCGGGGTTAAAGTCGGTGTTCGCCGGCCATCCGCTCATCGACGCGCTGGCGGCCGAAGGCGTGGACCCAATCGCGCGTGAGGCGAATCTGATCGGGCTTTTTCCCGGCAGCCGCCAACGGGAGGTGCGCAAGAATTTCCCCGTGATGCTCGCGGCCGCTCAGCGCCTGAAGGCATTGCGTCCCGCGCTGCGCTTCGCCGTTGCCGCCGTTTCCGAGACGCGGGCCGCCGAGCTGCGCACGATGCGCGACGCCGCGGGCTGGAACGACGCTGATTGCGCGATCAACGTCGGCAACTCGCGTGTGTTGATGCGGACCTCGGCCGTGGGCATGGTGGCCTCGGGCACGGCCACGGTGGAAGCCGCCTGTCTGGCGATGCCGCTGTTGATCATCTACCGCGTGGCGTGGCTTACGTACGGGGTTGGGCGCGCGTTGGTGCGCGTGCCGTATCTTGGCATGATCAACCTGCTGGCGGGGCGAGAAATCGCGCGGGAGTTTCTTCAATCCCGCGCCCGCCCTGGCGCCATCGCGGATGAAACCCTGCGCCTGCTTGAGAACTCCGCCGCCCGCGATCGCCAACTGGCTGATCTGGGCGAAATCGTCCTGAAACTCGGCGGCGGCGGCGCGGCCGCCCGGGCGGCGGATGCGATTCTGGCGGAGTTATAATCAAGCGCAGGCCCGTGATTAGGGTCTTCGGTAAAGCAGCGGTTTACGGCGCGGTGAGTTTGTGGTAGCCATTTCCGGTGACCAGCGCGGAAGAACTTGTCGGCTGCGAGTGGGCGGAATGGTACCGGCTCGAACCCTTGGAGCGCTGGGAGGAAAGCGCCAAACTGTGGCAGACTTACCTTGCGCTGGGAGGCTCCCTTGATCCCGAACCCGATACTCAAAGTCCTTTCTTCGATGCACGAGCACCGGGTGCGAACGCTGCTCATGGGCGGCCAGGCGTGCGTGTTTTACGGCGCCGCGGAGTTTAGCCGCGACACGGATCTCGCCATCCTTGCTGAGGCGGAGAATGTCGCGCGCCTGCGCCGGGCGTTGAAATCATTGCGCGCCGAACCGATCGCCGTGCCGCCTTTTCATCTTCGTCATCTCCGCGCGGGGCTCGCCGTCCATTTCCGTTGTCAGCATCCCGAGGCGGCGGGCATGCGGGTGGACATCATGGCCCGGATGCGCGGGGTCGATCCGTTCCCGAACCTGTGGCGCCGGCGCACCACGATCGAGTTGCCCGACGGCGTTCCGTGTCACCTCCTCGCGCTGCCCGACCTCGTCTTGGCCAAGAAAACTCAACGCGACAAGGACTGGCCAATGATCCGCCGTTTGGTGGAAGCGCACTACTTCGCCGGGCGCGAGACGCCCACGCCCGAGCAGGTTCATTTTTGGCTGCGGGAAATGCGGACGTCGGAATTGCTGATTGAGATCGCTCGGGCGCATCCCTTGGCCTGCCGCCGTCTGAGCAAAGAACGCCCCTTGCTGCTCGAGGCCGAACGCAGGAGAACCCGGGAACTGGAGCAGGCCCTGCAAGCAGAAGAATCCGCCGAGCGGGAAGAGGATCGGCGCTACTGGTTGCCATTGCGGGCAGAGCTGGAGAACCTGCGTCTATCCCGGCTGAGATAGCCGGAGGCTTCAGCGGACGCGCTCTAAGGCACGCACCCGCCCTACAGGAAGCTGGCTGCAACTTACCCGGCCAATTTCGATTCAGTTAAGTAATCCGAAAAGGAACAAGCGCTTCAACTTCTAAATGAAGACGCTTATCTACGTTTCTTTTTTTGCCGTGAATTTAGGAGTGCTCTGTCTTGGTGCGCAAACGGATGACATATCGTTGAATGATATGGCTGCTTCGTATGGTAGTGATACTTAGACCATCATCCGGAGTTATAATTTGCTATCCAGCGAGAATAACGTTGAGCAGCTAAATGCGGCCGATTGTTTGGCTAGCAAGGGGGCCTATGATGAACCTTGGCTCTACCCGTCGTGAGCAAGAACTTCAAAGCTTCGCTCATAAACATTTTAGTTGTGACTCCCTATAGTTCAAATGTTGTCCGAGCTTTAGCCGCTGAATTGCGCAGGCAGAATTCGATCCTCCTTAAAGGAGAAGGCGGCGGTGAAGACAAGGCAGGCCTACATATGGTAAAGGATAGATTAGTGCGGTATCTTTCGCAGATGACGAAAGTAGATTCGACAAATGTAAATGCTGACGATCAAGAGCAAGTGAACGCCTTTCTCGACGCGTTAGGAAGTGTACCGCTCTAGGTGCGTTTCACATCGAGTTAGGCGAGGAAAGATAGGTCTGTCAAGGATAGTAGTAAGGTAACGCCTCTTTTAGGATGAAAATGATTGGTTTGTCGTAAGCACAAACCATTCACAGAGCGAGTTTGATTTTTCAGCGGTTGAAAGTCTCGCGCCTTGTCGACGACGACTCTCCTTTAAGAGTCCTTGTCTTAGTGCCGTTGAGGCGGCGCAACACCATCATTCCTTCAACGCCTTGATGCCGCCGATGATCTTCGCGATTTCGGCATGGTACCTGGCTTCCGATTCGGTGGACGCCCAGTAGCTGATGATCACCACACTCTCGCCCACCGTAAACGTCGTGATGCTGATCGCCGCCGGGCCGTCTTCGTCCTTGCCGGTGAAGAGCATCTCCTCGGCTGGCTGGCCGGCGATCTGCAATTTGTTGACCTTCCTCGTGCTCTTGTCGACCTCCACCTTGTGCTCTTTGAACAGGTCGAACGAACCGTCGATGATCTCGTTCATGCCCTTCTCGCTCTTGGTCGCTTCCACGGAGAGATACACCGCAGTATCAGCCGTCTGGGCCTGCACGCCGCGGTCGATCGCTTCGGGCTTCCAGGAGTCGGGATAGGTCACCGAGATCACGGGATGCTTGTCGGGAATTTTGAATTCCGCGGCGCGAGAAGAAGCAACCAGCCCTGCCGCGAGGAGGACTGCCGTGAGCAGGGAGAGGCGAACGGAGGATATTTTCATGTCGGTCGGTTGGAGGCCGTAACGTGCTCCGGGCAGAGCGCAAAAACAAGCGGCCCGGAAAGACCCGTTGTTTCCGAAGTCCGGCTTTTGGGCGGGCGCAGGCAAGATTCCTTCGCCGTATCGCCAACGCGTCGATCGATTGTTCGAGTGCGTGGAAGGCGGCTGCCGGGTGGTCATCATGATCCCCGAGCTGGTGCAACCGCAATGGTGGGAATTTCTCTTGCCCGATCACGTCGCCGCCGACTTCCTCGTTGCCCGATGTAAATCTCTACCCTCGGCAACGCGGCCCCGCCCTGGCTGGCGGGCGCGAAGAACTTGGCCCCTCGGCCGGGTCGGATCGCGCGGAGGAAACCGCGGGCGTGATGCAATCGCTCTGGCCTGATCTGGCTGGCCGCCCGATTTCGTGAACGACGAATAAGATCACGTGGCCGAATTAAATGTTACATTGCGCCAAGCGGCGCCCTGCTTGCTTCTTTTCTTCGAGAGCGGCTCTCGCCGCTGTTGGTTTGGCATCGCGCCCGGAGAGCACGATCCACCTTTGCGCTTCGCGCATTGATGGTTCGGTTGCGCGACCCTTTTGATCACCCGCTTCCCAATCCCCGACGCGGTGTTGGCGAAAACAGTCATATCGGGGGATATAAGATCTCCACCGAGTCGATCGTGTGGCCGATCTCAGTGTTACATCGCACGAGGTCAGGCGGCGCCACGCCGCCAAGGCTACGCCACGCTGAAGCTCGCCGCCTCGTCCGGCTCCGTCGGCATCGCAAACGATTCTTCCCCGTCCAGCAAGCTCGTGTCACAAAGCTTCGCGTACAATCCGCCCGCGGCCAGAAGCTCCGCGTGCCGGCCGCGTTCCACAATCCGGCCGTGGTCGAGGACCAGGATCTGATCGGCCCGGCGAACGGTCGACAACCGGTGCGCGATGACAAACGTGGTGCGGCCGATCATCAACCGATCCAGCGCTTGCTGGATCGCGCGCTCGGTCTGGTTGTCCACGCTCGCCGTGGCTTCGTCGAGGATCAAAATCGGCGGGTCCTTGAGCAAGGCGCGGGCAATGGAGACGCGCTGTTTTTCACCCACGCTGAGCTTGACTCCCCGTTCGCCGACCACCGTGCCCAACCCCTCGGGCATCCGCTCGATGAACCCGCGCGCGTTGGCGGCCGCGGCGGCGGAGAGGAGTTCTTCGTCGCTGGCGGCGGGGCGCCCGAGACGAAGGTTGTCGCGCACCGTGCCGTTGAAGAGGAAACTCTCCTGCGTGACGAGCCCGACCGCCGCCCGCAACTGGGCGCGGGGGATTTCCGTCAGCGGTCGCCCGTCGATCTCGATCTCGCCGCTTTCGAACTCGTAAAAACGCGTTAGCAAGTTTACCAAAGTCGATTTTCCCGCGCCCGTGGGCCCCACCAGAGCGATCGTCTGCCCGACGGCGGCGTGGAGGGTGATGTTGCGCAGGACCGGGCGCTCGTCGTCGTAGGAAAACCCGACGTTGGCAAAGGTGACGTCGCCCCGGATGCCGGCGGCCTCGTCCCGGCCGGGTTCATGGCGCACGGCTTCGTCGGCCGCCTCGGCCGGCGTGTCGATGATCTCGAACACCCGGCTTCCCGCCGCGCGCCCCGCCTGCACGAGCTGGTTGAGGCTATGGAGCTGGCGGATCGGCTCGTAGAGGAACCCCACGAGCAACAACACCGCCGTGAACACGCCCAGATCGATCTGGTGCGCGATCACCGCGCGGCCGCCGAAGAGGAGCACGAGCGCGAGCCCGGCGTTGGTGAAGAAATTCATCGCCGGGTTGTAGACCGACCACGTGCGCATGATGACGAGCGTCGCCTCCCGGAGCCGATCGCTGACGGCATTGAAGCGCCGGTGTTCCTCGTCCTCGCGCACGTAGGTCTTGATTTGGCGAATGCCCGCGAGGTTGTCGTGCAGGAGGGAGTTCATTGCGGAGGAGGCGACCCGCTGCTGCTTATAACGGCGGTGAGCCGTAAGCGTATAAGCGAGCGCCCCGCCGATCAGAAACGGCATGGGCGAGAGGGCGACGAGCGTCAGCCACGGGCTGTAATGCACGAGCACCGCGATCACGACGACGATCTGCAACACGGCGATTACGCCCTGTTCGATGCCGTCGATGAGGACGCGTTCGACGGCGCTGACGTCCTCGAGGATGCGGGTCATGAGATCGCCGGTCGCGCGGTTGTCGAACCACCCGAGCGGCAGCCGCTGGATATGGGAATAGAGGTCGCTGCGCAGGTCGAAAATGACCTTCTGCTCAAAGACGTTATTGATGTAAATGCGCGCCGCATTGAGCACCTGTTGGGCGAAGAAAACTCCGAGCCCGAGGAGCGCGAGCGGCACGAGCCGGTCCGGGTGTCCGCCGGGTTTGACTTCGTCGACGACCTGCCGCGTGACCCCCGGGAAAACAACGACCGAGAGCGTCCCCAACACGGCGCAAACCAACATTCCCGAAGCCAGGGCCGGGTAGGGGCGCACATAGCTGAGCACGCGCAGGACGGGACTTTTTTTGGTCGATTCGGTCATGGGCCGCGCAATTTCGCGGCAAAGGAGCCGGAGGGCAAGGGGGGCGAGGTGGATCGTGCTCTCCGAGCGCGATGGGTGACATTAGCAGCGGCACGCTGCACACGATCGGTCTCGAGAGCGGCTAGGCCGCTGTTGATTCGTCATCGCGCTCGGAGAGCACGATCCACCCAAGTAAAGCGCCCCGGATGGTAACAATGCGCGTTGCTTCACTTCTTCAACAAGATCAACCTCAGCGCATGAGTGTCCAGCAGAAGCCTCATCCGACGTAATCTTTGAAGTCCTCAAGCGGTTCATCGAAGTCCGGCGACATTGAAATCTTCGCGCGCAGCGCGCCAAACCCCTTGAGATGGTTGACAGCCTGCGGGGGATTGTTCGCCAATTCCAACTCCGCATTGACCCTGATCGCCTGATGACGCCATTCCGGCGAAACCTGCAGGTGCAGGGTGCCATCCCCGTCCGGCTCGAGGATCGCCGTGATCGTACTCATATGAAAAGTCTACCGGATAGCTTCATCTTGGTAAAGCAGCGGTTTACGTCAGCGAGGTTTGCGCTAGCATCTCCCGTGAGCAGCGCGGAAGAACTTATCGGCTGCGAATGAGCGGAGAGCGCCAAATTCTGGCAGACCTACCGCCGACGCGGCGAAGGTTGAACCGCGCCTACTTGCCGTCAAGATTGTTTACTGATTTCGTTCTGCCGTCCTCTCCTAATAAAACACGGTTCGTTAGAACATTTCCCAGCTTTCGAGGCAGTTAAGGGCAGTCCAAAGCGGCTCACCCCACTCCATGGACTGAAAAGCTGTCAAAGCGCGCTTTTTGTCCTTTTCGGACAATCCGAGACACGAACCATATACCGAAGCGGATGCGGGGATATGTGGTTGAACGAGCTTTATGTTCTCGGGCCAAAATCCGAAGCCAAGAAAAATCACCTTTTCCGCGTTTCGCAAACTATTGCACCAGGCGCATTCAGCACCATCAATGCGCGGTTTAGCCAATTTTAACATGCCAGAAGCCTTCCACAGGTTGTTGGGATGCGTGCTACCCCATGGTATGAATGCATCGCCATCATCCCGTCTAAGTGAACCTATCTGACCATAAATATGTGAGATCTGAATGCGAGAAATCCATTCGGCAGCTTTATCAAAAGAGAATCCGAATGCCGCTTCGGCCTTTTCTGCTAAGTAGCGTTCAAGTGACCGATCGTAATTGAATGTTATCACAGATAGGCTTCCAGCGGGAAATGTTTTGCCTCCCTGTCTTAAAATTTCATTCCATAGTTCCCGATACCAATCATTGATTTGAAGGGAGGCGCGAGCCTCGCAGTGGAGGAAGATTGTGGCTACCGCAATGTGCGCTTGGTGCTTTTCATGGTCTCTACCAAGGGACTGAATGAATAAATCAATCGTTTGCGCACCGGACTTGGCAAAGGCATCTCGAAAAGTGTCGAAATTTGGATAGGGGGAAAATTCCCCGTCAGATAAAGAACGGGCCGCATTTAGCCAATCTGTACCGTGTCCGAGTCGTTTTTCGATTGCTTGAAGGGCTTCGGAGTTTGTTCCAACGATCATGTCGCTCAACTCCCGCGCGCTCGGAAATTGATACGGATAGCTCGCACCAGCTCCCAATATTAATGCAGTCTTAGTCATTCATTTGAACGAATGCAATCGTCCGTGATCAACTTGGCGGCGTCGGAATAGGCGGGAGGGATGCCCGGAGCGGTGACGGGTTCGGCGCGTTCAAGGTGGGCGGCTACTTCGCGGTTGAGGGCCAGGAGTTGTGTAAGGAGGTCAGTAGTAGGGGAGAAGCCGTAAGCCGCAAGGACGGCATAGTCGAGAACGGAGTGGGCGACTTTGAGGGGATTGGCGCCGGGGAGTTCGAGCGTGCGATAGAGGGCGCGAAGGCCGCCCTTCATTTTCGGCAAGGTCTCGGCGCGAATGCGGCGAACTTCGCGCCCGGCAACGGCAACGGCTTTAATGTGCGCCGCGCTCGGAGATTGCGGCCAAGGAAAGGTGTCGAAGACCGATTCAATCGAGTAACTAAAATCTGACTTCAGTTTCGAGCATTTTTCTAAGAACCACTGCCAGTGCGCGGCAGATTGAAGAATTCCGAAGCTGTAATCATCGTCGAACAGAAATGCCTGAACTTTGTCGCTCGGCCAAATATTTGTTGTAAGAAACATGAAGATGGGTCGTTTGGTGACCCGCGAGCAGGCGATGAAACGTCCGTTGAGGCGACCGAAGCCCGTAAACAGTTCTTTGCGATCCCACGAGAGCGCCCACCATCTTTCCAAGAACCCGCGGTGGTGCGGGCGAACATTGCCAGCGGCGTCTTTTCCTTCGTCCGCTTTTCGCGTGCGATCCGGGAGAACAAGTGTCTGAATTCTATCGAACGCGCGCTTGTACTTCTGTACTTCGAGGATTGTGCGCCGCTGGAAGTCGATGATGTAGCGTTCTGGCGTGCCATCTCCGGTGACAAGTTCCCGACCAGTGAGATAAGCGTGAATAACTTCGGCGGAAACGCCATCTGCTTCAAGTGGGGTCTTCTCCTCGGAGTTAAGAACGAAGCCATCGTGTCCTGGTGTGACGCCTTGAAAAACACGCTTCGGTTCTCGGTTGCAAGATAGTTCGCTTGCGGTCCCCACATCTGCCTTGTCGCTTAATGCTGAATTGATTTGTGTTACCTCGCGGAAGCTCAGGTCATAATCCTTCGTTGCCGATTTACCGGCCACTTTCCGAAGCTTCTTCGCCGCAGCCGTAGGCTCGACCTTGAACCACAGCCGCTTCACTTCAGGGAGCAGCGCGGTGTCTTGTGTCTTCGCCCAATTTGCAATCGAAACATGGACGTTCGCCTCGCCGCTCCACGGCTGGTTGTCCACGGCTTCCACGATGGTCCCGTCGCGCACGACGTGATCCAGGCCGCCGACGCGCGATTGGTTGTTGCGAATGTTTTGCGTGCCGACGAGTCCCGCGCGCCCCGCCACCGGGTCGGCTTCGGTGCACGAGGGCAGGTGTTCGTGCGCGCGCCGAATCCAGTACACACAAAAGTCTGCCATGCCGGGCACCTCAGGGTAGAGCTTGCGGATTCGGTTCACGTAGTCCGGGCCGTGTTCCGGCTTGAGGCGTTTTGCGCCGAGGAACGGCGGATTGCCAATGATGACGTCGGCCGCCGGCCACGGCGTGCGGACGGCCGCGCCTCCCGCTCCCACGGTCACCAGCGCATCGCCGGTGCGGAAGTTGCCGTCGAGATTATCCAGCGGCAGGGCGCGCTCGGTGATGTGCAACTCGTCGATGGCAAACTTGCGCGCAATCATCATCGTGACCTTGGCGAGTTCCACCGCGAAGGGCGTTATGTCGATGCCATAGAAGTTCTGCGCGGAAAGGAAGGAGAGCCGCAACTGGCCGGCGTGGGCCGCCTCCGTCTTGAACTCCTCCTCCATGCGCTCGAAGAGGCGGGCTTCCAGTCGCTTGAGCTCACGGTAAGCAATGTAGAGGAAGTTGCCGCTGCCGCACGCGGGATCGAGGACGCGGAAATGCGAGAGGCGGTCCACGAGTTCACGCAGGCGCTTGAGGGTTTTAGCGCCCTCGATCTGTTCGCGCCACGGCTCAACGATCGTAGGCGTGACGATCTTCATGATGTCCTCGGGGCTTGTGTAGTGTACGCCCCAGGCGTGGCGCTCCTCCTTCCCCAACGAGTGTTCGAAGATCACGCCGAAAATCTCGGGTTGGACCTTTGACCAATCGAACCGGGCGCATTCGCTTAACAGGACAATCTCTGTGTCGGCGAGTTCAAGACGAACGGGTTGCGAGAACAGGCCGCCGTTGAAATATGGCACCCCTTTGAACCGTCCGCCCGGGGTGATGCCCTCGGTGTTCATGGCGTCGAACAGGCCACCGAGCAGATCGTAGGAGGTGCTGGAGTTGCACTCGTCGAGCAGGCGCGTGACAAGGTATTTTTCCAGAAGATCGATGTCCTCGGCGAAAAGCGCGACGAGCATCTGAAGGGTGAATCGCTGGGCGATGGGTCGTTCGACGCCGCGCTTGACGAGCTTATTGAAGCACTTCGCCAGACCGGAGGCGGCGTCGCGAGTGACGGCAACGTGGTTGTTGTTGAACTCCGGCTTGGGTTGTCCAGGAAAGAGGAAGGCCAAGGCACCGAAGTGCTCCGGCAAGTCGATCAGCGCGACCTTGCCCACGGGTGAGTCCATCTGCGTCTCGAAATCGTAAACGTGGAACTCATCAAAGTTGCACAGGACGACGTAGCGCGGGCGGCCGGGGACGAGGCGCGTCCAGTAGTCAAAGGCCTGGCGGTAGTGTTTGGCGAGGTTGACGCCGCGCTTCTTCATTTCAATGAGGACAACCGGCTTCCAGACGTAATCGGCGAAGCTTGTCCCGCCCCCATCGTCAGCGCCTTTGCGGATGCGGCACTCGGCCTCGCCGCCGACATCCAGCGAGCCGGCGTGGCCGAAAGCCTGCATGAGGCGGTCGACGAAGATTTGCGCCTGTCCCTTTTCGTCGCCCGTGATGTGTGCGGCGGCCCAGGAGCGGAAGGTTGCGAGTCGTTCGGTACGGGGATCGCTCATTCGAGGAGACTTACGGTAGGAGATCGGACGTAAAATGCACCCAGAGGAAATTTTAGGACAAGAATCCGTAGGTCTTCGATTTCGGCATCTGCTCCACCTGCTTGAAGAACTCCGTCTCCGTGACCTCGGTAGGCCATTCCAGCCGGACGAAGATGCGATAACTTGCGTCGGGAAGTTTCTCGAATCCCACGGCGCGAAGTCCGATCAGATAATTGAGGTCCCGAATCTGCGCTTTATACGGGTTGTTGAGGCCTTGGTAGAATGCCGCGGTGCGCTTGGTGAGGTCTTCCAGTTTGAGCGCGTCGGTGTCGAGCAGCAGCTTCAGAATTTCCAGATGTCGCTGCGCCATGACGCGTTTGCGCGGGGTGCGCAAACGATTGAAAAGGTCGAACATTAGATTGCGGAAAAGCGCCTTGCGCACGTTCGCGCGAATCTCGGCGAGCAACCTTTGGCATTGCAGCTCGATGCCGCGCAGCCCAAAATTCAAGAAAGCCGTCAGGTCGTGACCGGCCGCCCTAACCTTCGCCAACGTATCGAGGTACGCGTTCTTTTCTTCGTAGTAGTAATTGGACATCGCGATGAAAAGAGTGTCGCGCAGCCCGGTTCGCTGAAGCATCAGGGCTTCAAGCGCCCGGGCGGTGCGACCATTGCCGTCCAGAAAGGGGTGCATCGCGGCAAAATGATAGTGAACGGCCAACGCCTGCACTAAAGGGTCGTGCCCGGCAAACTCGCCGCGGACAGCCGAGAATAGTTCTTCGAACGCCCGCGCGCATTCCTCGCCCCCCGCGGCGCCGCGGTGACGCGGCATCCCGAAGTTCACGTTCTCGTCGCGACCTCGCAGCTTGCCGGGTGGGCAGTGATCGTCGTCTGCGCCGGTCACGAGGCGTCGGTGGATGTCGCACACCAGTTCCGGAGTGACGGGGCGATCGTCGGGAAGTTGCGCAATCCATCGGTACGTTGCCACCGCCGCCGCCGCCTGGCGCTGGGAGCGCGTGTGCAACTGCTCAGGTGTTTCCTTCATCGCCGCGTCCAACTCGCGCTCGGTGAAATCGGCGCCCTCGATTCTGGAGGTGCCCGCAATTTCGCGTTTGAGCTGAACGATCTGCAATTGCTCGGACCAACTGCGCTGGGAAGGCATTTCGCTCAGAGCGAGAACCGCCGCCTTGGCCCGGACGAGCGCGGGGACGATGGCGGTCAGGTCATACATCATCCATCGCGGCGGGAAATCGTAACGGATCACCGGGTAAAGTTCACCCGTTCATTTCCGAGTCAACGCCAGTGTTTTACTCTGTTGCCGCGTTTCGGGATGGATCCACTCGTTTCCGGCTTATTTTCGAGAATCGACGATGAAGAAGCCAGCCAGAGTTCAGAAAATGAAATAATTACATTGACATGAAGAGGCTGATCTGTTAATCTGTGCGACTTGAACTCGCCGGCCTCTTTGTTTCTCTCGCATTTCGTGGTGAGACGGGGAGGGTCGGCAGATGCGTTACAAAGCGTTCCAATACTTAACTGAGCATGCAAAATTTTAAAAAAGTTCGCAAGCCGCGCTCCGACAGCACGCTGGATTCCCACCTGACCGATGAGCAGGCGCAGAACCTGGCGCGGCGGCTCGAGCATGGAACCTCGTTGCGGGAAGCGGCGGATTGGTTGCAGGCGGAATTCGGGATCCGGCTTTCGCGCGTTTCCATCTCGCGCTGGGCGGCGCGCCGTCGGCGGGCGCGGACGGAGCTGACTTTTGCCAGCCTCATGGAAATGGTGCAGCAGGATCAAGCCGGCGCCAAACGGTTCGAAGAACGCAGCCCCGACAGCTTCCATAAGGCCAATGAACTCATCGTCAGCCGGGCGCTGTTCGCGGCGCAGGTGAATCAGGACCCGGAGGCGATCCGGCAGGCGGCGCGGTTGTTCACCAGGGTCATGGGCGCCGTGGTAAGAGAGCGGCGCGCGGAGACCCATCAGATCCTCGCGGAACTGCAGTTGCAAAAACGCGCCGCCCAAGAGCAACGCGACGCGGCGGTCTGTAACGGTCGGTAGGTTATTCCCGAACAGAACGCTTGTCCCCCCACCAATCGATTCATCGACGGTCATAGCAGGCTGTCGGACTTAGCTACAAACCTCTGAAAATCGGCTGTTTTTGCGCGGAAAAGCGGCAAAATAGCCTCACCGTTTGCTCTAAATTTTTTCGAACGGTGAACCATTGAGGTTTTTGACCGTTTTTTAAGCTAAGTCCGACAGCTTGCATAAGACCGCCGCTACAACTGGTTACGATGCCCCCGCGCCCCGCTCCTGTGCCAACGGCTCCAAAGCCCGCGCTGACCTTGTGGACCTACGTCTTCATGCTCGCCGTCGTTTTCGGCTTGAGCCTGTTCGTCCTGCACACCTACGAGCGCGTCGGCGAAGGGCGCGGCGGCTGGACGAAGCTGATCCGCTTCGGCGCCGAGTTTGAAACGCGCGCCTTGCCGCGGCTCCAGGGCGTGGATCATTACGTGTTTCACAGCCCGGCGTCGCGGCTGGGGTACGACGGGCAGTTCTATGCCCAACTCGCGCTCGATCCCACCCTGCGCGATCCGGCGTTTGACCGGGCGTTGGACAATCCGTCCTATCGCGCGCGCCGGATCGGCCTGCCGGCGCTGGCTTACGGTCTTGGCGCGGGGAATCCGACTTGGATCATCCAGGCGTATGCGCTGGCGAATCTTGGATTCTGGTTTGTCCTGGCGATCACGCTGCTGGCGCTGCTGCAGCCTTGGGACCCGCGGAAGGCTGCCTGCCTGGCGGCGGCGTTGGTGACGGGCGGCGCCCTCACCAGCATGAAGCATTCGCTCACCGATCTGCCGGCCGCCGCGCTGATCATGACCGGTCTGGCCCTCGGCTCGTGGGGCGGCGGCGCCACGCTGGCCGCGTCGATCCTGACCCGGGAAACGAGCCTCCTCGCGGCGTTTGCGCAACTGGAGTTTCGCCGTCCGATGACTAAAGCGCGGCGGCTGCGCAATGGCGGCTTGCTGGCGTTCGCAGTCGTGCCGTTTGCCGCGTGGTTCGTTTACGTGAAGCTGCGCTTCGGCGGGCTGCACTGGAGCTCGGGCGGGAGGAACTTCGCGCCGCCGTTGCGGGCGGCGTTCGCCTGTTTCGCGGAGAACTTCCGCCTGTTCACGCACGAAGGACCCGCGGACGCCGCCCAGCGCGCGGGATTAGTCCGCTGGTTTTACGTTGACTCCCCGATGCACGAGATGCTGACGGTCGCGGCGCTGGGGGCGCAGGGCGTTTACCTGCTGCTGCGGCGCGACGTGTCATCGCCCGTGTGGCGGACGGCGGTGGGTTACATGGCGCTCGGTTGCGTGCTGGGGCCGGCGGTCTGGGAAGGCACGGGCGCCGCCGCGCGGACGCTGCTGCCGATGACGCTCTGCTTTTACGTGTTGCTGGCGCGGGAACGAGCGGCGGCGTGGTTCTGGCCGTTCTTCGTGCTGGGTGGGATCGCGGCGCCGTATGGCGTGCACGCGTTTTGGCTGTTGCGATGAGACCTCCCCGCCTTTGCTACACGTTCCAGTCTTTCAACTTTAGGAAGGAAAGAGAAGTACCGGTCATCATTTGTAGTCGTCGTGAGCGCCGATACTCATGGTCACGACGATGCTAGCCTCAACGTAAAACGTGACGATTAGATCGCCAGCAATATGCAGCCCGTAGACTATTTTCCGATACCGCGAACTTAAGCGGGCAATCTTTGCACCGATAGGCGCTTATCGAAAGGATCTTCCTTGAAGATGCGGTACTTACTCCTAACTAATTCCTTTTCGCTCGGCGAAAGTGCGTAGAACCGCTCCCAAAAGCGCTCGGTGGCTTTAAACTGGTACATCCCCAACACTTCCTCCTTCGGGACGTTCGGTAAGAGCGAGATCGGTGTCTGTCAGCCGGTTTTGGGTAACTTGATTCTGCTGGTCGAGAAATGAGGTGTAAGACTCCGTGTCGCCTGGTGACTGCAAAAGAGCGAAGCGCAGAAAAAGGAAATCACCCTCGGCGATGAGGTTGTGCAGCATGGCCCGATGTTGCCGCGCGTCGAACAACGTAAAATTAGGATTGTTGTAAACGTGCTGGGCGGCGAGTTCCTCAAACTCTGCCAGACCGCGGTTCCATCGCACGAAGTCCTCTTTTGCGAGTTGAAGCGGCGTCTTCTCTTCAGGCTGCGGCGTCCAACGGGCTGGCACGCACTCACCATGCAGATTCAGGGAGACCTTTTGAACCTCTGAGGGCGACCTTATCTCAGTTTTCATCTTTGCGGCCGAGCTATCCAAAATAACCGCGGAATATGCGACCTAGTTAACTTATTCGCCGGAAAGCGAAGTGGCGAGAATTTTTTTTGAATCTGCCTTCACGGAAGCCGCTGCATTTCACGCCAACATTCCGCCGAGTTGCAGCCACGCCTCCGATCTCGCACCACGCCTGCGCGGGCTCAAGATGCGGCGAATCGATGTGAACCGCGTCCACATCCTTGCGCTCTCGCAGGATGCCCGAGTCCCCGCGCGACTCCTCGAGAAGGCCCGGAGGCGTCAGACGGATTGTTCCTTCTTCAAGCCCAGCCAATCCGGATTTTGCGCGGTGCTGTCGAAATGCCAGGTCGTCTTATACAACTCTGTCTCGCCTTTCGTCGCGGCGGTTCGCGTCTTCGACAAGAGGGCGGCCACGGCGGCCTTGTTCATCGGCTGGTAGGTCTTGACCGCCTCCAGCGCTTGATCCAGCACCTCCTGTTTGTCGATCCCGGTGATGACCACCGACACGGGCAGACTCATCGAGAAGTGCAGCATTTCCATCGGCTCGGCGAGTTTCGTGTCGAGGATGAAATGGTCGCCAAAGGTCTTCATCGCCAAGGGCGCGATCTTCTCGTGCACCAACACCGGCAGCACCTGTGCGCTGAACGACCGGAAATGCGCGTCCATCACGTTGATCGGCATCTGCACGGTGTCGAAATGGAAGTCGTTCTCCTTCGCCACCTGCAACATGCGCAGGTGGATGAGCGGATCCTTGTGCCCGGTGAACCCGATGAAGCGCAGCTTCCCCTGCTGCTTGGCTTCGACCAACGCCTCCATCGCGCCGTCCTGCTTGAAGATCGAGTCGGGGTCTTCCATGCGGATGATTTCGTGATGTTGGACGAGGTCGAGACGGTCCGTTTGCAAGCGCGCGAGCGATTCCTCGACCTGGCGCATGGCGGCCTTCTTGGTGCGGCCGTCGATCTTCGTCATCTGGAAGACCTTGTCCCGGTAGCCGCCTTCCTTGAGCGCCTTGCCGGCGCGCAGTTCGCTCGTGCCGAGGTTATAATCCCACGAATTGTCCATGAAGGTGATCCCCCGATCGACCGCCTCATGGATCAGGCGGATGGCTTCCGCCTCGGTGGAGGTCTTGCCCAAGTGAAACCCGCCCATGCCGATGAGCGAGACCATCTCGCCGGTGGCGCCGAGGGGCCGGTAAATCATGTCGCCCTTGCGGACCTCCCCGGGCATGGGTCCTTCGAGCAAAGCGAGATCGGCCGGCGCGGAGATCTGGGTGTTGACGGCCGCCGCTTTTTTCTCGGTGTCGGTGGCAGCGCGCGCGAGCGTTGGCGTGGCGGCCAGACCGGCGGTGACGGCAGCGGTGGATTTCAGGAACGAGCGGCGGGAATGGTCCATAAGGAAGGCGGTTGTCTGTATGCTAAAACGAACCCCGTCTTCCGCGAGGACGCACCAACTTCCCGCCAGCCGGGATTTAATCGCGGGGCCATCAACGACCCGCCCTTTTCAAAGCCCGAATTCCCACTAGATTGGGAACCTCAGATGGCCATTTTTCGTAAACCCGGGTTCGGCGCGGACGGCAACGGCGGCAAGAAGAACCAGATCCCCGGCGGGCTGTTCGTCAAATGCCCCGAGTGCGACGCGATGATCCATCATCTCGAGCTGACGGGGAACCAACAGGTCTGCCCGCATTGCGATCACCATTTTTCCCAGAAGGCGCGCGAACGCATCGAGTGCCTCCTCGATCCAGGCAGTTTTGAGGAAGCCGACGCGGGCCTTTCGCCGGTCGACATCCTCGAGTTCCGCGGCGCGGCGACTTACAACGACCGGCTCAAGACCTATCAGAAGCGCACCGGCCTCAAGGATTCGGTGATCAGCGGCACGGGGCGGATCGAAGGCCGGGAACTGAGTCTCGCGGTGATGGATTTCGAGTTTCTCGGCGGCAGCATGGGGTCGGTTGCGGGGGAGAAGATCACGCGGGCGATCGAGTCGGCGACCGAGCGGCGGCGGCCGGTGGTGATCATATCGGCGTCCGGCGGCGCGCGGCTTTATGAGGGGATGTTCAGCCTCATGCAGATGGCCAAGACATCGGGGGCGCTCGCGTACCACGCGCAGGCAAAACTCCCGTTTATCTCTGTGCTGACGCATCCGACGACCGGCGGTGTGACCGCGAGCTTTGCGACGCTTGGCGATTTGATCCTGGCCGAGCCGAAATCGCAGATCGGGTTCGCCGGCCCGCGCGTCATCAAGGAGACGACGCACCAGGACTTGCCGCCGGGTTTCCAGACCGCGGAGTTCCTGGAGGCGCATGGGCTCGTCGATCTGATCGTCCACCGCAAGAAGATGCGTTCGACGCTGGCCGGTTTGCTGGGGTACCTCACGGCGGCGGCATGACCTACGCGGAGGCGCTGGCCTGGCTTTACGCCACGCAACTCACGGGGATCAAGTTGGGGCTGGAGAACATGCGGCGGCTGATCGACGCCCAGGGCGGCCAGCCGCCGGCGCGGTTCGTGCATGTGGCGGGGACGAACGGCAAGGGGTCCGTGTGCGCAATGGTCGATGCGGTGAGCCGGGCGGGCGGCTGGCGCACCGGGCTTTTTACGTCGCCGCATTTGGTCACGTTTCGCGAGCGCATTCGGGTGAACGGCGAGCCGATTACTGAAGACGGCGTCGCCGAGGGGCTCACCCGGCTGCGGGCGATGACCGCTGGTTGGGACCCGGCGCCGACGTTCTTCGAGTATGCGGCGGCGTTGGCGCTGGATTGGTTCCGGCAAACGGGCGCGGAGGTTATCGCCTGGGAAACCGGGCTCGGCGGGCGGTTGGACGCGACGAATGCGGTCGACCCGGCGGTGTGCGTGATCACGGCGATCGACCTCGATCACCGGGCGTATCTGGGGGACACGATTGAAGCGATCGCGGCGGAGAAGACGGGGATCATCAAGCC
>CAXUAZ010000038.1:0-24094 GCA_964249195.1 uncultured Chthoniobacterales bacterium
CGAAAAATTCTACTAACAACCCCGTGCAACGGCCGGTGCCAGCGGCCCTAACTCCTCGCGCCGGCGCCGGCGCACGGCCGCCCAGGCGAGCGGGGCGCCGGCGAACAGCGCGGCCAGCGTGCTCGGCTCGGGCACCTGCGTAATCACAAAGTTGTCGACCCCGACCGTGCCGGTGTCGACTCCGAAGCGCAGCTTGAAATCCGTAATGTCCTGCGTGCCGGAGCCGCCGAAATTAACGACCCCAAGATTCGACGCGATCAAGGTCGTCCCCACGTAGAGCGTGGCAGACCCGTTGTCCACCGAAAGCGGGCCGCCCGGCGTCTGGAACGTCTTGGCGCTGCCGGAGTTGTTCAGGGCAAAGTAGACAGTCTGCGGTCCCGAGAAACTGTGGCCGCCAACGACATAAATGCCGCCGGTTTGAAGATCGATCGGAAACTGCGCGAAGGTGCCCGAACCGGCGCCCGTGCTGTTCGTGTAACCCTTGCCTACCTGGAAGACGACGTCGTTCGTGTTGTTGGTCTCCGTCCCCGTGGTCAGCAGGTTGAAGTCGAACTGGAAGCTGGCCGCGCTGCCCGCCAAGCCCGGCAGGTCGGTGATTCTCGTCGCCGCGCCGGAAGTGCTTGTTCGCGTGCCTTCGAGCTCGCCGTTGGCGATGGCCCAATTAAAACCGCCGTCGGTCGGGGTGGGCAGGATGCCGTCGAACTGATTGGCGCCCGCCGGCGTGCCGACGTACGACGACGGGGTCCCGCCGCCGGAAAAATCCTGGCTAAAGACAACCTGAGCCGACATCGCGATCGGCGACATGGCGGCGGCGACAGCGGCAAGCAGAAGCGTTTTGTGCATAATTGGATGAGAGGCAGAGACTCGATTCAGAACCATTTGTTGAGGAAAGAACAGCGATATTCCGAAAAACTTCGCGCCTCGAGATTGCGCGGTCGCCCGAGTCCGCGGAGAATGTCGCGTGCCCACGCCGTTTCGTCCGCTTGCCTGGGCGTTGGTGGCTGGCGCGGGTCTGTACGTCGTCGCTGGAAGGCCGCATCCTGCCGGCACGCAGGCCGCGGCGTCTGCGACGACGCCGGCGGTCGCATCGGATGCGGGGCCGATCATGTTGACGTTCTGGAACGTCGAATGGTTCCCCGGCCGCAAGCCGAATGCTTCACAGAATGCCCGCGCGGCCCATCTCGCCGCGATCGTTCCCGTGCTCGAGAAGCTGAACCCGGACGTGCTCGGGTTGGAGGAGGTGGCCGATCAGGCGGCGGCGCAGTTGGCGGCCGATCGCCTGAAGGGGTTGCGCGTCGATGTCTGCTCGCAATTCGCGCTGCCGGGCTCCACCGAGATCGGCCGGCAGCAAGAGGTTCTCTTGAGCCGGTTGCCCCTGTTGCAGGCGTGGGCCGAGCCGTGGAAGACGGGGGAAAGCGGCGTGTTGCCGAGACGCGGTTTCGTCGTCGCCGCCTACCAACCCGCGCCCGGACAGGTGCTGATCGTTTACGGATTGCACCTCAAAAGCAATCGCGTCGACACGCCGGGCGGCGCGGCGGAGAACGTCGCCATGCGCGAAGAATCCGCCCGGCAGCTCCTGGCCCACGTCAAGAGCATGACGGCGGCGTACGCCGCGTTGGGCAAGGTCTCGGTGATCATCGGCGGCGACATGAACACGTCGTTCGATGACCCAAAGTTTGCCGCCGAGACGACGCTGCCGGATTTGTGCGCCGCCGGTTTTCAGTGGGCTTGGCAAGGCGTGCCATTGCTCCAGCGGTACACGTTGCCGGGCGAGGGGCGGTATCCGGCGACGTGTTTCGATCACCTGTTTATCCGATCCGACGGCGCGCGCTTGACGGGCGCCGGCATCGAACCAACGGGCACGGATTGCAGCGACCACCGGCCGGTCACCGCGAAGCTGAATCTTTGAATCAGCCCAGGCGGTAAACGATCCGCGCCTTTTCGGTGTCGTAGGGCGACATTTGCATCTTGACCCGGTCGCCGGCCGTCAGGCGGATGAAGCGCTTGCGCATTTTGCCGGAAATGTGCGCCAGGACGAGGCTCCCGTTGGGAATCTCGACGCGGAACATCGTGCCGGCGAGCACCGAGACGATCTTGCCCTCGATCTCGATGTTCTTCTCTGACGATTTGGGTTGAATCAGCCGCTTGGAAATCATGCTTGAAGACGGAAACGCCCCACGGCTTGCGGTCGAGCAGCAGCGGGGCGCTTGATAAACTTACGCGGCCAGAATCGCCCGGAACGCCCCGTTTGCAAACGCAAATCAATCCCGGCGTTCGATGACGCTCAAGCTCACGCGCGGTTTGGCGATGTGCCCCGCTGGCAGCACCCCCCGCCAGCTCACCCCGGGGTACACCACCGACCGGGGGCCGATCACGGAGCCCGGGTTGAGGACCGCGTTGCAGCCGATCTCCGCGTGATCGCCCACGACCGCGCCAAACTTCCGCAATCCCGTGGGCAGCCGCTCTTCGCCCGCCTCGACCGCGATCTCCTTGCGGTCGAGCCGCACGTTGGAAAGAATCGCCCCGGCCCCGAGATGGCTCTTGTAACCCAGGATCGAGTCGCCCACGTAGTTGAAATGCGGCGCCTGCGCCTCGTCGAGAATGAGGCAATTCTTGAACTCGCACGAATTGCCCAGGACCGCGCCGTCGCCGACCACGACGTTCTCGCGGATGTAACACCCCGCGCGCACGTGGCACCGCGCGCCGATCCACGCGGGGCCTTTGATCACCGCGCCATGCTCGACGATCGCGCCCTCGCCGATGAACACGTCGGGTCCGATGTAGGGCGTCCCGACGATCTCGCCCGCCATGCCCGGCCGCAGGCTGAACTTCAGGTACATCGCGATCTTGTCGATGGATTCCCAAACGTGGGTCACGTTCTCGAACAACACGCGGTGCGCGCAATGATCGAGGTCGAAGAATTCAGCGGGCGCAAACGACATGAGGCCCATCATACAAGGGCGGCGGGCGCCGTCACCCGGGAAATTTCGCCCCTTCGCTACATTTGTAGTGGACACCGGCACTTCATTTGTAGTAGAAAGGCGGCAAATGAAACCAGGTCCGCCATCCGTTCCCCGCATTTCCGAGGCTGAGTGGGAGGTGCTCAACGTCCTCTGGAAAAAGGCGCCTCTTACCGCCACGCGCATCTTTGAGGCGTTGCCGTCCGGCAACGTCTGGAAGCTCAACACGGTCCGCACCTTCCTCGCGCGGCTGGAAAAGAAGGGGATCATCCGCGCCCGCGAAGGGGTGGAAGCCAAGGAGTTCTCCCCCCGGGTCACCCGCGAGGCGTGCGTGCGGCAGGAGGGCGAATCGTTCCTCGATCGAGTTTTTGAGGGCGGGGCCGCCGCCCTGCTGGTGCACTTCGCCCGCAGCAAGCGCCTGAGCGCGGCCGAGTTGGCGGAACTCCAGGCCGTCCTCGACCAAAAACGCAAAGAGAAGCCATGACGACCCTGATCTCCCTCTTCAAAGCGGTGTTGATGGCATCCTGGCAGGGGTCGCTCGCGATCGTGCTGGTGCTGATGACCCGCCAGGCGCTCGGCGCGCGGGTCCCGGCGCGGTGGCGCCATCTGCTCTGGGTCCTGGTGCTGGTGCGGTTGCTGGCGCCGGCGGTGACCCTGCCGCACAACCCGGCCAGCTTGCAGAATATCCCGGCGGTGGCCCGTCCGTTCGAGCCGGCGCCGGTCGCGGCGGAGCCGGAATTCGTGGCGCCGATCTCCGTGGCGGTGATCCACCCGAGGGTCGTCCGCTGGACGGCCTGGCAATGGGGCGCCCTCGTCTGGGCAATGGTGGCGGGAGCATTTGGCGTGGCGCTGGCGGCGAGCGCGTGGCGCATGCAGCGGCGTCTCCGGGGCAATCTTGCGCCGGTCGATCCCGCCACGCTCGCGCTCTGGCGCGATCGCTGCCGCGAGCTGCTGCGCCGGGAAGCGCCGCGGCTGGTGGCGGTGGATTGGATCGCGTCGCCGGCGCTGGTCGGCATCTGGCGGCCGACGTTGTTGATCCCGCGCAACTCGGCGTTTTCGCCCGAGGATTGGGAGCACGTCTTCGCGCACGAGATCGCGCACCTGCGCTGCCGCGACCACTGGAGCCAGGGTTTGCAGTTGATCGCGCTGGGCGTCCACTGGTTTAACCCGCTCGTGTGGCTCGGCTTCCGCCGCCTGCGAGCCGACCGCGAACTGGCCGCCGACGAATGGGCGTTGCGCCGATTGGAGGACGGCCGGTCGCTGGCGTACGGCGCGACATTGCTCAAGGCGGTGTCCGGCCGATCCGCGTTCCAGCCCGGAATGGTGGGCATCAGCGAAGATGGCTCGCAGATGAAGCAACGGCTGCAGCGCATCGTTGCGTTCCTGCCGCGGCGGCCGAGGTATGGGTCGGCGTTGGGCGGGGCGATCGTGCTGTTATTGGCGGCGGTCGTGCTGGGGCAGAAGCCCGCCGCGCCGCCCGCGACCAACGCGCCAGATGTGCTCGACCAACTCCACGCCGCCGCCCGCGCCGGCGACTCCAAGGAGGTCGCGCGCCTGATCCACGACGAGCGCGCCCCGGGCCTCGGCGACGAAGGGGCAAAGAAGATGCTCGACGACCTCGTGCGCGACCGAGAGTTGACCGCCTTTACGACGCTGCTCGACCAACTTCGCCAGACCAATCTCGGCAGGGATTGGAAACTCCGCGACGAGCTGCTCGCCGGGCTGGTGAAGGACGACCGCCGCGACTTCCTCAACGCCCTGTTCGCGCGAAACCTCGACTTGGAACCCCTGCGCCGGTTGGCAAAGTCCGAGTGGATCGAGCGTCGCCTTGCGGAGGTGGCCAAACAGCGCGCCGACATCAATGCGCTGGGCCGGGCCGCCAACGACGGAGACCTCCCGGCGATCCGCCGTTTGCTCGACGCCGGCGTGGACGTCAATGCCGTCGATAAGGACGACAACACCATCCTCATCGAGACCGTGCACAAGGACCGCCTCGAAGCCGCCCAGTTGCTCCTGGACCGCGGGGCCGATCCCAACAAGCCGCGCTTCCCCGGCTGGAATTACACTCCGTTGTGTCTGGTCAATTCCGTGCCGATGGCCGAGCTGCTCAAGAAGGCGGGTGGCGACGTGCACGCGAAGCTGTTTGGCCGCAACACGAGCATCCTGACTTATGTCGCGGTGTGGTCGAAGCCGGAGGTCGTGGCGTGGTTCCTCGACCAAGGGCTGGATCCGAAGATGATCGGCGACAACGACGAAACATTGTTGTTCGACCTGCGGGAGGCGCGCACGGCCGAGTTGCTGCTCGACCGTGGGGTTGACCCGAACCGTCCCAACGAGTTTGGCGCGACGCCGATTTGCAGCGCGCGAACGCCCGAGGTTGCCCAAACGCTGATCGAGCACGGCGCCAAGGTCACCGGATTGAAAGAGCCGCTGTTGCCCAAAATGATTCAGTTCGGCTCGGCCGGCGCGGTGGAGGCGGTGCTCAAGGCGCAGGGGAAGCCCGATCATGCCGAGATGCAATTGGCGTTGCTCGACGCTTGCTTCATGGATCGGGCCGAGATTGCGCAAGTGCTGCTCAAGCATGGGGCCAATCCAAACGAACCCACCCTCTGGCATGCTCGCGAGGAAGAGAAAACGCTGCCGCTGCTCGCGTGCACGATCAATCCCTCGGCGAAAACAGCGCAGGTCCTGCTGGACGCCGGGGCCGACCCAAACGCAGGTGATCCGCCGGGGCTGATCTTGCGCAACGCGGTTGGCAACGGGCGCAAGGAGACGGCCGAAATCCTGCGCAAGGCCGGCGCGCGCGGGGTCGCGGATTTGGCGTACAACGTCACCATCGGCGATCAGGCGAAAATCGACGCGCTGCTGGCCGCCGCGCCACTCTTCTCCGACAACCCCGCCTTCTGGGAAAGCGCCATGCCTAACGCCATCGCCGCGGGCGACCTGCGGACGGTGCGCGCGGCCATCGATCACGGCGTGCCGGTCAGCAGCAACGAAGTCAGCGCTGCCGCCGAGGCGGGCCAGGCGGAGATCCTTTCCCTCGTGCTCGCCCAGCGCAAGGGACGGTGGGAGCCGGAGGAGCTTCGCTTTCCGTTATGGCAGGCGGTGCATGAGAGCCGGTCGTACGACCACCAGCCCAAGCCGCCGGGTTCCGACTATGAAAAATGCGCCTCCGCGTTGATCGCCGCCGGCGCTCCGCTCGATGGTGGAAAGGACCAGCGGTTCCCGATGATGGCCGCGTGTTTCACCGCGAAGCCCGGCGGCAACCTCGCGATGATCGAGTTGCTCGTGAATGCCGGGGCCGATCCCAACCCGCCGGTGAAAACCGAACGGCCTTCCGGCGGGCGCCTTCTCGACTACATCCAGGAGCAACTCGCCAGCGAGCCTCAGCGGCGTTTCGGGCCTAACGCCGAGGTCATCGCCGCGCTCCGCCGTTTTGCGGGCCGGCGTGACCCGGAGGAGGACAAGCGAGAGTATTTCATGAGCAGCGTGGCGGTTTCCGCGCCGGGCGGCACGCCGGTCAACGACGGCTCGACCATGGTCTACAGCCATGCGCCCGCCCCGCGCGGCACGATGTTGGGCGCCGCCAAAGTCGAAACGGACGGCGCCGCTCCGGTGCGGTTCCCCATCGACGCCAAATCGGTGCGGCTGGCGGTGGTCCGCCCGGATTTCGCGCCGTTGTTTGCCGGCCCTTTTGAGCCGCCCTTCGGCGATAAGCTCAAGCATTTGGCGCTGACCCTCGACCGGGGCTTCACCGCGTCCGTCCTGTTGGTCGACAAGGCGGGTCAACCGATCGCGGGCACGAAGCTGGAGGCGTACTATCCCGGGCCGCCTTTTGTGGATGGGACCAAGGCCGCGCGGATGGAGGTCATCACTGATGCCAATGGCTTGGCGACCTTCGAGCACATCGGCGCCGCCCCGTTGAACATCCGGCTCGTGTACGGCAACGGGGAGCGAGAGGAAGTCATCAAGGCGCCGCTCGACCCCGGCAAACCCTTCCAGTGGACGGTCCGCCGGCCGAAACCGTAAGGATTCTCAATGGGACGGGACGGAGCCCATCCCTCCAAAACGCCTGGAGGGATGCCCTCCGTGGCGTCCCTTAATCACGCGCGGTAAGTTTCAGGCCATCCTTGGTGTCTTTGACGTTCCACCCGAGCGCGGCGATCTGGTCGCGCAATTCGTCGCTGCGTTTCCAGTTCTTGTCGGCTCGCGCTTGGGTGCGTTCGTCGGCGAGGGCCTGCACTTCGGGCGGGATCGTCGCGGCCTCGGGCTCGATCGCGAGCACGCGGTTGATGGCGCCCCACCAATCCAGCAAGGCCCGCGCGTGCCCCGGCGTGAGCGTGCCGTCGTCCAGCGCGCGGTTGCTCTCGGTGATCACCTTGAAAAGCTGGCCGAGCGCGCCCGAGATGTTCAGGTCGTCGTCGAGCGCGGCGCCGAAGTGATCGTGCTCCGCCAGCGGGTGCGGCTCCGGCCTGGCGGAGGCGTGATCGCCCAGGCGCGAGAGCCATTCGTCGATGCGCCGCAAGGCCGCCCGGGCGTCGGCCATGCCGTCGAAGGTGAAGTTCAGGGGCAACCCATAGTTGACCCGCAGCAGCGCGTAACGCAGCTCGCGGCCCGAGTACCCCTTCGCCAATAGGTCGCGCAACGTGTAGAAGTTCTTGAGCGACTTGCTCATCTTCTGGCCGTCGACCATCAGGTGCGCGCAGTGCAGCCAGTACCGCACGAACTGCTTGCCCGTGCACGCCTCCGTCTGCGCGATCTCGGCCTCGTGATGCGGGAAAATATTATCCACCCCGCCGCAATGGATGTCGATCTGGTCGCCGAGGATCGCCCCCGCCATCGCGCTGCACTCGATGTGCCAGCCGGGCCGGCCGCGGCCCCACGGGCTTTCCCAACCGATGTCGCCATCGGCCTCGTCCCGCGCCTTCCAGAGCGCGAAATCGCCCACGCTCTCCTTCTCGTACTCGTCCGAGCGCACGCGGCCGCTAGGCCGGAGCTGATCGAGATCGAGGTGCGCGAGATGACCGTAATTGGGGAAACGATTGATGCGGTAATAAATGCTGCCGTCTTCCGCCTGGTATGCGTACTCGCGTTCCATGAGCGTGCCGATCATCTCGATCATGCGCGCGATGTACCGGTCGCCGGTGGCCTCGGGATAACTCTCGGCCGCCTCAATGCGCAGCGTTTTGAGATCCTCGAAAAAGGCCGCTTTGAACGGCGCCGTGAACTCCGCCAACGGCACGCCCGCCTCACGGCAACCGCGGATCGTTTTGTCGTCGACGTCCGTCAGATTCATGACGCGCCGCACCGGATAGCCGCGCGCCTCGAGATGACGCTGGAGCAGGTCCTCAAATACGTACGCCCGGAAGTTGCCGATGTGAGCGAAGCTGTAGACGGTGGGCCCGCACGTGTAGAGTTTTACCTCGCGCGCCATCGGCGTGAACTCTTCGAGCGAACGCGTGTACGTGTTATGGAAGCGGACGGGCATGGGTCGTCAAATCGCCACGGGCATCATGGCGGCGGGAGAGTCGTCTTCGGCCTGTTCGACGCTGGCGATGGCCAGGGCCGCGATGCCTTCGCCGCGCCCGAGGAAACCAAGCGTCTCATTGGTGGTCGCCTTGACGCTTACCCGGGCGAGCGGCAGTCCCACCGCCCCGGCCAGCGCCGCGCGCATGGCGGGGAGATGCGGAGCGATCCGAGGCGCCTCGGCGATCAACGTCGCGTCGATATGGATGAGCCGCGCTCCGGCGGCATCGAGCAGGGCGGCGGCCCGGGCCAGGATGTCCAGGCTGTCGATGCCGCGGATGGACTCGTCGGTGTTGGGAAAATGATGCCCGATGTCGCCGGCGGCGATCGCGCCGAGCATGGCGTCGGCGATGGCGTGGGCGAGCACGTCGGCGTCGGAGTGCCCGTCGAGTCCCTTGGAATGGGGGATGGTCACCCCGCCCAGGACGAGCGGCCGCCCTTCGATGAGTTGATGGACGTCGTAGCCGATGCCGGAGAGTGTCATGGGGCGAAGAAGTGTTTACCGTGGTCTGCCGGTGTGCGCAAACGCCCTTTCAACCGCCGGGCCGAGACGGCTCTCCACAGCCGTCCGATTGATCTTGCTCCGTTCGAGCTGATGCAATGTAACACTGAGATCGGCCACGCGATCAACGCTGGGGGAGATCCTGGTTGACTACGCGATTTCGTGAAGGACCGAGTAAGATCGCGTGGCCGAATTAAACGTTACACTATAATTAGGAGGGGCGACGTTTGACGAACGTGAAGGACACCGTCGTTCCGCGCCGATGCTTCGCTTCTTTGCCGGGGCGGATGATCAGCGTGCCGCCGAGCATGGCCGCGCGATAGGACATGGTCCGCAGCCCCATGCCCTGCTCGTGGCCGCTCTTGAGGGAGAAGCCCACTCCGTCATCGGTCAGTTCGAGTCCGCACCGCCTCCCCTTGAACGAGACGTTGACCTCGATGCGGTTTGCCCGCCCGTGCCGGCAGGCGTTGCCGGCCGGTTCCTGGACGATGCGATAGAGATGGACCGCCTCGTCAGGCGCCAGGCGCAGATCGTCTGGACAGAGAATGACGCACTCGACGGCGTGCTGCTCGCGCAGACGGGCGGCGAGTTGGAACAATGCCGGAGCGATGAGGCCGCTTTGGAGTTCCGCCGGCATCAGGCCGCGCGCAACATCCCGGGCTTCCTTGATCGCTTCGCGAACGGCAAACTGGATCTGCTTTGCCTGGGAGATTAATTGCTCGGCCGCCTTGGCTCGCTCGAGTTGAAGAGCGTGAGAATGAACGAGCAACCCGATGCTGGCCAGGTGTTGGCAGAGGCCGTCGTGAAGATCGCTGCCGAGCTGACTGCGCTCGTGTTCCTGAATCTGGAGCAAGGCATCCTGAAGTTCGCGGGCTCGATCCAGAGAAGACGGCGGCGGAATGTCCTGCTTCATTCGGCGCCGACCTTAGCATGCATCAGGGCATCCCCCCGTCGTTTTGTGGCGCTGCTTCGGCGAAGACTCTTCCATGCGCATGGAACGGATCGCCCCTTCCGCTTGACGCCAGGCAGGGAAGGTCTCGGGCCAGACGTGGATCTCTCCGGAGGGTCGATGTTCGTGGACCGCACATCGCCCCGTCGAATCGACCTGGATGATTGAGAACAGCGTGGGGCCGTCGCCGGCCGCGGCAACGATGGAAAAAACCAGTTTTTCCGTGGATCGAGGAGACTCCATAGGTTGTCGAGGAGAGGTCTGTGTCATATTTGTATCCGGCCTTTTTCAGGAGGAAATCGGATGGGACCGCAAAACAGATGCCAGGCAAAGCGATGGGGGGAATGAACCCCATGGATCCGCTCGGAGTCCCGCGCCGATGAACACGCCCATCGATCCCGATCCAGATCGTTGATTTGGCTGGCGGCCCGCGGCCCGCGGCGGATATTGGCGGATGATTGCGCCGGCTTCCCCCCGCCACTTCGCCAGTGATAATAATGCGGGCATCTGCCCCGAAGTCTTCGCCGCGCTCGCCGAGGCCAACCACGCCCACGCCCCCGGCTACGGCGACGACCCCTGGACGCGCCGCGCGCAGGAGCTGTTCCGCGAGGCGTTCGAGACCGACTGCGAGGCTTTCTTCGTCTTTAACGGCACGGCGTCCAATTGCCTCGCGCTCTGGAGCCTGTGCGAATCGTTTCACGGGATCATCTGCCACCGGCATTCGCACATTCAGACCGATGAATGCGGCGCGCCCGGCTTCTTCCTGCACGGCGCGACGCTTCTCCCCGCCGACGCCCCCTTTGGCAAACTAACGCCCGACGCGGTGCGCGGCGCGCACCGGCAAAGGCACGATTTCCATGCGCCGCAACCGCGCGCCTTGAGCCTCACGCAAGCGACCGAATTGGGCGCCGTCTACCGCCTGGACGAACTCGGCGCCTTGCGCGAAGTCGCGCGTGAGCTGGGCCTTTATCTCCATATGGACGGCGCGCGGTTTGCCAATGCGGTCGCGAGCCTCGGCGCCGCCCCGGCGGACCTCACGCATCGCGCCGGAGTCGACGTGTTGAGCCTGGGCGGCACCAAGGACGGCGCGGCGTTTGGCGAGGCGGTCGTTTTCTTCAACAAGGAGCGCGCGGAGAACTTCCGGCGCCGCGCGAAACAAAGCGGGCAACTCGCGTCCAAGATGCGGTTCCTCTCCGCGCAGTGGGTCGGCCTGCTGGAAGGCGGCGCGTGGTTGCGCCATGGCGCGCGCGCGAACGAAGTGGCGGAATATCTCGCCCAACGGCTCTCCGCGCTGCCCGAGGTGCGGCTCGCCTACCCGCGCCAGGCGAACGCCGTGTTCGCCGCATTGCCGGCCGGGATCGCCGCGGATGTGGCGGATCGAGGTTGGCGGTTTTATGACGATGTCGGGCCTGACGGCGCCGCGCGTTTGATGTGCTCGTGGGATTCCACGGAGGCCGATGTCGATGCCTTCGTGGCGGACTTGCGCCATGCGATTTCCACGGCGAAGGAGGCGGCGAAATGAACGCGATCCCGAGTCAGCGCAAAGTGGTGCGCATGCTGTTTGACGAGGCGCACAGCGAGAGCTGGTCCATCGACCCCGAGCGCGCGGCGCGGATGAATCCGGATTACCCGGAGAACTCCTGTTACTCCCGCGCCGCCGCGGAACTCGCCGCGCGGGATTTCGTCGTCTCGCGCAATGTCGACCACCCGCTCGACGCCGCGCTCCTGGCGGAAGTCGACGTGCTGGCGCTGTTGCACCCGTGCGATCCGCGTTGGGAAAAGACGACCTCGCCAAATTCCGCGCGACTTTCCGAAGGCGAACTGGCGGACGTGCAGGCGTTCGTGCGCGAGGGCGGTTCGCTGCTCGTGGTCACCGAGTACGAACACGAGAAATACGGCGATAATTTGAACGAACTGCTCGCGCCTTTTGGCGTGGAGATCGTCAACGCCACGGTCATCGACCGCTCGAGTTGCCGGCACACGAATCCCGCGTGGGTGCTCGGGGCGCCGTCGGCAAAATTCCCGGCGCTGGCGCATGGGGTCAACGGCGCCTGCTTCTACCAAAGCGGCGCCTGCCGGGTGCTGCCGGGGGCGCAAGACGCGCACGTGGCGTGGCAGGCTTCCGCGCAGGCCACGCCACCCGAGGCCGGGTTGATCGTGGCGGCGCGGTGCGGCGAGGGGCGCGTGGCGGTCGTCGCGGATTCGCTGCTCTTTGGCGACGAGTTCTTCGGCGAATTGGATCATCGCGCGTTGTGGCGCAACGTTTGTTACTGGCTGTCCGAGCCGGCCTTCGCGCGCTCGAACATCCGGCACATCGACTCGGCCGCGGCGCAGTCGGGCGCTTGGCAGACGCTCAAGAAGAGCGTAAATGAACTGCGCGAGTTTCAGGCAAAGGACGGCGCGATCCCCGAGGCCGCCCACCACCCGCGCGCGACTGCGCTGGTCGAGGCGATGCGGGCATCCATCGGCGATTTGGCCGGCTATTTTACCCATCAGGCGGAGTACCTGATGCGGGTCGACGACGAGCTGAACGCGTGGCTGGCCGGCGGCTTCGCGAAGCCGGATTTCGCGCGTTCGCTGGCGGCGATCCAGCCGCAGCGGCAGCGGCAGGATGGGCTGGAAGACCTCGTTGTTTTCCCGATGTACACGCCGAACAACTCGCTGCAGACGCGCTTCGAGGCGCTGATCCTGCGCGTGCCGTGGCCATCCTGGCTCGCGCACCTGGAGGCGACGCAGTACGGCAACGAGAAGTTCGTGCCGGGGCATCTCGTGGATTACACCGCCGGGTACGAGAGCGATTGTGCGGTGCTGTTTCCCGAGACGGTGTCGGTGGCCGGCAATCGCGCGACGAACGACTTCGGCGTGATCTTCTGCGATCAAGAGGCGGCGCGGCTGCAATCGTACACGCGGCGCGCGGCGCGCATCGTCGGGCTGGACTTGCATCCGCAATTGGAGTGCTTCCTCGCGAGCCTCCCAATTATCCGTGACACGACGGCATTATGGGATTTGATCCACGACAAACAGCATAGCCTCGGCGAGTTGCCGTTCGACCCGTTCATGATTAGACAGCGCGCGCCCTTCTGGATGTACTCGCTGGAAGAGTTGCGGGTGGATCTGCGAGCGTTTGGCGAGGCGGCGCGGTTGGCGCAAGAGGCGTTTCCGTTCGCGCACTATGTGAGTTACGCGATTCTCTTTGACCGCATCTTCCGGTTCCCGGTGGTGGGCACGCGAGTGAAGAATTACGATGGGCTGGGCGGGCAATTGTTATTCTCTTACCTGCATCAGAAAAACGCGTTGATCTGGTGCGACAATCAGTTGCGCGTGGATTGGCAACTTCTGCCGGAAGCGGTGGGCGGGTTGCGCGAGGAAGTGGCGGCGTTATACCGCCGGGGCGCCGATTGTTCGAAGGTGAGTTTCTGGATCGACGCGCATGATCTGATCGCGAGTTACGTCAAGCCTAACGTGGCGTCCCGCTGGCGCAAAGACGCCCGCCAAATCCCCGACGAGACGGATCCCAAAGCGCTGATCGCGCTGGTGCACGACGACGAATTCCCGCTCGGGAGTTTCCACGTCAACTTGCAGAAGAAGCTGCAAGGTAGGGATGGCTCTCCGAGCCGTCCGTGATTTCGGATTGGTGCTCGGTGCGCTTCCTCTGATCCAGCAGCTTGTACTCTGACCGATATGGATGCCGCAGGGCGGAAAACAATTTCTCGTCAATTACCGTCGTGGGTCGATCCGGCTGACAGCAATTACTTCATCACGATCTGCTGCCAGGAACGCGGCCAGAATCACCTTTGCGCGCCAAATGTCGGCGAGTCGCTTTTGTCGACCGTGCGCTTCTATAATGAGCGACGCCGCTGGTTTCCATTGCTGTTCTTGCTGATGCCCGATCATTTGCACATGCTGGTGAGCTTTGGTCGAGAGCAAGCGATGGAAAGAGTGGTGCGAGATTGGAAGCGGTACACTGCCCGCATGCACCGCATCGAGTGGCAACGCGACTTCTTCGAACATCGGCTGCGAAGCGACGAGTGCGCAGACGACAAGGCGGCGTACATCTTTCAAAATCCGGTCCGCGCAGGACTGATCAAAGAAGGCGAGACTTGGCCATACGCGCTGGTTCTGGATTAGCCGCGCCATCCGCCCAGAAACAAATCGGACGGCTCGGAGAGCCGTCCCTACCTTGGGTGGAGGCGGCGCCGCCGCTTGCCTCGCGGACGTTCTCAGGCGATGAACTAGCCCGCCCGTGAAAAACCATTCCCTTCTCATCGTCGACGACGAGAAACACACGCGCGATGGGCTGCGCCGTTCCCTTGAGGACGACTTCGAAGTCTACGTCGCCTCCGACGTGCCCGGCGCCCTCAACTTCCTGGAAACCGAAACCGTCGACCTCCTCCTGACCGACCTCCGCCTCGGCGCCGACGACGGCATGACCCTCATCGACCGCGCCCTGAAAATGCCGCACCCGCCCATCTGCATCATGATGACCGCCTATGGGTCGGTCGACTCCGCCGTCGACGCCATGAAGCGCGGCGCCTTCGACTTCGTCACCAAGCCGCTCAATCTCGATAACCTCGAGATCAAAATTCGCCGCGCGCTGCGCAGCCGCGAAGTGGAAAGCGAAAACCGCGAGCTGCGCGTGCAGGTCGACAAAAAAGTGGGCCGCGGCCTGGAGGGACTCATCGGGGGGTCGGGCGTGATGCACGAGGTGTTCGACACCATCCGGCAGGTGGCGCCCACGCGCGCGACGGTGCTCATCGAGGGAGAAAGCGGCACGGGCAAGGAACTCGTCGCCCGCGCGCTGCACAGCCAGAGCAACCGCACGAAGGCCAAATTCATCGCGGTGCATTGCGCGGCGTTGAACCCGCAGTTGCTCGAGAGCGAACTCTTCGGCCACGAACGCGGCGCGTTCACCGGGGCCACCGAGCGCCGGGTGGGGCGCTTCGAGCAGGCGGACGGCGGGACGCTATTTCTCGACGAAATCGGCGAGATCGATCCGAGCACGCAGGTCAAAATCCTGCGCGCGCTCGGCGAACGGACGTTCGAACGGGTCGGCGGAAACCAAACGATCACGACCGACGTGCGCCTCGTGGCGGCGACTAACAAGAGCCTGGAAAAGCTCGTGATCGAAGGAAAGTTTCGCGACGATTTGTTTTACCGGTTGAACGTGGTGCGCATCCAGATGCCGCCGTTGCGCGATCGGCGCGAGGATATTCCGCTGCTGGTGACGGCGTTCCTCAAGCAATCGTGCGCGGAAAACGAGAAGCCGGTGCGCGAATTTACCGCGGATGCGATGGGCCGCATGCTGGAATACCCGTGGCCGGGCAACGTGCGCGAATTGCGGGCGGCGGTCGATCACGGGGTGGTGCTCGCGACCGGGCCGAAGATCACGCTGCGCGATCTGCCGGGATCGTTGCGCGGGTGGGAAGGCGCCGGGATGACGCTGCTGCCGGGGCGGAAATCGTCGTCGCCGTTGAACATTCACCAGACGCAGGACGATCTGATCCGCCGCGCGCTGCAGGAAACGGGCGGGAACATCACGGAGGCCGCGCGCAAGCTGGGCATCAGCCGACGCACGCTGCACCGGAAATTGAAGGACCCGCCGGCGGAGGAGTGAGCGCCGCTTCCTTATCGGGGCACTCGGGGAGTGCCGCGAGCCCCGTGCCAGAGGGCAAGAACCTCCACCAGTTTCTGAGCTTCCGACACTCGATAGAAAACGCGATAATTGCCGCAGACGATCTCGCGGCGGCTGCCGCGCGAACCGCGGGGATAGGGCGGTCCGATGAAAGGAACGTGCGCAACGTTTCAACCCGTTCAATGATGTCGTTGCCAATGCGCTCGGCAGCCGCATCGTTATCACGGGCGATGTAGGCGACTATCTTTTGCAGGTCCGCGAGCGAGCGATGGGTCCAAACTACTTGGAAATCCATGTCAAAAGTTTTTCGCGCACCTCTTCGTGCGGCGTGACTCTCCCCGCGTCGGCTTCCGCTTCGCCGATGCGAATAGCCGTCAGGATGGCAATCTCTTCGCCGATCTCTTCAAGCGTGGCAGCGTCGGGCATCTGCCCAAGCGTTTCCATTGCGACGTCTTTGTCACTCACAGAGCAAGATTGACACGTCAGCGCTCCAGTGACAAGCGCGATGCTACCTCGGGCCAAGCACCGCTTGCAAGAACGGCGCGATGCGGCTGACCTTGTGGCGCGCCACCGCTTCCGGCGTGCCGGCGACCACCAATTTGCCGCCGGCGTCGCCCGCTTCGGGGCCGATGTCGACCAGGTAATCCGCCTCGGCGATCACGCTCACGTGATGCTCGATCACAACCACCGTGTTGCCCTCGTCCACCAGGCGGTGCATGACCTTGAGGAGTTGCTCCACATCCGCCATGTGCAACCCGACGGTAGGTTCCTCCAACAGGTACAGCGTCGACTTCGGGTCGCGCCGCTGGCGCAGGCGCGCGGTCTGCGCGGCGCCCACGCCGCGGGTCAGCTCCGTCACCAGCTTGAGCCGCTGCGCCTCGCCGCCGCTCAACGTCGGGCTCGGCTGGCCGATCCGCAGGTAGCCGAGACCGGTCTGGGTCAGCAGTTGGAGCGGGCGGTGAATCTTCGCGAGCGCGCCGAAAAAATCGGCCGCCTGCTCGATCGTGAGTTGGAGCACGTCGCCGATGCTCTTGTCGTTATAGAGGACTTCGAGCGTCTGCGCGTTATAGCGCAACCCGCCGCAATCCTCGCACGGCACGTAGCTCGTCGGCAGGAAGCTCATCTCGTGCTTAATGACTCCCTGCCCAAGGCAGCTCTCGCAACGGCCGCCCGCGGTGTTGAACGAGAAGCGGCTCGCGGTGTAGCCGCGGATGCGAGACAGCGGCAACTGCGCGAAGAGCGCGCGGATCTCATCGAGCACGCCCACGTAGGTCGCCGGCGTGGAGCGGGACGTTTTGCCTAACGGCGATTGATCCACCTCGTACACGCCGCCGAGATACTCGGCGCCTTTGAAGCTGGTCCACGGCTTCTTGCCGCCGGGTTTGCGGCGTTTGGCGAGCGCATTTTGCGCGGCAGGCAACAGCACGGAGCGCATGAGGCTGCTCTTGCCGGAGCCCGAGATGCCGGTGATGACCGAGAGCCGGCCGACGGGAAATTGCACGTCGATGCCGAGGAGATTGTTGGCGCTGGCGCCTTCGATCTCGATCCAGCGTTGATCCTTGCCGGAAAGCGAGCGGCGCGCGCCGTTCATCGGATGTCTGAGCGGGTCTTGCAGGCAACGGCCGGTGATCGACGCCGGGTTGCGCCGGATTTCTTCCAGCGTGCCGGCCGCCACCACCTCGCCGCCGTGCACGCCAGGCCCCGGCCCGAGGTCGACGATGTAATCGGCGCGGCGCATCGTTTCGTCGTCGTGCTCGACGATGACGAGCGAGTTGCCCTTGTCCTTGAGCGCGCAGAGGGTGTCGAGCAAGCGGTTGTTGTCGCGCGGGTGCAACCCGATGGTGGGTTCGTCGAGCACGTAGAGCACGCCGCGCAGGTTGGACCCGAGCTGCGCCGCGAGACGGATGCGTTGCGTCTCGCCGCCGGAGAGCGTCTTGGCGGAGCGGTCCAGCGCGAGGTAGCCGAGGCCCACTTCGTCCATGAAGGTGAGGCGCTGCTTGATCTCGGAGATCACGTCGTCGGCGACGATCGCCTGGTTGCCCTTGAAGCGCAGCTTGCCCAACGCGCCGACTGCCCCACGCACGGGCAAGCGCGAGAAACCGTCGATGCTCAGGCCCTGGAGTTGCACGGCGCGCGCGACGGGATTGAGCCGCGCGCCGGCGCACTCGGGGCAGGGGCGTTCGTCTTCTTCGTCGAGCCATTGGGTCGCGCGTTCTTCGGCGAGTTCGCGTTCGGCGGCGGAGAGGTTGTCGTCGTCCTTGCCGCCGAGGGCGCCGGGTTTCCAGACGACGCCGAACCCGCGGCACGTCTCGCACCAACCATGGGGTGAGTTGTAGGAAAACAGGCGCGGGTCGAGCTCCTCGAAGGCGCGCCGGCATTCCGGGCAGCTCATCTCCGTGCTGAGCACGACCGATTTGCCGCGCGCGTCGTACAATTTTGCCGTGCCCTTGCCGATCTCCAGCGCGCGCCGCACGACCTCGCGCGGGTCTGGCGGCGTCACTCCCTTTTTGCGCTTGCCGCCGACCTCGCCGACCACGAGGTCGATCGTGTGTTCGCGGAAACGCTCCAGCTTTTGAAAGCCGAGCGCGGGCAGGAATTTGCCGTCGACGAGCAGCGACTCGAAGCCGTGCTTGGCCGCCCAAGCGGCGACCTCCGTGTGGAATCCCTTGCGCGCCTTGATGAGCGGGGCGAGCACGCGCACCGCGCCTTTCTTCGCCGCCAACTCCACTTGTTTGACAATCGCCGCAAGACTTTGTTTCTCCACCGGCACGTGGCAGTCGGGGCAATGTTGCACGCCGAGCTTGGCGAAGAGCAGCCGCAGGAAATGGTACGCCTCGGTCACGGTCGCGACGGTCGATTTGCCGCCGCCGCGGGTGATCCGTTGCTCGATGGCGACGCTCGGCGGCAACCCTTCGATGAGGTCGACATCCGGCTTTTCCAATTGCTCGACGAACTGCCGCGCGTAGGGCGACATGCTGTCGAGAAAACGCCGCTGGCCTTCGGCAAACAGGATGTCAAAGGCAAACGTGCTCTTGCCCGAGCCGCTCAAGCCCGTGACGATCACCATCTTCTCGCGCGGGAGATCGAGGGAAAAATTCTTGAGGTTGTGCTCGCGCGCGCCGCGCACCCGGATCGCCGTGGACCGCACCGGCCGGGGCGCGATCTCCTCGACGCGCGGGGCCAGCGTCATCTTGAGTCGGCGGTTGCCGAGCAGCGGGCGCAGGTACTGGCCGGTGTGCGACGCATCCACGGCGGCGACCTGTTCCGGCGTGCCGACGGCGACGATCAATCCGCCGTCCGCGCCGGCTTCGGGGCCGAGGTCGACCAGGTAGTCGGCGCATTTGATGACTTCCAGATTATGCTCGATGACGAGCAGGCTCTCGCCTTCTTCGACGAGCCGTTGGAACACGCGGATGAGCAGCGCGACATCGTCGAAATGCAGGCCGGTCGTGGGCTCATCGAAGATCAGGAGCGCGCCCTTGCCGCCGGGATTGCGCAGGCGTTCGACGAGATGGCCCACGAGTTTGAGCCGCTGCGCCTCGCCGCCGGAGAGCGTGTTGAGCGGCTGACCCAATCGCAGGTAACCCAAGCCCACTTCCTCCAGCACGCGCAGCGCCGACACCGACGCCTTGATCGACGCCGGCACGGTGAACGTCGCCAGCCGGCTCTCACGGCGTTCGAGGTAAGCGATGGCGTCGGTGACGGTCAGCTCGAGCACCTCGTGGATGTTCTTGCCTTGGCAACGCACCTTGAGCACGTGCGGCTGGAAACGCGTGCCCTCGCATTCCGAACAACGCACGTACAGGTCGCTCAGGAATTGCATCTCGATCTTCTCGAACCCGATGCCGCAGCAGCGTTCGCAGCGGCCGTCGCCGGAGTTGAACGAGAAGCTCCCGACGGATAATCCGGCGGCGCGCGCCTCGTCGCTCATCGCGAAAATCTCGCGGATGGAATCGAACACGCCCAGATACACGACCGGGCTGGAACGCGGCGTCTTGGCGAGCGGCGTCTGGTCGACCATCACGAGGTTGCCGAACTTCTCGGCTCCAGTGACCTCGTGCGCGCGCCCGGCGGTTTCCCCGCTGCTGAGGCCTTTGGCGCGCAGCAGGTTTTCGTAGAGCACGCTGTGAATGAGCGTGCTTTTTCCGGAGCCGCTGACACCCGTGATGCAGGCGAGCGCGCCAAGCGGGATGTCAGCGTCGATGCCGCGCAGGTTGTTCTCGGTCGCGCCGCGCACGGTGAGCCAGTCGCGCGGCGCGCGGCGGGTCTTGGGGACAGGGATGGATTTGCGGCCCGTTAGGTAATCGGCGGTGAGCGAGTTGGCGCGGTCGCCGAGTTGCGCGAGCGGCCCGGCGAAGATGAGTTCGCCGCCCGTCTCGCCGCGTCCGGGGCCGATGTCGATGAGGTGATCGGCCGCGCGGATCACGGCCTCCTCGTGCTCGACCACGAGCAGCGTGTTGCCCTTGTCGCGCAGATCTTCCATCACGCGGATGAGCCGGCCAACGTCGCGCGGGTGCAACCCGACGCTGGGTTCGTCGAGGACGAAGAGGGTATTGACGAGCGAGGCGCCCAGGCACGTGGTGAGATTCACGCGCTCGATCTCTCCGCCGGAGAGCGTGCGGGTGGAGCGGTCGAGGTTGAGGTAGCCGAGGCCGACCGCGAGCAGGTAACGCAAGCGGGTGACAACTTCCTTCTGGAGCATCTCCGCGCTGGAATCGTTGGCGGGCAGTCCGACCTTTTCCATCACGGCGGTGAGGTCGCCGATGGCGAGTTGGGCCAGATCAGGCAGCGTGTAGCCGCCGAGCCGGAAGTTGAGCGTCGCGGGCTGGTAGCGGCCGCCGTTGCAGGCCGGGCAGAGCGTGTAGGCGCGGTAACGGCTGAGCAGCACGCGCACGTGCATCTTGTACGTCTTGGTTTCCAACCAGGCGAAGTAGCCCTTCACGCCGTACCAGAGGCTGCTCTCGGAGAGTTCGTCGGCCGCGGCGGCGCCGCGCTCCCCCTGCACCACGAAACGCTGGTCCGACGGCGGCAAATCCTCGAAGGGTTTGTTCACGTCGATCTCCTCCCGCGCCGCGGCGCGCATCAGGTCGCGCTGGCATTGGGCTGATTGACCGCTCTGGAACGGCTTCACTACGCCCGCCGCGATCGAGAGCCGCTTGTCGGGCAGCGCGCGGTCCAGATCAATCGCGATCGTGCGCCCGAAGCCGCGGCATTGCGGGCAGGCGCCGAGCGGATTGTTAAACGAGAACAACCCCGGCGTGGGCGCCTTGATGTCGAGATCGCACCGCGCGCAATGCCAGCCGGTGGAAAACGGCTCGTCGCTAAGCTTGCCCGCGGGATCGATGAACCGGATGCGCCCCTTGCCAAACCGCAACGCCGTCTCGATCGACTCCGTCAATCGCGCGCGCGAGCCGGCGCCGATCGTCAGCCGGTCCTGAATCACGTTGACCCGCAGCGGCAGCCGCTTGGGCAACTCCGCGCCCTCCGCATCGGTGCGATGCAGGGCGCCATCGATCCACACGCGCAAGAATCCCTGGGCGCCGAGAAACTTGAAGAACTCACCCGGGTCCGCTCCCGCCGGCGCGCTCACCGCGAAGGTCAGCAGCAACGCCGCGCCGTCGTGCCGGGTGAGCATCCGCTCGGCGATGCCGCGCGGGGTTTCCGGCTGGATCGCGCCGCCGCAGGACGGGCAGAACGCCTTCGCCACGCGGGGCATGAGCAGCTTCAGGTAATCGTTGATCTCCGTGATCGTCCCCACGGTCGAGCGCGTGCTCTTGACCTGGTTGGACTGCTCGATGGCGATCGCCGGCGGGATGCCGCGGATGGAATCCACCTTCGGCTTGTCCATCCGGTCGAGGAACTGCCGCGTGTACGGGCTGAAGGTCTCGACGTAACGCCGCTGGCCTTCGGCGTAGATCGTGTCAAACGCGAGCGAGCTTTTGCCGCTGCCGCTCGGGCCGGTGATGACGTTTAACCGGCCCAGGGGGAGATCGAGATCGATCCCCTTGAGATTGTTCTGACGCGCGCCGCGAATCTCGACCACGTCGTTGGCGACGGGGCTCTCGGGCGGGATGGAAAATGGCGGTTTAACCCGGCGGGCGGCGGTCTTGGTCGGCACTAAGGACAACTTCGCAGGAAATCGGCAATTGGGAAGCGGGGCGGCGCCGGACGCATCCGCGCGAAGGATCAGTTCGCGGAAGACGCCTTCTTGGCCGCGCCGTTGGTGCGCGCGACGCCGTTGGGCTTGGCCTCGCGGCCCGTCTTCATCGTGTCGGAGAGCGAGAGCACGTCGCGCCGCATGATTTTGCCGCTCTTGAACTTTACCGTGGCGCGCGGCGGGATGGCGAAATTGCTTCCCGGGATGTTCGGGTTGCGCCCGACCCGCGCCTTGCTTAAGCGCACCTGGAAGACGCCGAAATTGCGCAGTTCCACGTCCTGGCCCTTCGCGAGCGCATTGGTGATATGGTCGAGGGTTTTCTGAATGACCTCAAAAACCTGATGCTGCACCAAGCCGGTTTCGTTGCTTATTTTTACAACGAGATCGCGTTTCGTAAGGTTCGCCATAGGAGTAATAATAGAGGGTAAACTACAGTCCGTCATCGAACGTTTCGGGAACTGACTCCGGCGAATATTGAGAACCGGAGGCAGAGAGCGTGCAATTGGTTGCGCACACCCGGGACATCATATCTGTCCGACAACGTACACTGACTTCCTCATCAATCAATTCGCGCGCAACGGCATAGCCGGATGGCTGAGCCTGCGTTTTGCGCACTTTAGGTGATTCCCCTGATGAATTGTATCAAGCTTGTGAGTAGCCGCTTGCGGCGCCGCCAAACACGTCGGGCGCGATCTCGCCGGCGGTTTTGAAATGGGTCTTTGCGATCTGCCGCAGGAAGGCGCCGCCGTGCTCCTCCGCCAGCTTGCGCGCGGCCGCTTTCACCTGCGCGGAGGCGCCGCGCGGCAGCGGAACTCCCAGGCGACGCCCGTGGTCCTCGAGCCAGTCGATGAACCGCTCGCGGGCCAGAATGGAAGCGGCTGCCACCGCCGGGTCGGACTCCGCCTTCGTGCGCTGCTCGATCTCGATGGCGCGCGACTTTTCCAGCAGCGAGCGCTGGATGATGCGCGGGTTCGCAAACTGATCGCTCAACGAGCGCGGGCAATCCGGGCGCAGCGCGAGCAGATTTTCGATGACGCGGGCGTGTCCCCAACCGAGGAGGTTGTTGACGTTGCCCATCTTTTGCTGGAGCGCGTTGTAGCGGTCGGGGCCGATGGCGACCACGCTGTGCACGGCGCCGGGGATGCGGCGGATGGTGTCGGCGAGCGAGCGGATTTTGGCGTCGGAGCCGATGCGTTTGCTGTCCTGCACGCCGGCCTCGCGCAGGGTGCGGGCGATGCCGCGATCCACGTACACCCCGGCGATCACGAGCGGGCCGAAAAAATCTCCCTTGCCGCTCTCGTCGATGCCGAAGTGCGGCGTGTATTGCTCGGGCGCGTGGACTTCTTCGTAGCCGAGTTTTGCCTCGCCGAGGATTTCCGGTTCGAGGTGGAATTTGACAAAATCCTCCGTGCCCTTGCCCTGGATGAGGACCTTCGGGCCTTTGGCATAGACGGCGAGGTTGAGCTTGGCGCGCGCGGCGGCGTAGAGCGTGTACGGCTTCTCGACGAAATCGAAGCCCATCTCCTCCAGGCGCTCGCGCAGCCGCGCGGCTTGTGCCGGGGTGAGAGGGGAGGTAAAGGAGGTCAACGGTGGCATCGAAAATTCCGGGGACGCGGGCGCGATTGAGCAAACCAGAAGATCGGCGCAAATTCCAGTCGGCGTTGCGCGAATGGTTCGGCCGGTGCGGGCGCGACCTGCCGTGGCGGCGCACGCGCGATCCGTACGCGATCCTGGTCAGCGAGTTCATGCTGCAGCAGACGCAGGTGGCGACGGTGCTGGATTATTACCGGCGCTGGATGGAGCAGTTTCCGACCGCGCCGGCATTGGCGGCGGCGCCCATCGACGAGGTGCTGCGCGCGTGGGAGGGGCTCGGGTATTACGCGCGGGCGCGCAATTTGCATCGGGCGGCGGCGGCGATCGGCGGGGAGTTTCCGCGCGAGTTGGAGAAGATCGCGGCGCTGCCCGGGGTGGGGCGATACACGGCCGGGGCGGTGGCGACGTTTGCATTTGGCTTATCCACGCCCATCGTCGATGCGAACATCGCGCGGGTCCTGGCGCGATTGACGAACCTGCGCATCGCGATCGATGCGGCGCCGGGTCAGCGGGCGATCTGGGCGGCGGCGGAGCAATTCCTGCCGACGGAGGAGGCGCGGGTTTACAATTCGGCGTTGATGGAGCTGGGCGCGCTCGTGTGCAAGCCGCGCGAGCCGCAGTGTCTGATCTGCCCGGTGCGCGAGTATTGCGCGGCGGCGCCGCTGGGGCCGGAGCGGTTGCCGATCAAGAAGGCGCGGCGCGCGACGGTGGCGCTGGAGGAGAATTGCGCGTGGATCGTGGAGGGCGGGCGGCTGTTGTTGCAGCAGGAGACGGG
>CAXUAZ010000039.1:0-23515 GCA_964249195.1 uncultured Chthoniobacterales bacterium
AAAACGCCGTTGCGCGAAAACCCGCTGCCCATCGTTTATTAATCAGCGTTTCCCTTTTGTTGTAAAAAGGGAACACCGGACCAATTCCTATCCGATTGCGTGACGGCTCCTTCACAATTCCGTAACAATTAAGGCCTATAATCGTGGCTTAGGGGTGAGAATGACCGGAAGTGAAGGTGAGTTGATACGCGACAAGATGGAGCGCGATAGCCTAAGTAAGGCGATTTCAGATGTAGAGACGGCAATTGCCGTCTCTACACCGGGTACTCGGGCGGTCTTGGAAGTTTTCATATTCAATGCGAGAGGACGCATTGCGGTTCTTGAGAAGCAGATCGCTGATGTCACTTCGGAGCGGGAGGCCCAAGAGCGGCAAAGCACGGCTGCCGTATCGATGGCGCAAAGGGAAGCGGCCCTGAGTTCCGAGGAAAGAGAAACCTACGGCCACTTCCTAGAGAAGGAGTTTTTCACTCGGAATGACTTCGGCAAACTTGAGCAGTTTTATTCGAAATCTTGGGACCGCCTAGGCCATGAGGGCAAAGCAATCATGGATCGGGGACGAGAGGCGGGCAGCTCTCTCCCGTCTCCCTGGAAAAAACAAGCCGACAGGCGAGCGAAGCAGCTAGCTGGCAACAACTGGAGCAAACGACACTTTTTGCGCTTGCCAGCCTTATGCAACCCAGACGAGGGTGTCGCATCAGCGGTGCTGGCGGACTGATCTTCCCTCTTCTGCTTCGGGGTTTGTACTGGGAGATGTTCCGACACCATCCTCGTCTTGGTCCCCCGCCCCCCCCTGTGGCCACTCGATGCTGAGCGCAGAATACCCCTTGGTCCAAATTGCTTACCAGGGCGAAAGCACACTTCGTGAGAGTTCCAACCATTCTTTGCGCCCTGACATCTTTTGACAAAAAAAGACCTTGCCATACATGGGGGGGGGACTGAGATATTTCCAAAAGTCACACAGCGGTGGGGTCAATTGCTCAGCACTCCCAAACCGCTTTCAATTATCCCATTTGCCAAATCCACGGCCGTTGGGGGCTCTCATTCGCGCCGCGGTTATCAGTCTTCATAAAAGAACTCTATGAAAACGCATTACCGACTCCTGTTAATAATTACCCTTCTGCTCTCCGGGTCGACCTATGCACAAACCCCTCCTGGCGTGGGTACACACGCCTGGGCGGTGACCTACGGTCTGGCTTCTCATCCTTGGGCTCTTACAATGACGCCCGGTCCCATCGGCGGGGTGAGTGGTCAATTAGCCACCCCGCTTATAACACAGTTTGGCAACCCTTATACGGTACCCTTTGAGGCAGATGGTTACCCAGTGCTTCGTGCGGGTCTGAAATACACTTTTGCGCTGTCCACGGCATTCGGAGGAGGCTGGGAATCCCGCGCGGGATATTCCTCCAGCTTCGATGCTTATATTAAAACTATAAGCTCGACGGGAGGCCAATTGATCGCAGCTTCGACTAATGTCGGGACCTCCTTAATGGTCGCCACGCCATCTACTCTTCCAAATCTCAAATGGGCGTATCAAGCAAGGCCTCAAATTACTGCGAACATCGAGGACAGCACATACAACCCTCCATTGACCAGTTACGTTCCTCTCGGCGCAACCGTTACGAACGGCTATCTGCCATTAGCGACAGACTTCTACGTATGGAGCTATCCGTCTGGAGCGGTTTCGTTTCTTTCGAGCAATCGAGGTGCCACCGATGCTATAAACCCATATTACGGGTTTTCCAACTCGTCGGGGGTTTTCTTTGTAACACTTAAGACACTGCAGCCGCAACCGAACGCTACCATTAACTGTGCTTTGCAAGATATAAATTACCAGCAGTTAACTATCTCATCTTCTGCCATCTCTTTTTTACCCGCAAAATGCAAGCTCGCCTTCCACTGCACGATTTATTATACTCCAAAGGAAAGCGGATTTACACAAGCCAACGGGCTGGATGACTCTCTCAAGAGCGCACCCGGCTCAGGGCATTCCTACGAGCTTGATTTCGTGAAAGCCGTGAAAAAGGAGGGTTTCGGAAAATTGACCGTACCAGTAAATGGCATGCAGTTCCTCGCATATAACTCCAATAATGGTACGTATGGTTATGCTTCGACCCCTGTTGGTAACCATGGGAACCCTCTCGTTCCCTGTGTTTCGTGCGCTATAAAAAGTGGTAGCTTCCCGCAAGCCGCTCACCTCTCAACAGAGGCACCGAAAATCGCATCGACATTTGGTAATCAAAACTGGATCGTCTCTGATATAGGAGGGCTAGACTCTGATCAGATTGATCTTTACTATGGGCTAGATAAGCCAGCATACGGTGACCGCACTCGCCCGGGGAGCACGAATTATTCCGAAAATCTGCAAACGCCCGTCGTTTTTGCGTCCTATTAACACGCGCCCTTAACATACTGCTACATATGAAATTTACATTGATAGTCACCTCTTTGGCTTGCTTGTTTTGCCGGATCGGAATGGCACAAGAATCCTCGCCAACTCCAGAGCCACAGCCAATGATCGCACCTCCAGACAATCTGGTCAGTCCTTCTCCTACGCCGATTCCTAGCGTCCCGCCGGTACTCGGAACGCCGACTATTCAGAACATCACCATTTACAGGAAAATCGCCAAACTCGGCGTTCTCGCAGCCAATGGTGCCGAGATTCTACTTCCTGGAGTCGGCACTCCAGCGATGCGATCCGTTAGCGTCCAAAACGGCCACCTCGATGTTTATGACACAGCCGCTGACTCTACAGTTGCAATCAGTTCGTGGGACGTTTCAGCACTCACCAGCCCTTTTATGCCGAGCAATCCGCTGAAGAATGGCTCTCACACCAACGCTGTAGTGCAGGACGACGGGGATTCGACAAACGTACCTGATCGACTTCCCGGCGAGAAGGTGTTTGCTCTTACGACGGATGAAGATGCCGACACTACTATTCAGTTAGGGACGGTCTTCGTTGATGACGCAAATCGTATTTTCTTTACGCCTCCCTTCGCCCCGCTTTTCTTTCCAATACCTGATGGAGTGTGCGAGATTGAGTGTGTAACTCATCTTGCAAACAACGGATCGGTGGCGTTGGAGTGGGATAAGATTGGAGAAGATAACTACCATGCGGTAACTGTTGACATCGCTTCGTTGGAAGTGACATCTGATTGTTCCCCTGACGATACATTGTCTGCTCAGGCAGAACTTACATGGATGGATGTTAATCACCTATTAGGCAAATATAGTGGCCACGGGTTCGATGAGTACTCTTCTATCAATCTTGCGAGTGGCCAGATAACAAACAAGGTTAGCTCGTCCAACGGCCAAGTTCTGAAGGTTCAGGGAGCTGGCGCTCAGTTGTTTTCGGTGCCTGTGCAGTGAGGCGACGTAGCTTGTTAGGATCACTAAATTCGTTGGATCGGTTCTCCAAGAGTGAATACGCATGGGTTGAGCAGGGTTGCTTTCTCGCCCGGCGAGTTCGCTCAACTTTTCGAAAAATCCCAAACTTGGGGATACCGCCAGATTTATTCTGGCAAGGTGAAGACAATCGCGGAGCATGGCCGAATCCTGATTCCGGCGGCAGAGGTCGAGCGGATTCTTGGGACGGCCGGCATCTACGACGGAATGAAGCCGAAGGCTTCTCAATCCAAGGAGCAACTGCAAAAGCTTGCACCGAAGCTTCAGGGCGTTTGGCAAACCTACATTCAGCAGCGTCGGCAATCTAACCTCGAAGCTTCTCCTACTCCGACGAAAAGCGCAGGCAAAAAGCTGCGTCCAAAGCAATCATGGATCGGGGACGAGAGGCGGGCAGCTCTCTCCCGTCTCCCTGGAAAAAACAAGCCGACAGGCGAGCGAAGCAGCTAGCTGGCAGCAACTGGAGCAAACGACACTTTTTGCGCTTCGGAGACGCTATGTTCCCTCCGTAGATGCCCATAGGTACGCATCGCGAGCGCTCCTCCGTCTTTATGGCCAAGCCACCGGGAGACGGTCGGAATATCAACGCCGCTTTCGATACAGACCGTGGCGAAGAAGTGCCGCAGGTCGTGATGCGTGATCCGCGACATCCCGATCTTTTTGGCGGCACGGTTCATCGCATTCTGGCATTCCCGGACTGCAAAGACGCTTTCTGTAGCGGCCTCACCGGATCGATGCTGTCGCATGCGCTCAAACAACTGGCGGGCACTCGGGATTAGCGGAACTCGGCGCATTTCGCCATTTTTGGTGGCTTCTTCGGGGTCGCCTCGGACAAGAATCTCCCCGGTGGTGAAATCAACGTCGCGCCACGCGATACACCTCGCCTCAGAAATGCGACATCCGGTGAAGGCCAAACCTTCCGCCAGGTCTGCGCAGTTGCGGGAGTCGCGGCTGCGCCCATTCCTCATCTCCGCAATAAAAGCCGCGAACTGGACGCGCGTGGGAAGTTCCAACTCCTTCCCTTTCTGAGGCCTCCGCTTCAAGCCAATGGCGGGGCTGGCAAAGAGGACGCCGTTCTCGATTCCAAGTTCAAAGACGTGCCGCAGGTGAGAGAGCGCCGAATTATAGCGGGTGGCGCTGTAAATCCTGGCGTAATGGTTGGACCACTCGCGGCAGGCGGTCGACGTGATGCGTCGGAGTTCCAAATCAGCGAGCCCAGGCCAGCTCTTGAGCACGGCCACATCGACCTCGCGCCAATAAGTTCGGGTGCGCTTCTTGGGTCCGACACTCTCCTCTCGACTCCGCATGTAAAGCTCGGCCGCTTGACCGAAGGTCATTTTGGCATTTGCCGGGTCGATCTGCTTGCCTTTGAGCTGCCGATGTTCCTTTTGCGCGGCGGCAAGCCGAGCCTCCGCCACGGAAAAAGGCGTGGTTTTAAGTGATCGCCAGACCTCTTTACCTGCGAGGTAAAGCCGCGCATAGTAACGCCCAGAAGCTTTGTTACGGACCAGATGTTGGAGCCGTGTTTTTTCCCAGCCTTGTTCTCCGATCTTCGTCTTGATAACGAGACCGTAGAAAGAAACCGTAGAAAAAGCAAATCAGCTCCTCCAAAAAGTCCTGCCCACCAGAGTAAAAGCTCCCATAGCTTAACGGATAAAGCACCGGTCTTCTAAACCGTAGAGTGTTGGTTCGATTCCAACTGGGAGCGTCGCAACCGGCGAAAACGCCGGTTATTCGACCTACGCCAAGCGATCATAGCCGGCGTGCGTGTCAATCCATTCCCATCACGGCCACTCTTCGGTCAGACCCGCTTTATGGTCCGCCTTCGCCCGCGCGTTCATTGCATCAAACTTACCCGAAGCAGCATCCGCTTTCATTTGCTTGTCCCACTCGTCATCCTCAAAGGGATGCAACTGCGCCATGAGTTCGCAATATTCCTGCGGCGAGAGTTTCGCGATGGCCTCCCTGATTTTCGGCACGGTGGACATGGAACGAAATTACTTACCTCGGGAGCTTCGCGCAAGGTCCCGGTTGATCTCGAGTCTTGAGTATGCGGACCGTTGCGGCGATTCTGCCGGTTACTTCAATGAGGATTTTGTTGATCGACGACGAACGGAACATCTCCCGCATGTTATCCGTTGCCCTGGAGGTCGATGGCCATCAGGTCGTCGCGGTCGAGGGCAGCGCCGGGGCCGTCCGGCAGATGCAGAAAGCGAGTTTCGACATTGCGTTCCTCGATCTGCGGCTCGGCGATGAGGATGGCCTCGAAGTGCTCGCCCAACTGCGAAAAATCGACCGTCATCTTGCCGTCATCGTCATCACCGCTTTTGCCACGATCGCCACCGCTGTCGAAGCCATCCGGCTGGGGGCCGCCGATTACCTACCCAAGCCGTTTACCCCGGAGCAAGTTCGCATGGTTCTCAACCGGATCGAGAAACGCCTCGGGCTCGAACGGCGCGTCGAGGAACTCGAATCCCTGCTCGAAATCACCGCGGGCGCCTCGCCTTCCAACGTCGAGGATCCCGCCATGCGCAAGGTGCTCGACCTCGCCCAGAAAACGGCCGCCAGCCACGCGTCGATCATCCTCCTGGGCGAAAGCGGCACCGGCAAAAGCCTCCTGGCGCGCGGGATCCATCAGCGGAGCCTGCGCGCGGATCGGCCGATGGTGACCGTCAGTTGTCCAAGTCTCTCTCGCGAACTGCTCGAGAGCGAACTCTTCGGGCACGCCCGCGGAGCGTTCACCGGCGCCGTCGCGGAGACGCATGGAAAGGTCGCCGCCGCAGATGGCGGAACCCTGTACCTGGATGAAATCGGGGAGTTGCCGATGGAAATTCAGCCAAAGCTTCTGCGCCTTCTCCAGGAGCGGGAGTACGAGCGCGTCGGCGAAACGCAAACCCGCAAAGCCGACGTGCGCGTCATCTCCTCGACCAATCGCGATCTGGCGCAGGCCATCCGCGAAGGAAAGTTTCGCGAGGATCTTTATTACCGGCTAAACGTGGTCGCCCTGCATCTGCCGCCCCTGCGCGAACGCCCGCTCGACCTCGAAAACCTCGCCGCGTCGCACCTGCGCTTCTTTGCGCGCCAGTCGGGCAAGCAAATCACCGAGTTCAGCCCCGAGGCGAAGGCGGCGATGCGGCGTTACTCTTGGCCGGGGAACTTGCGGGAATTGCGCAACGTCATCGAGCGCGCCGTCATTCTCGGGTCCGGTCCGCGCATCGAGGCCGCTGACTTATCGGGCATCGCCGCCGATGCAAAATTGGACCATCGACCCGAAGTCGGCTCGGCCGTGAGCCTGGCGGAACTTGGCGACGAACATGTGCGCCAGATCCTCGCGAAGACCTCCCGGCTCGAGGAAGCGGCAGAGATCCTTGGCATCGACGTCGCCACGCTCTACCGCCGGCGGCGCAAATGGCAGGCGCCCCATCCCGGGGCGGACGATTGAATTCCGTTGATCGTGCAGTTTGCTAAACGCCTGGAGGGATCGTTGCTTTTTGCACGGCGCAGGGTTGCGTCGGTTGCGGGTTGCAGATTACAACTGACTACCACATAGGAACTTGCACCAAAGCGTCTCGCGCTGGCACGCCGGAAGCTTTAGAACCCGCGGTCGCCATGTTACGAAACCGCATCCTCCTCGGAGTGGCGCCCCTCATCATCTTATTGGTGCTGATCGGCGGCTATGCCGTGTGGCTTTTCGTGCAACTCGGCGGCGCGGTAAATACGACGTTGCACGAGAATTACGTCAGCATCGCCGCCATGCGCGATCTCAAGGACGCCGCCCTGCGCATTGAAGGCATGCTGGCCGCCCCGGAAAACGAGCGGGAGCAGAATCGCCCCGCGCTGGAGGAGCAAATCGCCGTCTGCCGGCGCAACGTCGAGGCCGAGCTGCGGATCATCACCGAGCCCGGCGAACGGGAAGCCGCCAACGCCCTCAAGACGCAGGCCGACGCGTTCCTTGCCGCCGCGGCGAAGCCGGGGGCCAACCCGGATCCGAACCGCCTGTTCGACGCCGCCTCGGTCATTCAGGGCATCAACGAGCGCGCGATGACGCAGAAGGATCACCGCGCCCGCGACACCGCGCGCCAGTCCACGCGGATCATGTTTCTGGCGATCGCGGTGGCGTTGCCCTTGGAGTTTTTCTTCGCCTGGAGGCTCGGCGAGACGGTCCTGCGGCCGCTCCGGCGCTTGACCGATTCGGCCATCGAACTGGGCGAGGGCAATCTCGATCAGGTGCTCCCCGTAAGCAGCCGCGACGAGCTCGGCCAGTTGGCCGACGCCTTCAATAAAATGGCCGGCAAGCTGCGCCTTTACCGGCAGACCACGGCCGACGAGCTCGTCCACGCGCGCCAGGCGACCGAGGTGGTGTTCGCGGCGTTGCTCGACCCGATCATCATCTTCTCGGCCGACGGCGAGATCGCGTACCAAAACCCCGCCGCCGAACGCCTGCGCAAGAAGCTCGCCGGCACGGACATGACGCTGCCCATCGTGCCGCTCGCGATGAAGGTGATGCGCGGTGAAGGCGATTACCTGCCCGAGAGTTTCGAGCAATCGATCTGCGTGCGCGTCGATGACCGGGAAAAATTCCTGCTGCCGCGCGTGATCGGCCTGCAGGACGGCGGCTCCGGCGCGGTGGTGATCCTCAACGACGTCACGCGTTTTCGCCTCCTGGACGACGTCAAAACCAATCTCGTCGCCACCGTATCGCACGAGCTCAAAACGCCGCTCACGAGCATCCGCATGGCGGTCTACCTGTTGCTCGAGGAGCGCATCGGCGCGCTCAACCCCAAGCAGACCGAGCTGCTGATCGCGTCACGCGACGATGCCGAGCGCCTCCTCGATCTCATCAACAATCTGCTCGACCTCGCCAAGCTCGAGAGCGGCGCGAGCGTGAGCGAGCGGCGCATCGACCGGCCCGAAGAACTCGTGCGCCGCGCGGTGCGGGAGGCGCATGGCATGGTGTCGCTTTCCAACGTCAAGATCACGATGCAACTCGAGCCCGATCTGCCACCGCTCGCGGTTTCCGGCGATCAGCTTGGGCACGTTTTTTCCAACTTCATCTCCAACGCCGTCAAGCACTCGCCGCCCGGCGAGGAGATCACCGTGGCGGCGCGCTCCGCAAATGGGGCGGTGCGTTTCAGCGTGACCGATCGCGGCCCGGGCGTCCCGGCGGCGGAACGCGAGCGCGTGTTTGAGAAATTTTACCGCCTGCCCGGCGAGCCCCGGGAAGGCGCCGGCCTTGGACTCGCCATTTGCCGGGAGATCGTCCGCGCGCACGATGGCCAGATCGGCGTCGTCGCCGGGCCGGAGGGCCGGGGGAGCGAGTTCTTTTTTGTGTTGCCAGCCTCTTCGCCAATATGAACACGGGCAAGATATTCATCATCGATGACGAACGCACGATTCGCCTGACGTTCCGCCTCGCCCTCGAGACGGATGGGTACGAGGTGCGCGAAGCCGCCTCGGAAGCGGAGGCCATGACGGGCTTTGCCCGCGAAAAATTCAACCTGGCCGTGCTTGATCTGCGGCTGGGCGAAGACAGCGGGCTGGATGTGCTGGCCGGCATGCGCCGTGAAGGCATCCAGACGCCGACCTTGATGATCACCGCCTATGGCAGCATCCGCCAGGCGGTGCGCGCGATGCAACTGGGCGCGATCGACTTCCTGGAAAAACCGATCGAGCCGGTCGCCTTGCGCGGCATGGTGGCGGAAATCCTCGAGCGTCATCGGCCCCGACCCGCGGGAGTGCAGGCCGGGAGCTTCGACGACCGACTGCGCGAGGCCAAGCGCCTGGTGAATTTGCAATCGCTCGACGCCGCCAACGAGCAGGTCGCGCAGGCGTTGCAGCTCAACGATCGCTCGGCCGACGCGCACAACCTGCACGGCGTGCTCTGCGAGATCGCCGGCAACTTCGAGGCGGCCAAAAAATCCTACGGCCGCGCCATCCGGCTCGATTCCAACCACGAAGCCGCGCAGCAAAACATGCGGCGCATCTTCGAGTTGTTCAACTTCGGCAGCAGCGCCGAGCCGCTGCACATGGGGGGCAAATCGTGAACGCCGCGCGCTCCTCCCGTTTGCTGCTCGTGGACGACCACGAGAACATTCGCTACACCTTCGGGCTCGCGCTGGAGTCCGACGGCTATGACGTCGACACCGCGGGAACGGCCGCCGAAGCGCGCAAGTTGGTGGAGAAATCCGCCTACGACGGCTTGATCCTCGATCTGCGTCTGGGGACCGAGAGTGGGTTGGAGCTTCTCTCGGCGCTGCGAAGCAACGGGTGCGACACCCCGGCGCTGATGATCACCGCGCACGGCACGATGTCCGAGGCCGTGGCCGCAATGAAACTGGGCGCCGTGGATTTCGTGGAAAAGCCGCTTCAGCCGATCACGTTTCGCGCGGCCGTGGCGCGGATGCTTAATGGCCTAACGGTCAAGACCGCTGGCGAGGGGACTTGCGACTGGCAGGTCACCGAGGCCAGGCACGCGATCAACTGCCGCGACTTCGCGACCGCGCGTTTCCACCTCGCGCACGCGCTGGAGTTGAACAGCGAATCCGCCGACGCGCACTACCTTTTCGGGCTTCTGCTGGAGCGCAGCAACGACGCCGCCAAAGCGGAACGCTTCTATCGCCGCGCGCTTCAACTCTATTCCGAGCACAGCCTCACCAAGGCCGGCGACGCAACGCGCCACTAACGCTCAGTTTCTAAAACTTTATGAACACACCCCTGCAGTCCACCCTCACTAAAACCCTTGCCCTCGCCGCGTTGACCGCCGCCGGGATCGCGCCCGCGCTGTTCGCCGGCGATGCTCCGGATGCGAAGGACGCCAAGAAAACCGTCATCGAAAAGAAAGCGGAATCGCGCGTGAAATTCTCCCTGTTGCTCGATGCGGGCATCAGCGCCAGCACCGGCGCGCCCAAGGATAATCAGCTCTTCGGCCGGTTGTTCGACGACCGCAACGGCGAGCCGCTCGTCAACCAGGCGACGGTCACCATCGAGCGGGCGCTGGCCCCGGAGCCGGGCAAGTTCGACTACGGCTTTAAGCTGCAACTCACCGGCGGGTCCGACGCGCGTTTTCTCAATCCCATCGGGGAGTTCGACCGCGTGTCCAACGGCCGCTACACGATCGCGGCGGTGGAAGCCTACGGCAGTTTGCATCTGCCGGTGTTGACCGAAGGCGGCGTCGATTTGCGCCTGGGGCAATTCGCCAGCCCGATGAGCACGGAGACGATCTATCCCACGGGCAACTTCTTCTATTCGCATTCGTACATCTTTAACTTCGGCGTGCCGTTCCAACATCTCGGCGCGCTCGCGACCCTGCACGCGAACAAAATCCTCGATGTCTACGCGGGCGTCGTGCGCGGCGCCAACGTCGGCCTGGATGACAATAACGACGTGGAATCGTTCCTCGGCGGCTTCACCCTGACGCTGCTCGACGGCAAGGCGGTCATCGCCGGCAATACGTCCATCGGGGCCGAAAACGACGCCGTGTTTGAAGGCGCCGTGGGCACGAACGGCCGCCTCGTTCACACCAATGGCGACCTGCGCTATTACAATAACGTCAACCTCACCTTCAAGGCGACGGACAAGCTCACGTTCATCACCGATCTCGTCTACACCCGCGACGATGGGTTCCAGGCCGAGTGCTACGGCGCGGCCCAGTACGCCACCTTCGCGTTCAACAAGTACGTGACGCTCGGCATTCGCGGAGAAATCTTCCGTGATGACGACGGCTTCTTCATCGCCCAGTTCGCCGCCAATGACGACGCCGCGGACCTCGGCCGCGGCGAGCTGCGGTCGCTTGACCCGCGCACCGTTGGGCCAGGCGGCGGCACGACGATCGGCGCCGTCACCGTGGGCGTGAACGTGAAAGCTAACGACCACGTGCTGATCCGCCCCGAGCTGCGCTATGACAAGGCGCTCGACGGCCGCAATGCGTTCACCGATTCATCGCAGAGCCATCAGTTCACCGGCGCTCTCGATGTCATCGTCACCTTCTAAAACTTCAGTGTCATCACTTCTATGTTAGATCTCATCTATCTCCTTGCCGCGGTCGGCTTTTTCTTCGGCTCCATCGCGTATGCGCACTGGTGCGGCAAAATCTAAGTCTGCGTCCTAACACCTACCTACTATTATGGGAACCATCATCATCGGCATCATCGCCGGCCTTCTGCTCATCTATCTCTTCGCGACCATGATTTATCCGGAGCATTTTTGATCCGGTGTCGCTTATTCCACTTACTCGTTAACGCTTTTACCTTATGAACGCATCCGGCTGGATCCAACTCGCCCTCTACATGGGCATCCTGCTTCTCATCACCAAGCCGCTCGGAGTCTACCTTTTCCAGGTGCTCGACGGCAAAAACACCTTCCTCGAGCCGGTCCTCGGACCGATCGAGCGGTTCACCTATCGGCTGCTCCGCGTCGACGCGCGGCGTGAGCAAAACTGGAAGCAGTATTCCGCGGCGCTGCTGCTCTTCAGTCTGGTGACCATGCTGTTCACCTACGGCGTGCTGCGCTTTCAACATAAGCTCCCGCTCAATCCGCAGGGATTTGGCGTCACGAGCGCGAGCAATCCCACCGGGGCGGGAGTGATCTCGCCGGATCTCGCGTTCGACACGGCGGCATCGTTTACCACCAACACCAATTGGCAGAGTTACGCGGGTGAGAGCACGATGTCTTACTTCTCGCAGATGGTGGGTCTGGCGAGCCACAACTTCTGGTCCGCGGCCCTGGGCATCGCGGTCGCGGCGGCGTTGGTGCGCGGCATCGCGCGGCATGAGTCGGGCACGGTCGGCAACTTCTGGGTCGATCTCGTGCGGCTGCATTATTACCTGCTGCTGCCGATCTGTATTTTCTACGCGATCTTCCTGATCTCCCAGGGCATCCCACAGAACTTCAAGCCGTACGACACGGCGCAACTTTCCGAGAAGCAGACAATCCAGGTTCCCAAAACCGACGCTTCTAACAACCCGGTGAAGGACGCCGCCGGCAACGTCGTGTTGCAGGATCAGGCGGTTGAAACCCAGAGCATCGTCGAGGGACCCATCGCCTCGCAGATGGCGATCAAGATGCTCGGCACCAACGGCGGCGGCTTCGTCAACGCCAATGCCGCGCATCCCTTCGAAAACCCGACCCCGCTGTCGAACTTCATCCAGATGCTCTCGATCTTCGCGATCCCGAGCGCGCTCACATACTACCTCGGTCGCGCGGTGGGAAACCAGAAGCACGGTTGGGCGGTCTGGGGCGCCATGGCGGCGATCTTCCTGGTCGGCGTTGTGACCTGCTGGAAAGCGGAAGCGGATGGAAATCCGAACCTCTATCACAACGGCGTCGTCCAGGCCGACGGCAACATGGAAGGCAAGGAAGTCCGCTTCGGCATCTTTAGCTCGGCGCTGTTTGCGACGATCACCACGGACGCTTCGTGCGGCGCGGTGAACTCCATGCACGACAGCTTTACTCCCATTGGCGGGTTGGTGCCGCTCTTTAACATCCAGCTCGGCGAGATCGTCTTCGGCGGTGTCGGCGCGGGTCTGTATGGCATGTTGGTCTTCGTCATCCTCGCGGTGTTCATCGCGGGCCTGATGGTGGGCCGCACACCCGAATACCTCGGCAAGAAAATCCAGGCCTTCGAGGTCAAGATGGCAGGGCTTGTCGTGCTGGTGCTGACGCTGTCGATCCTCGGCTTCGCGGCCTGGGCGGCGGGCGCCAACAACTTCGGCGCGGCCGACGCCACCGGCGCGTTGACCAACGGCACGAACAATAACGGACCGCACGGCTTCAGCGAGATCCTGTATGCGTTTTCCTCGGCGACGGGAAACAACGGCAGCGCGTTCGCCGGCATCGGCGCCAACACGCCCTGGTATAACACCACGCTCGCCCTGGCGATGCTCGTCGGCCGGTTCCTCATGATCGTGCCGATCATGGCCATCGCCGGGTCGCTCGCCGCCAAGAAATTGGTGCCCGCGGGCCCCGGCTCGTTCCCGGTGGACGGCTGGACGTTCATCATCCTGCTCATCGGCACGGTGCTGCTCATCGGCGCGTTGAACTTCCTGCCTGCGCTCGCGCTCGGCCCCGTGGTCGAACACTTCCTGATGTACGGAGGCAAACTGTTCTAACTCCATTCTACCACCTTCTACCTTTTCTACTATGGCTGCTCAAAATCGTTCCATCTTCGATCCTAAAATTATCGGCCCCGCGATCGGGGACGCGTTCAAGAAATTGAACCCGGTCACCATGATCAAAAACCCCGTAATGTTCGTCACGGAAGTCGGCGCGCTCGTCACCACCGTGGAGGTCTTTGCCTCGACGGAAAGCAAGGCGTTCACCGGCCAGATCAGCGTGTGGCTGTGGTTCACCGTGCTCTTCGCCAACTTCGCCGAGGCAATGGCGGAAGGCCGCGGCAAAGCCCAGGCCAACACCCTGCGCGCCAGCCGCACGCAGACCACCGCCAACCGCCTGCGCGACAACGGCAAGGTCGAGCAGGTCTCAGCCGATCAGCTCCGCAAGGGCGACGTCGTGCTCATCGTGGCCGGGGAAGCCATCCCCGGCGACGGCGAGATCATCGAGGGCGCGGCGACTGTCGACGAAAGCGCGATCACGGGCGAATCCGCCCCGGTCATCCGCGAGGCGGGCGGCGATCGCTCCAGCGTCACCGGCGGCACGCGCGTGCTCAGCGATGAGATCAAGGTGCGCATCTCGGCCAACCCGGGCGAGAGTTTCCTCGACCGCATGATCGGGCTCGTCGAAGGCGCCAAACGCCAGAAGACGCCCAATGAAATTGCGCTCACGATCCTGCTCTCCGCGTTGACCATCATCTTCCTGCTCGTCTGCATGACGCTCCTGCCTTTCGGCAAGTTCTCGAGCGTGGATTTCTCGCCGACGGTGCTGATCGCGCTGCTCGTGTGCTTGATCCCGACGACCATCGGCGGGTTGCTCTCGGCCATCGGCATCGCGGGCATCGACCGCCTCGTGCAAAAGAACGTGCTCGCGATGAGCGGCCGCGCGGTGGAAGCCGCCGGCGATGTGGACGTGCTGTTGCTCGACAAGACGGGCACCATCACGCTTGGCAACCGGCAGGCGGTCCAATTCATCCCGGCTCCGGGCGTCACCGCGCACGAACTGGCCGACGCGGCGCAGCTCTCCAGCCTCGCGGATGAAACGCCCGAGGGCCGCTCCATCGTCGTGCTCGCCAAGCAGCAGGAAGGCATCCGGGGGCGTGAGCTTTCGCAGTTGCCTAACGCCGAGTTTGTCCCGTTCACCGCGCAGACGCGCATGAGCGGCGTGAACCTGGATGGCGCGCAATACCGCAAGGGCGCCGCGGACAGCGTGCGCGCTTACGTCGGCGGGAGATTCTCGCCCGAAGTGGACGCCGCGGTCACCGCGATCTCCAGCAAGGGCGGCACGCCGCTGGTGGTCGCGACAAAGGAAAAAGCGCTCGGCGTCATCTACCTTAAGGACATCGTCAAAGGCGGGCTCGCGGATCGCTTCGAGCGGTTCCGCGCGATGGGCATCAAAACGGTCATGATCACCGGCGACAATCCGCTTACCGCCGCCGCGATCGCGAAGGAAGCCGGCGTGGACGACTTCCTCGCCCAGGCCACGCCCGAAGACAAGCTGGCCTACATTCGTCGCGAGCAAACCGGCGGCCGCCTCGTCGCCATGACGGGCGACGGCACCAACGACGCTCCCGCCCTCGCGCAAGCCGACGTCGGCGTTGCGATGAACACCGGCACCCAGGCGGCCAAGGAAGCCGGCAACATGGTCGACCTCGACAGCAACCCGACCAAGCTCATCGAGGTGGTGGAAATCGGCAAACAACTCCTGATGACGCGCGGCGCGTTGACCACGTTCTCCATTGCCAACGACGTGGCGAAATACTTCGCCATCATCCCGGCCATGCTGCTCGTGGCGTTCCCGGCGATTGCGCCGCTCAACGTCATGCACCTGGCGAGCCCGAGTTCGGCCATCCTGAGCGCGGTGATCTTCAACGCCGTGGTCATTATCGCGTTGATCCCGCTGGCGCTCAAAGGCGTGCGCTTCCGCGCGCTGGGCGCGGACGCCCTCCTGCGGCGCAATCTCCTCATCTACGGGTTGGGCGGCATCATCGTGCCGTTCATCGGCATCAAGGCGATCGACGTGGTCGTGGCGGCGCTGCACCTGGTCTGAAGATTCGCAAAAAAATTAGACATTGATATCAATATGAAAAATTACGATTCATCCAAAGTTCAGACCACTCTCATCACCGTGGCGCCGGGCGACAAAGGGTATTCGCTCGTCTCGGAGACGGTGACTTCCATCCTGGCGACAGTCGTGCTGGGAGTCGTGGTCAGCGGCCTCTATCCCCTGGCGGTGCTGGTGATTGGCAAGGGACTCTTCAACCATAAGGCCAACGGCAGCCTCGTCACTTCCGCCGACGGCAAGACCGTGTACGGCAGCGAACTGCTCGGGCAAAACTTCGGCGGCAAACAGTACTTCAACCCGCGCCCCTCGGCCGCGGGCGCCGCCGGCTACGATCCCACCGCCAGCGGCGGGACCAACCTCGGGCCGACCAGCGACAAGTTCGTCAACGGCCAGCACAAGAAGGACGCCGCCGGCGCGGCGGTCAACGATCCGTCGAACTTCGATGGCATCAAAGACCTCGTCGCCGCCTACCGCACGGCCAACGGGTTGAAGGAAACCGATGGCGTGCCGGCGGATGCCGTCACCCGCTCCGGCAGCGGGCTCGATCCGCATATCTCGTTGGCCAACGCGACGCTGCAAGTTGCGCGCGTCGCCCGCGAGCGCGGGAAGTCCGAAGACGAAATCCGTCAGCTCATGGCCAAGTACACCGAGGGGACCGGCGCCAGCGTCTTCGGCTCACCGCGCGTCAACACCCTGTTGCTTAATCTGGCGCTCGACGGCAAGCTATAGCTCCGGCGCATTTTGGAAACCAGGGTTCGTCCCATGTACTACCCCGTTGCGGAGGAAGGCGGCCGGAGAGGATTCTCCGTGCCGCGCCCGGTGATCATGGGCGCGGTGACCGCCGTCTGCGTCGCCCTCGCGTGCGGCGTGCCCGTGCGTCAGGCCATCCAGGCCCGCGAACAGGCGCACGCGGAATTGGTTCAACTCCTTTCCGCGGGCAAGCCGGATGCGGCCACGATCCTCGCCGCGTTCGATCGCTCCAACGAGTATCTCACCGCGTCGATCACGGCGCCGTGCTTGGTGCTGTCGATGACGATCCTCCTGCTCATCAATCAACTGCTCAAACTCAAACGCCGGTACAACGAGATCCAGCGCGACCTGGAACGCCTCGCCGAACACGCCCATGGAGCCTGAAACCACTGTTTTCGCGATTCCCACCTACCGTCTGCGGGATGTCGCCGAAGCCATCGAAGCCTACGACGCCAACTTCTGGCGCAACGGGCATTCTGTAAAATTGATGGTGTTCGATGATTCGAGCGTTGCCAATCACGAGAAGTATTTCCCGCTGCTCGAGGGCACGCGCACCGCGAACGAATTGTACTACGTTGGCCCGCGCGAAAAGGAGGAATTTATCGGCCTCCTCAACCGCAAGCTGCGCGACAAAAAACTCGAGTCGCTGGTGAAGAACCTCTTTCGCCCGAGCTACGGCGGCAACCGCAATTGCACGCTCATGTGGACCTTGGGCAAGTTCCTCATCAGCTCCGATGACGACATGCGCCCCGAGGCGTTGATCGAAGACAGCCCGGAATCGCTCGCGCCCGACGAGATCGCCCGCGGCAAGTTATATCGCGGCAACGAGAAGCGCGGGTACGCCAGTAAATCATTCGACCTGCTCGGGGCCTTCGATGAAGTCCTCGGGCGCAAGGTGAGCCAGGCGCCGGCCAATTACGAAAAAGGCGATCTGCTGGTGGATACCTCCATGGACCTGGAGACGAACACCACCCGCGCGTTCACCCGCGAAAATTCGCTGATTCTCGGACACGGCAAACTGACCAGGGACGCGCAGATTAAAATCGCGCAGACCTTCCGCACCGGCACCAACGACATCGACGCGCTGGACTACGTTTCCATGTTCCTCGACAACGACGGCCAGATCGATCCGCAGGAACTCAACGACCGTTATGTATTGGTGAATTTCCGCCCGGTGGTGACCAACAAGAACTGGCGCATCGATTGCGGCGTCGCCGGTTATGACAATCGCCTGGGCCTGCCGCCGTTTTTCCCGACGCGGCTGCGCTTCGAGGATTACATCTATCGTTTGTGGATTCAGCAGGCGAGCCTCGCCAGCGCGCACGTCGATGCCGCGCAAAATCACACGAAGAACAACTACATGCGCAACCCGCTGGCCACGGAAGTCTTCAACGAAGAACTTTGCAGCCTGCTCAAGCGCAAGATCAAGGACAGCGTCTACCAGCGCGACGATCTGTTCATCAAATTCCACTACCAGGGCGAGGTCACGCTGCAGGATTCGGAGGAAATCCTAACCCGCATTGCGAAGGTGCACGGCGAGGTGGTGGCCGCATCGAAGGCGGCGGTGCACGACGAGCGCCGGCAATCGCTGCAACTATTCGCGGACAGTCTCTCCAAGGCGTTCTACGGGTTCGAGCCGGACTTCTTTCAGCAGAACGTCAGCCGCATCGTCGACGACGTGGTCAGCCAGATTCAGTCGTCCCTGGAGATCTGGCCGACGCTGGTGGAAGTCTGCTATTACTATAAGGACAAAAAGGCGCTTCCGCAAACCCGCGTAAAGAACAAGCGATTGGACCGGCAGAGGTAGGGCCATGGCCGATGCATTCTCCAACTCCGGCGAGCCGCCGCGGCGCAAGGCGGAAGATTTCCTCGCGCTGATCAATCAGCAGAAGCAAGGCAAACTCAAGATTTATCTCGGCGCCTGCCCCGGCGTGGGCAAGACGTATCAGATGCTCGTCGAGGGCAACCGGCTCAAGAAGCGCGGCGTCGACGTGGTGATCGGCTACGTCGAGCCGCACGCCCGGCCCGAGACCACGGCGCAAATCGGCGAGTTGGAAATCGTGCCCGCCGTGTTGACCCAATATCGGGGCGTCGAACTGCGCGAGATGGACACGGCGGCCATCATCGCGCGCGCGCCCACCGTGGCGCTCGTGGATGAACTCGCCCACACCAACGCGCCCGACAGCAAGACGAAAAAGCGCTACGAAGACGTCGAGGATTTGCTGGCGGCCGGGATCAACGTCATCAGCACGTTGAATATCCAACACCTCGAGAGCCTCTATAATCTCGTGGAAGGCGCCACCGGCGTGCGGGTCAAGGAGCGCATCCCCGACGAGTTCCTCACCCGCGCCGATCAGATCGTGAACATCGATCTGCCCGCCGAGGATTTGATCGAGCGCCTGCAAACCGGAAAGATCTATGCGCGCGATCGAGTGGCGGACGCACTCGCGAATTTCTTCACGACGCAAAACCTGACGCGCCTGCGCGAGATGGCGCTCAGCGAGAGCGCCAACTTCCTCGACCGCCGCCAGCGCGCGGAGGAAAGCGCCGGCCACGAGCATCTGCCCGGCGGGGTGGGCCAGGTGGCGGTGGCGTTGAGCAGCGGTGGGCCCGACCCGGGAGCGATCCTGCGCAAGACGGCGCGGCTGGCGTCGCAGTTGAACGCCCCGTGGTACGCGGTGTACGTGCGCACATTGAAGGAGGCGCCGCAGGCGATCAGCGCCGAGGCGCAGCGGGCGATCGGCGACACGCTGGAGACGGCGCAGCGCATGGGCGGGATTGTGATCGTGCTCAAGCGCGAGGAGGTCGCCGCCGCACTGATCGATTTTGCGCGTGAGTACGGCATTACGCACTTTGTGGTGGGGCGGCCCGGTGATCGAAAGGTCTGGCAGCGCTGGCGCCTTTCGCTGCACGACCGGCTGCTGCGCGAATTGCGAAACGTCGATCTCGTGGTGGTCTGAGCGTTTTCCACTTTGCCGCCGCTGGCCGGTTGCGCCAGAGTGCCGCGTGCCGAGGTCCATTGCATCCTGCGCGCTTGCGGCTCTGCTGGCCGGTTGCGCGGCCAACAATTCTGAAGCCGGCGCCCGTTATCGCGTGCTGTGGAGCGTGAGACGCACCGCCGATCACGTCGCGCTCGGCGAGGCGTCGGCGCGCGTCGCCGTCGGGGGAACCGCGCAGGTGAAAACCGGCCAGCGCCTTCCCACGGAGGATCGCCCGGCGGTCATGGGTTTCAGCGCGCACCTGCAACGCGGCTCGTCCCCCGGCGTGCTTGAAGTGATCTCGCGCACTTCGTTGACGGAACTGATCCGCACCCCGAAAGGCAAACTCAAACGCCAGAAGCGCGTGATTGGCGCGTTGATTCCCATGCGTCCCGGTGAACGGCAGTTGAGCAGTTCCGCCGGCGATCCGATCGCCGTCACGCTGCAACTGGAACGCACGCCGTAGCGCGTTCTTTTATCCCTGGAGGGCGACGCTCCGTCGTCGCCGTGACTTGATTGCGGCACGGGGCGCCCCGTTCACGGATCGATCATGGGCGACGACGGAGCGTCGCCCTCCAGTGAGATCAATACACGTCGCGTTTATACCGTTTCGTCTTCTTCAAGGCCTCCACGTATTCGGCCGCCTCGACCGGCGTCTTGCTGCCTTCCTTTTGCACGATCTGGTGGAGCGCCGCATCGACGTCCTTCGCCATGCGGCTTGCGTCGCCGCACACGTAGAAATGCGCGCCTTCCTCCAGCCACCGGTATAACTCGGAGCCATTCTCGAGCATCCGATGTTGCACGTAGATTTTCTCCTCCTGATCGCGGGAAAACGCGGTGTGCAACCGGTGCAGCACGCCCTCCGCCTGCCAGGCCTCCAACTCCTCTTGATAACTATAATCGGACGCCGCCTTCTGGTCGCCGAAGAACAGCCAGTTCCGGCCCGTCGCGCCGGTCGCCTTGCGCTCTTCGAGATACGCGCGGAATGGCGCAATCCCCGTCCCGGGTCCCACCATGATCACCGCCGTCGCCGGATCCTCCGGCAACCGGAAATGCTTCGCGCTATGAAAAAAGAGCGGCACCGTCGCCGGGGGCTCCGCGCGCTCGGCCAGGTACGTGGAACATACCCCGTGCCGTTTGCGCCCGTGACTCTCGTACCGCACGGTCGCCACGGTCAGATGCACCTCATCGGGATGCGCCTTGAGGCTCGATGAAATCGAATACAGCCGCGGCTGCAACTTGCGCAGCAACGCCACGAATTCCCCCGGCGTGAAATGAATCGACGGATGGGTCAGCAGGAAGTCGATAACCTCCATCCCGTAAATGTATTTCTGCAGGTCCTCCTTGCGCAGCGGATCGGAAAGTAGCTCCTTGACGACTGAGGCGCCTTCGGACCGCGCGGCGATCGCTTCGAGCAGCTTCTTGTCGGGCTGCGTGATTTGAAGATTGCGCGACAGCGCCAGCCGCAACGTGGTCTCGGCCCCATCCGCGCCCGGCACCGACTCATCGCCGCTGGCGCCGAGGGCTGCGATGATTTCCTCGACCAGCGCCGGATTATTCTCCGGGTAAACGCCCAGCGCGTCTCCAACCTCATAAGTAAGGCCGGAGCCGTGCAGGCCGATCTCGAAATGCCGGATTTCCTTTCCCGACCCCGGTTTGCTCAAGACCCGATTCGTCAGCACTTTTGCGCGGAAAGGGTTCTTGCGGGAGTAAAGTGCCGATGGGTCCGTGCTCATAAGGACGGGCAATTTACCCCACGCCGAACGCCCGGCGCAAGCGGCCAAACGCCTAGGCGGACGGGCCGTTGCGCCGGGCAACGTGATAGATAGCCAGCAGGATGATCGCGCCGATCACCGACGCAATGATCCCCGGCGTCTCGCCATGGGCATAATCCCGAGCGCACGGCCGATGAAATGCGCAATGAACGAGCCCGCGATGCCGATCAGCATCGTGATGATGCATCCGCCCGGATCGCGCCCCGGCGTCAGGAACTTGGCAATGACGCCGACCACCAGACCGATGATCAGCGTGTAGATAATCCCGTGAGAATTGGAAACGGCGAGGAGAGAATTCATAGATTGGAAAAAAACTGCCGCCGATAGAATCGCCCGGAGATTGTCGGCTGGTCGTGCCGACTCAAGTCACTTCGCCGGCGCCGGCCGTAACCGGGTGCTTACCACAAAATCGGTCTCCGTCGTCTTTTCACCCGTTACCGGGTCCACGCGCAGCGTCCGTTTTCCGCTCGCGAAGTTCGCCGATGGCGGCGGAACGTGTTGGACCTTCGGCAGGAAATGTTTGCCGGCCAGGAACCAGAACGCCGCCAGATGCACCGCGGCGACGCCCGTCACCACCCATGCGATCAGCGGCACGCGACTGCTCACGCGGCCCGCAGCGAGGCGCCTTCGTCGATCAATTTCCAAAACGCCGACGCCCGGCCGACCTGGTCGTCCTCGGCCATCGGCAGCTTGCTGCGGAAGAGAAAATCCGAGAGCGTGTTCTTGTGCAGGATGCGGTGAACCGTGACGCCTTCCCGGCACCGCTCGAAGTAAATGCGGTAATCGCTCGCCCGGTAACGATACAGCTTCTTGCCCTTGCGTTCGATCACCCCAAATTGATCCCCATCAAGCGAATCAAGATCCTCGGGCAAGATCTGAAACTCGCTTAACAAGTTCAACTGCAAGACCGTGGGCAACACCGACAATTCGGCCGCGCTCAGATCGTTAAAGATGATTTGGAACATTCGTTGGGGTGTCATCATTATAGTAACGCCCGACCCGGGCTGTCAACCCGGTGAAGATCTCCCAAGGGATCGTCCCCGAGCGCGAAGCCAGCTCCGCAGCCAGGATCGTCTCCTCGTCATCCGTACCGATCAGGGTGACATCTTCGCCGGCGGCGACCTCCGGCAATGCGCTTAGGTCGATCATCGTTTGATCCATCGTGATCCGCCCGAGCACCGGGCAACGCCGCCCGCGCACGAGGACTTCGGCGCCGGCGTTGGAAAGATGTCGAGGGTAGCCATCGGCGTAGCCGACCGCCAGGGTCCCCACCCGCATCGGGGCCGGCGTGATGAACGTGCGCCCATAGCTGACCCCGCGGCCGGCGGGCAGATCGCGCACGAGCGTCACGCGCGTCTTGAGCGTCAGTGCCGGTCGCAGGCGCTCCTGAAACACCGCGATGGGAGAACTGCCGTAGAGCATCAAGCCCGGCCGCACGACGTTGCAACCGCCGCGCGCGTAGCCGATCAGGCCGGCGCTGTTCTGCGCGTGATGACGCGCCGCCGACACGGCGCCGGTGAGCGCGCCGAACGCCTGCAATTGCGCCTCGGTAAAGGTCGCGTCTTCATCGGGCGACGGCAGATGGGTCACGACCCCGGTGAGTTGCAGCGCAGGCAGTTGCGCGATGAGCGAGAGCAATCCCGGCAGACCCTCCTCCAAGACGCCCATGCGGCCCATCCCCGTGTCGACCTTCACCTCCACCGCAAACGGCGCGCCGCCCGAGCCCCGAACCGCTCGCGCCGCGCGCGCGTAAGACCGGGCTTCCTCCGCGCAGGAGATCCACGGGAGCAGGCCGCGCGCGACGATTTCCTCGCGTTCGTCGGGGAGCGCGGGCGAGAGGAGGGTGATCTCGAACTCGGGGAGCGCCTCCTGCAACCGGGCGGCTTCCGAGACGTTGGCCACGCCCAGATAACGAACCACGCCGCTGGCCGCCAGTTCGCGCGCGACGGGGATCATGCCGTGCCCGTATCCATCCGCCTTCACGATCGCCAGGAGCGCCCCGCCGGGGCCGGCGAGTTCCCGCGCAACGGCGGCATTGTGGCGCAACGCGGCGCAGTCGATCTCCGCCCAGCAGCGGCTTCTTCGGGCGTTCATTTGAAAGCGGGGCGCGGCTTGGGCAGGGTGATCGCCGGCGGGCGCAGATAGAGCGGTTCCAGCGGGGAGAATCTCCGGGTCGCGGCGGGCGTGGTCAACAGCCGGGCCGCGCGGGGAAACACGCCCACGGTGACCGCCAGGCCGTCGAGCGGCGTCTCGGCGAGGGCGGGCCAATCCGGATACGCGCCGATGCGAGCAATGGCCTCCTCCAAATTCACCAGCTCCGGCTCCACGACGCATACCCCATCGACGACGGCAGTATAATAATAACCGCCGCGCCGCGCATCGCCGAGCGCGTGGTAGGCGGGCGCCGCCGTTTCCAGCGCCGCGGTTTTCGTCAGGCCGATG
>CAXUAZ010000040.1:0-23390 GCA_964249195.1 uncultured Chthoniobacterales bacterium
GCGCGCGGAGCAGGCCAGCCGCGCCAAGGACGAGTTCCTGGCGACCGTTTCCCACGAGCTGCGCACGCCGCTCAACGCGATTCTCGGCTGGATCCAACTGCTCGTGCTGGACGATCTCGACGCCGGCACCAAGCGCGAGGCCGTCCTGACCATCGAGCGCAATGCCAAGAGCCAGGCCCGGCTCATCGAGGACTTGATCGACATCTCGCGCATCGTCGCCGGCAAGCTGCGCCTAGAGACGCGCCCCGTCGATCTTCGCGCCGCCATCGAAGCCGCGCTCGCCGCGGCCCGCCCGGCCGCCACCGCGCGTTCATTGACCCTCGATGTCGATCTGGACCCCGAGGTTGGCGTCGTGCAGGGCGATCCCGACCGTTTGCAGCAGGTCATCTGGAACCTGCTTTCCAACGCCATCAAGTTCACGCCCGTCGGCGGACGCGTCGCCGTTCGCCTGAGCCGCGTCGACGCCGGGGTGGAGGTCGTGGTCACCGACTCGGGCAAGGGCATTGAACCGGGCTTTTTGCCCTTTGTTTTTGAGCGCTTCAGCCAGGCCGACACCAGCAGCACGAGGCACTATTCCGGGTTGGGCCTTGGTCTTGCGATCACGCGCCATCTGGTCGAGCTGCACGGCGGGCAGATCGATGCGATGAGCGAAGGCGACGGCAAGGGCGCAACCTTTTCCGTCAAGTTGCCCCTGAACGCCTCCCCCGACCGCGCCGTCCGCCGCGAAGACCCGGTCGCGGAACGGGCCGCGGCCTCGGCGCCCATCCCGGAGTTGCCTCGCACCCTCGAGGGGGTCACCGTGGTTGCCGTCGACGACGATCCCGACGCACGTTTGCTGATGGAGATGGTGCTGACGCTCTGCAAGGCGGACGTGACGGTGGTGGACAACGCGGATGCGGCGTTCGAAGCGCTGTGCCGCCTGCGGCCCGATGTGCTGTTAAGCGATGTGGAGATGCCCGGCAAGGATGGCTATTCATTGATCCGCCGGGTGCGCGCGTTGCCGGCGAGCGAGGGCGGAGAGACTCCCGCCGCGGCATTGACCGCGTACGCGCGATTGGAGGATCAGACCCGCGCGCTGGAAGCGGGGTTTCAATACCACATCCCGAAGCCGGTCGAGGCGGCGCAACTGGTGGAAGTGATCGGCCGCCTGCTCGGGCGGGAGGACACCAGTTGTAGTGGCGGTGTATGACCGTCCCGCCTTGCGCCCGGGTGGCGCCAATGTAACGTCCCGGCAAAAACGGGCCTGTAGCTCAGCGGTTAGGGCAGGGGACTCATAATTCGAAAATGGCCCTTTGCGCTGTTTTGCACAGGTTTTCACAAAGCACGTAATGTCCTGTCTATCAGGTTCTTCCGGAGAAGTTTTGTCTGCACAGCTTTGCAGAGCTTTACACTGAAAATCGATCAAACCGTGAAAGGAACCGTGAAATTTACTGATACAGTGCTGGCGTTCCGCGATTGCTGGGTCCGATTTACTTAAGCGTTAGGATACATCCGAATCCGTAAATTGCGCTGCCGGGCCAAGCCCGGTATGCGAGCCGCTGAACGGCTCGATTCGCACGTTTTTACTCATGCCCTCCGGCGTGAGCATCGAAAAGCGACGGCTGATCACCGCGTAGAACTTGGTTGTCGAAAGGTTTGGCTCGTCCAACAACCCGGAGCCGTGGCCGACGGACGTTGATCGCCGCTGCGTCGAGGGAGTTCTTGATATGCGCAGCATAAAATTTCTGGATCATCTCGACGCTCGTGCGGCAATTCTTCGCAACCTGATAAATATCCGCTCCCTCCATCAGACGCATGCAAATGTACGTGTGCCGAAGGCTATATGCCGTCCGTTTGTTCCCATCGCGATCTAGCTTCAAGTTCGTGCGCTTGAGAACGCCGTTGAACAATTTGATGTGATTGCCTGGAAAGACGGGATCGGTGGGCTGGGGCAGTTTGATCTCAAGAGGCTTCGGTTCGGAATTGAAGTCGCCTCTTCTTCTGCGGGCGCGGCGACCCTGCGGCAAACTCGGCTTGGGCCGGGAGAGCAATCGTTGATAAGTCATCACCGCGCCCGGCATGCTTTTGCAGTACCCGATTCCACGCTTACCACGCACTTCGATCTCAAGAATCTGTTCACCGGTAGCGTAATCGTCGGCAATGGTGATGTCGCGATGTTGCAGGTTTCTCGCTTCATCTGGTCGCAGGCCAGTATTGGCCATGAAAAGAACAAAGTCATGAACCTGTTCGGCGTTCCATTTGAAATGCTCGTGAAACGGCTGCCGTGCGTATTCGCGCGTCGCCGTGTAAAGCTGCTTGTACTCGGCGGGACTAAACCAAGGACGATGCACGATTTTGCCTTGGGTCTTGTACGGAAGTGATAAATCGGGCAGGTGATCCAACCAGCCGTGCCGAATGGCGGTTTTGAGGGCCAGCCTAAGCGTAACAATCTCATCATGAAATGTGCTTCGCGCTGGGGCCTTCCCCGTGCGAGAAGTGGCGATGCGATGCAGGCGGTATTCCTGCACTTTTCCAGGCGTGACCTGCGAAAGTCCCAATTGCCCGAAAAACGGCAAAAGATGAAGGCGAAGACGTATTCCATGCCCTTCAACCCAACGAGGACTGCGCTGGCCTTCAGTGATAATCGTATATTCCTTTAAAAATTGATCTGCTGCATTCTTAAACGTTTTCTCTGACACAAGTAAACCCGCATTTTTCTTGCCAATCAACGTAAGATACCAATCTTCCGCAACCTCCTTTGCCAAGCTAAGGCTTTCTTGTTTTGTGCTGCTCCTTCTTTGTCTGCCTGCAATCGAAGCCGTACACCACCAATATCTACTATTTGGCCGCTTATATAATTGCACTTCTCCACCCAATAATTCATGACGCGACATCAGCCCTCCAATTACTGTTACATCAACTGTGTATAGGAGGTTTTATTGCATATGTCAAAGTGTGCTAGATATGTGCTAGGCAATTTTGCAGTAATCGGCGGATCGACCGGCAGTGTAAATTATTGTTGTTACTAAAAAATCTGGTTGCGGGAGTAGGATTTGAACCTACGACCTTCAGGTTATGAGACCTATTACTTAAGAAACAAACGATTGAAAATTATAAGAAAATCACTATCATCCCTATTTAATGTGCTAATAACTGTGCTAAAAATTGCGTTCAAAAGGTGGAGAATTTGTTTAGTCATCTTGACTGGCCAGCCGGTAACTGGTGTTCCGGCCACCGCCATCGTCTTGGATCAAAACACCCCGCTCAAGTAGAGCCTTGATGTCTCGCAACGCACTATCCGACGAACACTTTGTAAGCTTGGCATATTTCGAGGTGGTAAGTTTCCCTTCAAATCCGTCAAGCAAGCGATTGATGACTTTCCGCTGGCGATCATTCACCGGCATCTCGTTGATGCGTTCCCAGATCCTTGCCTTGCGCAGAACATTCGACAGGGCCTCGTCTGCGCCGCTGATTGCGCGACCGAGGCATTCGAGAAACCACGTCAGCCAATCCGTAATGTCCGTGTCGCCACGTTGGCACCTTTCCAGACGGAGGTAGTATTCTTTGCGCTCTGACTCAATCTGGGCGGACATGCTATAGAATCGTTCCGGCATGGCTTCGGCACGCGCCAGGGCCATATCCATGATTGCGCGGCCGATCCTCCCGTTGCCATCTTCAAATGGATGAACCGTCACAAACCAGAAGTGGGCGACGCCTGCCTTTAGAACGGGATCGATTGCGATGTCCTGGGCGAACCAACCGAGGAAGCGATGCATTTCCACCACCAGGCGATCTGCTGCCGGAGCTTCAAAATGAACCGTTTCCTTGCCGATTGGGCCGGAGACAACTTGCATCGCACCGGCTGCCAGTGGACGCCATGCCCCCACGGTGATCTTATTCATGCCGCTGCGCCCTGTGGGAAATAGGGCGGCATGCCAGTCAAAAAGACGCTCCGCATTCAAGGGGGTGGCAAAGTTTTGCGTCGCGTCGAGCATGATTTCAACCGCTCCCTCCACGTCTCGGCCGGCTGTTTTCGTCACTTCAAGATCCATCCCCAACCAGCGGGCGACCGACGAACGAACCTCGGCTGCGTCCAACCGCTCTCCCTCAATTGCACTGGATTTGATGACTTCAGAGGTGAGGCTTGTCAGCGTTGCCTCGGCCCTCAGCCGGAATCCGAGCCCTTCCATTCGCCCGAGCAGCCGCCCTTGACGATGCCGCACCTCTGCGAGCAGATGCGATAGCTTAGCGTCGTCCCATTTCAGTCTGGGCCATTCCGACAATTCGTGAATAAAAGGCATGATTCCCCGCAGTGTTTGCGGTGATCATAGGGAGTATTCGACGCAATCGCAACATTCGCCGCACTTCCTGCGGCGAATTGGGCATTCATTCGCCGCAGAAACTTTAAAATTGAGGCAAAGAGGCCACACAAACTAAGCTTCATGCGTGCGGTTTAGAGTTCCGCGAAAGTAGCCGATGGCTTCATTTAGTCCTGCGTGCGCCTGGTGCTCTCCTCAGAGCCAGCGCTGACATCAGGGTGGTCGGCCTTGATGAGGCGGTGGTAATTGGCTTCAGCCATCGTCAAGTCGTAGGGCGGCAGAAGCCGGAGAATTTCCTCGTACCGGCGACATTCTTCGTCACCTTTGGAGTTTGAATGCGCCCGTGACCGGTGGACTTTAGTTTTGCGCGCGCCGGGCGCCGGCGGCTCCAAGGGAGGAGCAGCCGTGCTGCCTTGCTCCTCGAAATCTTCGCCTGCATCCTCCAAGATGTCGCCGCGGCGCTTACGGCGTCTTTGGCGAAACCAGTGGTTGATCGCTTCTTTGCCGAGTAGGCAGAGCGCCGCAAATAGCAGCCAACTGGAAAGTCCATTCGGTCCGGCAACAACCCGCAAAAGGAAGGCGAAGATCGTAACCAGCGCTGGTTCGGCCCATATTCGCAGCCCACTTCCAGCGCTTTTGACACTGCTGAAAGGCGAAGTCACCCGCACGAAATGGGAGATACCGGAATCAGCGTCGTTGACTGCTACGCCTCGCCATTCGCGACTCATGGTGAGGAACAGATGCAGGCAGTACAGGGATGCCGCCCCGATACCAAACCACAGCAAGGCGCGATGTTCCCACCATACCGTTCCTTCAACCCATGCGTAGATCGCATAAAGCAGGAGAGCCCAGGAAAGGGCTAAGAAGACGCTTTTTGGTCGCAGGAAGGCATAGCCAAACGAGGACCGCAGATAAACCAGCACGGTCATGCTGACACAGTGCAGCAGCGGGCTGAGCAAAAAGATGCTCGGCTCAACGCTGGGTGCTTGGACTTGGCGATCTTTCATCCTTTCGGATAAACCTGGGTGAAGACATGCCGCAGGTGGTTTTGCGTTTTGGGCTTGTCCCGTCCAGGCACGATCCAGCGTCGCCCGCCTTGGAATATGATGCCGTCCACCTGAAGGTCGCATTCCGCGCCGCCGGTGCGGAGCATGGTGAATTCCTGTGGCTGCACCAGGTACTCAACGACCTGGCTTCCACCCGCGCTTTGGTTGCTGCCACCCGGTGGCCCGGATGAACGGGCGAGAGTTTCGCTCATCCCCCCGTAATATTGCATCTGGCGGGTTCTGCCGATGGAGTCTGCCGCCCAATTATTGGTGGTCGGATCGCCGTTGGCGTGAAAAATTTTCGTGACCATGTTACCAACAAAGGCCTCAACTTCTGCGCGAGAATTGGCTCCCCCGAAAACCGCGAAATAGCTTGGAAGGTTCTGGGTCAGATAAACCGTGCAGGCGCGGGATGACCGCGCCGTGCTTTGAAAGAGGGCGTCATAGGAATTGACGAAGAACTGGCTTTCATCCGCCCACAGGAACACCGGCCTGATCGTTGCTTCGGCTTGCGTCCGGTCGATGCGCGGCGGAATGCGGCGCTCCACTGCCCGCTGCCAGACGTATTTGAAGAGCACCTGTGCGAATTGCCCGAGCTCATTGTGCTCCTTCACCGGCAAATTCAGGATGATGATCTTGCCGTCAAAGGTATCCTCCGGCCTGAAATTGGTGTCCGTGCAAAAAAGCGACCGGAGCATTCCGCGCAAGAAGCAGTCGGCCATGCTGGTGAAGGTCGAGACGATGACCGAGCGGGTTTCGTTGGCGAGGCTCGGGAATTCCTTCAGCCAGTAATCGCGAGTCAGTTCAAAATCCGACTCGCGGTTCCTCGTCCTGGCGTTGCCCTCGGCCACTTCGATCAGCGTGTAACAAGCGGATTCGGCTTGCCATTTGGGGTCGATGGCCTCGGCGGCGGAGCGCGGCGCGGATGTGATGATCCGGTAAAGCGACGGCAGGTCGAGGTCATCGGCGGCAATGACGGCAAGGTCAACGGCGTTGCGGAGCAGCTGTTTCAACGTGCGCTGCCAGTAGGTATCGTTGCCGCCGCCTTGGCCGTGCTTTCTTTCCGATGCCTCAAGCACGCTGGCGAATAGATTGACGATGTTTTCGGTGTGGCCTGCACCCGTCCCCTTGCGCTTCAATTCGTAGCTTAGAAAATTGAAGCGGTATTTTGCCGTTTCGTCGATGATGAGCAAATCTGTCTCACGTCCACTTGCCCGCGCATATTCCTGCCAAGTGAAAAGCTCGTCGGTTTTCGCGGTCAACACCAAGCCGCCAAGATTGGCTTCCAAAAATGCGCGGGCAATCGCCTGACCGCTGCCGGATGATTTTCCCGACCCAGTGCCGCCGAAAACCTGCACCCCTTGGAACGCATCGTTTAAGCACCAAAAGTTCTCTGGTCGCTTGTTCTTGCCGTCATCGACCCCAAGTTCAAGCAACGCTTCGTCGTTGTCCGGCCAGTCCTTATTGATCGACATCGACGGCATCATTTAGCGAATTCAAACTGAGACATTAGTTGCAACGCGCTGGCGCGTGACTGTATCGGTTGCGTTGCTGATGGCGAGCAAATTCGCAGGCCTCAAGCTGTGCTTAGGGGAGATGTCTGACTGACTTTTCTGTGCTTGCCTTACTCACAAGCGAAGGCTTGTTTTGAGCCGCCACAGCGACGTGAGAATGTGTTTGCGGGATTGCGATTCTTACCGCTGAAGCTGCTCTGAAAGATACAACTTAGGGTGGTATCGGTAAAACGGATTTGCTACAACCTCAATCAAGATGTTGCGGATGGTGGCACATAAAAGCGCGGCGGCGGCGAAGGCGTATTACACCGAAGGGTTAAAGCGCGAGGACTACTATTCTGAAAAGCAGGAGGTCGTCGGCAAGTGGCATGGGCTGGCGGCAGAGCTGCTCGGCCTTGCGGCTGATGTGAAGGGCGAAGCCTTTGCAGCACTGGCCGAAAACCGTCATCCGATAACCGGCGAGAAGTTGACGCCGCGCACCAAACTGGACCGGCGAGTCGGCTACGACATCAACTTCCATGCGCCAAAAAGTCTCAGCGTGCTTTACGCGATGACGGGCGACAAGGATCTCCTCCGCGTCTTCCGGGAGGCCGTCGCGGAGACGATGAACGGCGTTGAAGCGGAAACGGCGACGCGGGTGCGGCGGAAGAATGCACAAGCTGAACGCGTCACCGGAAACCTCGTCTGGGCGGAATTCGTCCACTTCACGGCGCGGCCTGTGGGCGGCATCCCGGACCCGCATTTACATATTCACGGCTTCGCCTTCAACTCGACGTTTGATCCAGTTGAGGAACGGTGGAAGGCGGTATCGTGGGCGGCAATAAAAAAGGATGCGCCTTACAGCGAAGCGGTTTTCCACTCGCTGCTGACCGACAAGCTCGCCGATCTTGGCTACGGCATTGAGCGCAAGCGGGGCGGTTGGGAAATCGCCGGGATTCCTCGCTCGGTGGTTGACAAGTTCTCGCGGCGAACCGCGGAGATCGAGCGGTTGGCAGCAGCGAAAGGCATCACGGACGCTAAGGAAAAGGATGCGCTGGGAGCCGCCAGCCGCGAAGGAAAGCGGCGCGGCTTGACGCAATCTGATTTGCGGGCGGCGTGGAATGTTCGACTGACATCCGACGAAAAAGCGGCGATTGCCAGCGTCGCAGCAAGAAAGAACGTCTTTGCTGACAAAGCTCCAATTACTCCCGAGCGGGCGATTGATGAGGCCTGCGAAAAGCTGTTCGCCAGAGATTCGGTGGTCGAGACGAAGCGCGTGGTGGCCGAAGCCTTGCGCTTTGGCGTCAGCCAAGTAACGCCCGATGCGGCGTGGGCAGCCATGGAAAAACTGGGGCTGGTGGTTCGCCAAATCGGCACGGAAAAATTTTGCACCTCACTCGATGCGCTGGCGGAAGAAGTTGCCCTTATCAACTTCGTGCGGTCAGGGCGCGACATGCACGCACCATTCATGAAGAAGATTGTGACGTTTGGCATCCAGACATTCACCGACCAAGAAAAAGCGGCGATTTATCATCTGCTGAAGAGCCAGGATCAGGTGATGGCGGTTCGTGGCGTCGCCGGAGTTGGCAAGACCACGCTGATGCAAGAAGTTGTGCCGCAGATTGAAAAAGCCGGTTTCAAGGTGTTTGCCTTTGCGCCGTCGGCTTCAGCATCGCGGGAAACGCTCCGCCAAGCGGGATTCACGAACGCCGAAACAATCGCCCGCCTGCTGGTAGATAAGAAGCTGCAAGCCGAGACTCGCGGCAACGTGATTTGGATTGATGAGGCTGGCCAAGTTGGCGCTGCCGATCTGTGGCGGGTGATGCAGCTCGCCGGTAGCCATACCAGGGTGATCCTGACTGGCGACACTGCCCAGCACGCGCCTGTGGCGCGAGGCGATGCTTTCCGGCTGCTGCAAAAATATTCGGGATTGCCGGTGGCGGAAGTTACCCGCATCCGCCGTCAAGACGGCGAAACATACCGCAAGGCGGTGGCGGCGCTCAGCCGCGGCGACCTGCCGACGGCGTTTCGGCGGCTGGATGAACTTGGGGCTTTTATTGAAATCGAGGATGACGGAGAGCGTTACCGGCGTTTAGCGGATGATTTCTTGAAGCTGAGCCGCAAAGGCTCGGTGCCGCTGGTCATTTCGCCGACCCATGCGGAAGGGGCAAAAGTCACGGCGGCAATTCGGGCGGCAAAGCACGAAGCCGGATGGTTGGGGCCGGAGCGGCTTTTTATCCAGCTTCATAATCTACAATGGGAGGAAGCCGACCGGCGGCGACCGGAAAATTACGCGCCTGGCCTGGTGGTCCAATTCCACCAAAACGCTTCCGGCATTCGACGGGGAGCCGTGCTGCGGGTGAATGGCGAGCCTGACCCGCATCGCGTAAAGGCGGTGAGCGAGACTGGCGTTGAGATTGTCCTGCCGCTCGATGAAGCGGCGAAGTTTCAGGTTTTCGAGGAGCGCGAGATCATGCTCGCGCGTGGCGACCGCCTGCGGATCACGCGCAACGGCACCAGCGATGACGGACGGCGCTTGAACAACGGCAACATCTTCACTGTAGCGAAATTCAGCCGCGACGGAAAAATCGTCTTAGATACCGGCGCGGTGATCGACGCCAAACGCGGGGCGCATATCGCTCTCGGCTATGTCTCCACCTCCCACAGTGCCCAAAGCAAGAGCGTCCGCGATGTATTGGTCGCCCAAAGCGAGGCGAGTTTTCTTGCCAGCAGCCGTGAACAATTTTATGTATCAGTCAGCCGTGGCAAGGAAAGCATCCGCATCTACACTGACAGCCGTCGTGGTTTACAGGAGGCGGTCGGCAACACCTCACAGCGGCAGGCAGGCGTTGAACTGGCCGGATTGAAGGCGCGGGAAATCAACTCATTCATGAATAAGGAACTCAATGGCCGCCAATGGAGCGACTTGATCCGCAGCCGCCGCGCTGAAGGCATGGCAAAGAGCCACGTGCAAAACCTTCTCCGCGAACGCCGTCAGGATGGCCTGAAAAAGCCTGAAACAATGGACTTCCGGCAATACCTTGAGATGCGGCGCGGCATGGCGGGAGCCGATGGCAAAAGCCGGTCGAAGGGATACTCGGGAGCAACGGGGGAGAAAAAAGGCGAAATTCAGAACCGGGGCAGAAGCTTTCTGCGGCCAACGGAGCCAAAGACGCCACAGAAGGAGAAGGTTGCAGCCACCAATATCAGCGAGGTGAAAGCCGCGCCGCCAGCCGCCCGCAACCCGGCAACCAATCAAACAAGGCATGAACGATTGGCGCAAGGTTTGGCTGCGGCGCGGTCACATTTTGCGAAAGTTTCGGAGAAGGCGAACGGAGCGTTCCAAGCAACCGAAAAACGAGCGCATCCTCTGCCGCAATCAAGCATCGCGGATGCGGCACGGCACGGAATGAAGCAACGCGCAGCCGATACCGCCCGCGCCGCCAAGACGAAGGTGCAGGCACAAGTCAAGGCTCCGGCGCCGGTGCCGGTGATGAGGAGCAAACGATAAGGCCGCAAAGCGCTTTCCAAAACAACTCCCGATCTATCCGAAAGCCTTGCCAAACAAATACGGAATCGGGCATATTCAAGTTTGAGCAGGTTTTCATTACGTAAACATGGGTCATAGTGCGGTTGACAAAATCCTTGAATCGCGGCGTTCTCAGGGCGTAACCGGTGCGGCTGCCCCCGAGCCGGAAGGAGACAAGTTCTCCCTAATCCTAGTCGGCGACGCGATGGAGGAGCATTTCCTGGAGCTTCGATTCCGTAGCGGTTTGCGCACCGCCTTTGCCTATTCCGACATTGTCTTTGTGGTGTACGATCCCGATTCCGGCAGCCTTGATGTCGATTTCGGCGGCTATCTGGTGACGGTCACCGGACGTGGCCTGGGCGACCGCGTGTTTGACGCGATCAAGAAAAAGCGGGTGGTGTGGTTAAAAGAAGCCGATTCGGACATGCAGAATCATCCGGGAAACGAGTTGTTTATTGGCGGCATCACCGTCACGCCACCAGGTGCCGCCAACGAAAATGATGCCGCCGCATGACCCGCTATGAAATGGTGGGCGCTGGCCAAGCAATTTCCAAAATACGCCCTCGTAGCCGGCATCATCGTCGGCAGCACCACGCTTTTCGGCATGTGGTGGCTCCTCCATCGGGGCAAGAATACCGCCGCCGCGAAACCTGTCACCGTAGACATCACCCGGCAACTCTCCCTGATTGCCTCAAAGCCAGAGCGGCTGCTACTGGTCGACAATGATCTGTACGATCTCGATAACGGTCAGCCCGTATTCAAGAAATGGCTAAAACACAGCGCTCCGCTGCGCCTGTTCTTTGACGGCAAAGAGAAGAAATTGATCGCCCGATACGAGCAAGGTTTCGTCCGCTACAATCTCGACGGCAGCGACGACGCGCAGATGTCTCACAAGGAGAAAGTCGCCTTCTCCGATGACCTGAAATGGGTGGTGTTTGCCCGGGCAAAGGAAGTGTGGCGGGCCGACGTGGATTGGAACGCCTTCAAAATCATCAATGAGAGGAAGGTGACTTCGATTGAACAGTTCTACGAAACCTACTTCACCGAAAACATCCTGATCGGCACGGAGAAAACCCTGATCGTCCGCAACCTGAACACGCTGCTGCGAGTAAACCTCGAAACTGGCAACGTGAAGCCGACACGGATCCCGCTCGGCGACATCGGCAAGCGCCGCTCGCCCGACAACAAATGGGTGGTTGGCACGCTCAACGGCCAGTTCTACTGCTACGATGTGGACGCCGACGACGCGAAGACAATCCCCGTGGGGCGTGCATCGGTGAACGACTTCCAATGGCTCGGCAATGATCGATGCCTCGGCCTTGCAGCTGGAAAAGCCGTTGTCGTTTACGACCGGCTCGCCAACAGCCTGACAGCACTTGTAACGCTGCCTTTCCAGTGCTTCAAAATGGCTGAACCATCGCCCGACGGTCGCTTCATCTTCTGCGCAGGCGGAATTGACGGGCAAAATGGAGTGCTGGTGGATACGGTTCAGAAAGCAGCAAGCCGCATCACTGGCGGGGCAGGCATCGGTTGGATTAGCAACGACACCTTTGCCTTCTCGCGCGATGTACCAGACAGCGACCTTCGCGGCACCTGGCTGCAAACTGCGGGGCAGCCCGAGAAGCGAATCTCCCCGGAGCCGTACCTGGCGGGTAAAGCGGGCGGCATGATTATGCCGCTGCCCGCGGCAGGCGTCGCAGTGTTTGTGACGAAGCACGGGCTGTTCAAGATGAAGCCGGACGGCAGCGAATTGGCCCTGCTGACTCAACTTTCCGGTCCTCCCGAGCGGCTGCTGGGGATTCAGCCTTGGAAGTAGGCTGTCCCCTCTTCCCAGCTCGCCTTAGCTTACAGCAATCCCGACTCCTTGAAGCTGTAGTAAGGCTCTCGACCGGTCTCTGCCGTGCCGACCACAACATGGTCGAGCAAGCTGATCCCCATGATCTGCGCCCCTTCCTGAATCTTCCTCGTCAACCGGCGGTCCGCCTCACTTGGTGTAGGATCGCCCGATGGGTGGTTGTGCATGAGGACAAAGGCAAACGCGCCCGCAACAATCGCCGCACGAAAGATTTCCCGAGGGTGGGCAATCGCTTCATTCAGGCTGCCGACACTGACGACGTGATAGCCAATTGTCCGCAGTTTCGTGTTGAGCAGAACGACAATAAGGTGCTCTTTATCCGGTTCGTGGCTGGGGTCGTCCGAAACGACCTCCTGCCAAAGATTAAACGCCACTTCGGGGGAGTCCATCAAAGTGCGGGCGGCTTTATACTGGGCAAGCGTGGATTCGCCGACCCGGTGTAAGACGACTTTAAGAGGCAGGTTTTGCTTTGGAATAGAATTGCTCATACAATTTTTTTCCAAAGCGAAACGACAATTCGTGAAGCGCCCCGGCTGCCCGGCGCGGTCAATGGCCGGAGCGAAGCGCAGCCCAAACGGAATAAAAAGCGCAGAGGTTTATGCCGGATTGGGGAGAGCCTTGACGGCAAAGTCCGCAAAGCGGATCGAGACGAGTCCCGCAGGCGGCGAGCGAGAGGCAGAGGGTGGATTTACCGCACCCGAAGTTTACGAAGGCGAAGTGCGGCACTTGTCTCGGGCTCTTTCTATCTCCCGGCACGGCCGTGCCGAGGGGTTGCGGGGAAGCTCCCCGCGAGAATTGGAACGACGGAGCCGCCGCGGCTTCGACGCGGGAAAGGCAATTCCCTAAACCCATCTAACCAGCGCATTCTGCCCAAAGCAAGAGCGTGCGTGACGTGCTGGTGGCGCGAAGCGCGGATTCCTTCCTTGCCAGCTCAAGGGAGCAGTTCTATGTCTCGGTTAGCCGTGGCAAGCGATCCATCCGCATTTACACCGACGACCGCCAAGGCCTGCAAGAGGCGGTCGGCGGTTCGTCGACGCGCCGGGCGGGCCTTTCCGTAGCCAAGACGAAAGCTCCGCATCCTATACCAAACGGAAAATCACAACTCAAATCCAAACAATCGATATGCTCACGAACGCTTTAACACCCGTGGACGGCCTTTTGATCATATTGGCTTTCGGTTTGGTAATGATCTCTGTAACGCTATGGGTTACGCGGGGGAGAGAGCGGACGAAAAAAGAGTTTCTGCTTGCGAATCGCGGGGTTGGTGTAGTCGCCGGCGCAATGTCAATTGGAGCTTCATGGATCTGGGCACCCGCGATGTTCGTATCATCCCAGAAAACCTACCAGCAAGGGCTGGCTGGGCTATTCTGGTATATTGTTCCAAACATAGGCACCTTGATAATCTTTGGCCCATTCGCCGCGCGGCTGCGAACTCTCTTGCCAGATGGATACACTCTTCCTCAATATATGCGGAAACGACATGGCAAAAATGTTCAGGTATTATATCTAATTGTGTTTTTCTCCGTACAGATCTGCTCGCTTGCCGTTCAGATTCTTGCCGCATCGGCGTTATTGGCAAAGACAACCGGCATTAGCTCCCACTTGGCAGGGGCGCTTATAGTAGTCGTACCTCTAACATATGCGATGATAGGGGGACTTCGTGCTTCAGTTGTAACTGATTATCTTCAAATGATTGCAATGATCGTTATATGCTGCTTGACAGTGCCTTGGGCGGTGCACAACGCAGGGGGTTACAAGACGATAATATCAGGAATGGGCGGCGTGACCGGCCAATACACGAATCCGCTCGACCCATGGGTCTTTTATACTTTCGGAATCTCAATAACAATTGGATTGCTATCGGGGCCGCTAGCAGATCAAATGCAGTGGCAGCGCGCATACGCTTTACAAAAAAACGGGCGAGTGCGCCTTACCTTTTTCCTGGGCGCACTAGTCTTCGCTAGCGTACCCCTATCGCTTTGCAATCTAGGATTCATTGCGGCTAATAACAACGTATCGGGGCAGTGGCATATTACTGATCCGCAGATGGTCGGACCTATTGCGATCGCAAACCTCCTCCCTCATTATATGCTAATTTTATTCCTATTCCTTGTCGTTATCGGACTTTCCTCCACAATAGATTCCTCCCTATGCGCAATTGCATCTCTAGTAGCAACCGATGTAATCGCAACCAACGGGGATGAATCAACCCGAGACACCCATCAACGACGAATATACTGGTTAGCGATGGTGGGTGGAGTGGCGGCAGGCTACGCGGTTGCTCAGATTCCCGGACTTAAGGTTCTGCATCTATTTCTCTTTTACGGAACGATGCGAGCATCTACAATGATTCCCACTATTTTGACCCTAACCTGGCGTAAGCTGAACTCGAAAGCAATCTTCCCAACTGTTTTAATTTCTTTTATGCTTGGGGGGCCATTGATGATCGTGGGAAACTTATATGACAACATACACCTAACCGTCTTAGGAAGCCTCTCTGTGGTATGTATTGGGGCAACCGGGTGCATTCTCGGAAGCAAAGTATCAAGAGCCTAAAGGACTCCCCGACGCGATGCTCTCCAAAGCTCACAGGAGCCACCAAGCTGACGATTCAAATGTCTTGCTATAAGCCGCGCTCTCTGCTATAGTAATCAGACCGATGCTTTTATAAACAGTGTTAAACGCAAGAGGGTTGGTTGGAAGCGGTATTGGAGCGACAGCTCAAAAAAATGTTTACTAAGGGGAAGTCAGACGTTTGCCTACATAACTGGATGCTGGGGCGCGATGAGGCTCGACTCATTAGCAAATTTATAAGTGACGATTGCTCTGCCCGGCATCTTGACTTATCGTACAATATTATAGGTCCAAAAGGCGCGATGCACATTGCTGCCTCGCTGCGGGAAAATCAATCTTTAGTATCTCTCGATCTTAGCATAAATAGGATAGGGGGCGGCGTCTACGAACTTGCTGAAGCTGTCCTTTTAAATCGTTCGCTCCGCAATTTTAATATGGCCAGAAATCGCCTCTCAGAAGCTGAGCTTTTGTTCTTAGTTGAGACACTTGCGGAGAGGGTTGTTCCCCTTCGTGTGGATATCTCCGACAATGAGGTCACAAGCAGAGTTAGATTAAGCGCGGCCAGGTTGAGGGGCAGCTCCTTGGACGTTCAAGTCGGGAGGACCGCCGGCCGGCAGAGGTAAATCGGCCTTGGCACCCATCCTTTTCACATGTTCCTTCACCTCATCCTCAATCCACTTAATTTCGTCACTAGGAATTTGGGGCCGGAGGCGCAGGAGAAAATCAGGCAGCGAAAGGGATGTTCGACCAGCGTTTAAACCTGACGCTAGGTCTGCGGTTCGAAGGTAGAATTCCTCACTGTGACAGAGAAATGCAAGGTCGGGCCTGTCAGTATCGCCTGAAAACATGGTTTCCGAGTAGTATAAGATCACTTGCGGGTAATGCTGTTTCGTTCCCGCAAAGATCGTCATAGCCGAGTGATATTCGCCGCTAAGGCGATTGATTACGGAATCGACTATTGGCATGTGAAACTCAAGCTTTGATAGAGTGCGTCGTTCCGCAGCAACGTCCGGCTCCGATATCTCGATAGTTCTCAAAAGGCATAAAAAGAAAGTGTAAATGCGAATTACCCATCTATGCCTAGTAGGCACACTGAGGAGGTCGAGATCAAGAATGGGGTAATAGTAGTGTGCTTTGGTAAAATCGCGATGGGAGTATCTTCTATAATGAACGTCTACGGAGCTTAAAAACTCCTTGCGATGTAGCTCCTCCCAGATCAGCGGAGCGTTTATTGCGTAAAATTCACCGCGGAAATCAGAAAAGAGTTCTGGTTCTTTATCTAGGTGAACCATCCTTATCGCCTGATCGCCCAACGCCTTTGTAAGCATCCCAGTAGCATTCTTCAAGGAGGCTAGTTGGCTCTTGCTTGAGCCCTGCGCTTTCACTAAGGCTTCTTGTGTCGTTTCGAGGGAACCGACTCGATTGATCAGGCCTTCCATCAGTTTGCCCAGCGATACAAACATGGGGAGCCCTAATATTAAAACGGCAGCAACCGGATGTGAATAATATCCAATCCAAGTTTGTATATGGTCGCAAGAGGAGTTAAGAAAGTCTGGACAGTATCGATTTACAGCAATAAGAATCAGGATTGGAAGCGAGCTTAGAATACCCGTTTTAAGACGAATTCCAAAAAAGTTAGTCGCTGGCATATTTATAAACTATTGGTAATACGAATGAGGTTTGTATCAAAGGTGTCTGGAAAAGGGAGCGTTGTGTCGCTACATATATCGTGACACGTTACATATAGGGCGGCGTTGGCAGCGATGATCGCTTTGAGCAAAGGATTCGCTTTCTTAGCAATTAGCTCGGTCAGGAGGTCAATTGATTGCCTCGCGGAACTGTTTTCCATGAGAACCGACGAGAAGGCTTCTTCCGAACATCGCGGCAGCACGCACGTTTCGTGGTAGGAGTATGTGGGTGAAGAAATAAATAGCTCGTTTGTGCCAGGCGCCAGTTCATCTACCTGGTGCTCCGAATATAGAACGCATGCCGAGCGTTTGAAGCGTTCGCATAGACGAACAAGTATATCGAAATACAAACGCCTAGACGCTCCGTTGATTTGTATAAGGGGTTTGGTATAATCTGAAAATGGAAAAACTATTTTATAGATATCTGGAATGCCCTGCTGATGGAGGCGCTTCCTCGCCGCGCGAAGCGCCGGGTTATACGCAAAACCCAAACTTGCTAAGGGTAGAAAGTCTGATTGAGGACCCAATTGTAACCTAGGATCGATGCTTGATGAAGATTGCGAATCTTCCCGTTCACGGTGTAGCATCGCGAAGAAGTCCGAACTCCCAAACCTTGATGTCACGGCAGACGTGCCAACCTTTACGATCGGGATGAGATGGGAGGCGATGATGGAAGCAATTGAGCTGACGTTGATCGTTCCATCACCCCCTGTGCCAAAGACATTAACGTGGGGATAAGAAAATTTGGTGTCCTGTAGGTTGTTAGATTCGATCCATTGCACGATTTCCGCGATTTCGGCAATAGCTAACCCGTCGGGACGAAGCGCGACTAGGTTCTTAAAATATTCGGCCTCGGAATTATTGCGCCGCGTTTGGAGAAATAGTCGCAGGGTTGTTGACGACCTGGTTGCGGCTTGTAGGGGCGGAATGAGGCAATTCATATTGATAGGGGTATATGATTTGGGGCCGGCAGGCCAGACGCAAGTTTAGCCTGCTCGTCTACGCGCGTTCTCAGCGATTGGCGCAAAAGCTGCTTGCCTTCCTAGTGTGCAGACTGTTTGGCAGTTCTTGAATAGACGATCTGGAGGGTCACAGCGTCCGCAGCCGTGCGTGGAAGTCCTTGGCCGATGCGACATTGCCGGCGGCGGCATCATCCAATCCTCGCTGAATCGATCGTAAGGTTTCTATCTCCTCCATCGCCGCGACCATGTGCTCATAAGCTACGGTGCCGATGAGAACTGCTTCGGCCTTGCCATTAACGGTGAGCACTTCAGGTCTTCCAGTCTTGTTTACCCTTGCCAAGTGGCTCTTGGCATGGCGCTGAAACTCGGTCAGTGGGTGAATGTCCTCTAAATGAATCATCGGTACTCTCCTCATTGAATTCGATGTTTTATCTATGTTATCAAAATTCCGCGACCTTTGCAACCCTCTCGACTAGGAGGCGGATCCGTCATCCATTAAGGATACAACGCTTTGGTAATAAATCTGTAATACTTTTGCGGTATAATAGAAGGATAAGGGGTGGGAGTGACAACGAGCGAAACTGATATAATACGCGATCAGCAAGAAAGGGATTCTCTGCACAGATCGATTGCTTCCGCTGAATCGGCTCTCGCCGATTCAGCGCCGGGTACCCGGCGGGTTTTGGAAAACCTTATCCGCGGTGCGCAGGTTCGAATAGCCACGCTCGACACGAAAATCAAAGACGAGCGTGAAGCGCAGGTGCGCGAGCAAGTTGCGGCGGTGATGCTAGCGCAAAAGGAAGCGGCCTTAACGGCGCGTGAGCAAGCGGAATACAGCGGCTTTTTGAAAGAGGATTTCTTCACCAAGCGCGACTTCGGACGGTTGGAGCATTTTTACGCCGGTGCATGGAATCGGTTGAGTGAGGAAGGCAAATACGAAATGAGTCACCGGGTTTGGGAAGGTATCCGGCACAATGAGTACCGTTTCACAGATTTACCGAAGGATGTGCGCGAGAAAGAAGAAGATCGCATTTATTCAAAACTCTCAGACCCAGCGAAGCTGCACAATACCATGCAACAAATTCCCGAGTCGGATCGGGCGGATTTCGTCCGTGCCTACGATGCGGGAGATCGAGAGGAAACCGGCAAGGTGTTGAATCGGGAGAGCTTTCGCAAGAACACGGCGGTGAGGTCACCCGGCGTCAAACACGAAACTGCTGATGACGGCAAACAAGTTGACAATCGCGCAGCTGCCGAGAATGTCAGCAATTCCGCGGGAAGGGATGTGAGTTTATCTGCAGCGTCGACGGCCTCCGCGCAATTTAGAGATCTTCAGATCGACACAGGGAAATTGAAAGGCGTCACACTCGTGGATGCAAATTCGCATCCTTTGGCCGCCTTGCTGCCGGCGGCGCCCTCCGCAGGCGTCAACATGCGGAACTAGAAGTCATTTTGCTGCGCTTTGACGATCCAGAGCATGCTCGGCAATGGCAACCTGAAGCTCTGACTGGGCCATTCGGCCAACGTCAATGCAAACGCTCGTGACGAAACCCTTAACGCGCTCCGCGTCAGATGGCTTCAGGCCAGCGTCCAGTGCCGTAAAAAGACGATTGAATCCACCTTCGATGCCAGTCGTGAAGTCCACCGCGTCACGTTGCGCGATGCCGTAGTTTTCGTCGTGAACGACGCTTTTGCCAATCTCCAGGCGACTGATCAGGTCGCTTTTCAGGGCATCAAAATCGGCCGGTTCAGTTCCTTTGCCAATCATGCGTGCATACACCCGCGCCTGATGCTTATTAAAAATCTCCACCAACATCGTGCCGTTGTCACGGGTGCCATTGATCGCCTCGCGCATCAGGTGGCCCGTCTTTTTCGTCAAGGGGTCGAGGCCAAGTTTCGGAGCCAGGAGTTTCCAGTTGTCGGCTAAGCCCGAGAAGTATTTCTCATCCATGTAAGCGGGACAAAAATGCTTCGGCTCGGTGTCGAAGTGCTGCCGATACTTCGCCTCGATCCGTTCGTGTTCGGCTTTCATGTGGCGCAGATATGGCTCCGGGCTGCCGTAGAATTCGAGGCTGCCAGCGATTTGCAGGAAAACCTCGGTCAGGTCGCTTTGAGCCGGTTTGAAGCCTTTGGCGGGGTCGAATGATGCGAGGTATTCGGGTTTGTCTGCCGCCTGGAGGTGCGACGCGGCGATGACGGCAGCAACGACAGTCCACAGGCGAATGCGTAAGTAACTCTTTCTTAATGGGTTGGCCATACAATGAAACAGAATGCTGGAATTCTGTTTCATACGAAGCGTGACAAAACCGAGCACGAAGTGTGCGTACGATGGCGAAGGAAGGCGCAAATACCTAAGTCGCGGGGAGGGGGGCAAGTTCGTGAAGCATGCTACCGCTCTGCCGAGGGTCGAAGCGCTGTTTTGCCTGACGATCTATTACACAGGATGCCGCATCTCCGAGGCCTTGGCGCTGCGTCGTCAAGATCTTGATCTTCAATCAAAAGTGCTTCGCATCCGCTCTTTGAAGAAGCGCGCGAAGCGCGAGATTCGGCGGATTCCCATTCCCACCTTCTTGGTTACCGGGCTACTCAGCATCGCGCCGCGCGACGACGGCGATTATCTTTGGTCATGCTCCCGCACCACGGCATGGCGGATCATTAAGGGCGTCATGTGGAATGCCGGAATATCAGGCATTCACGCAACTCCGAAGGGACTGCGCCATGGCTTTGGAGTTCGCAGCGCAATGATGCGAATCCCGTCGAACGTGATTCAACAATGGATGGGACACGCCGACCCTTTCACCACATCCATCTACCTCGCAGTAAAGGACGAAGAGGAAAGGGAATTGATGGAGAAAACGTGGTAAAATGGTGCCACAGGGTCGAACCTCGGGTCGCAAGCGAACGCAACCTGACACTCCGGCAGAATCCCGGTCGGAGGTCAAATAAGCCCGGGTAAGGGCTGTTCCGATTCGCATTGACGGGTACGGACCTTTTTGCTGAAATCCAGCGGTCTATGCAACCTCGATCGCCTGGCTCTGCGGTTCCCCTTCGGTAGAGGCAGATGCGTTCCCAAACTAATAAATCGACCGCGATCTAGATGGAACCGATCATCCGCTGGGCAGGAAGTAAGCGTCAATTGCTGCACAAACTTCGCCCGTTCTGGCCCACCTCCAGCCGGTACATTGAACCCTTCTGCGGATCGGCATGCCTCTTTTTTGACCTAGAGCCTCCGGCAGCAGTGCTCGGAGATTTAAATGGAGAACTAATTACCACGTATCGTGCAGTCCGAAGAAACGCCTCGCTAGTTGTTGAATGCCTGCAACGGCTAGCGCTCGGCAAACAAGAATATTACCGGATCCGCTCGATCCCACCAGAAAGTCTTAGTGAGCCGGAAATCGCCGCGCGGTTCTTGTACCTCAACAGAAATTGTTTCAATGGAATTTTCCGGACAAACTTAAAAGGCAGTTTCAACGTCCCCTACGCACCGCCGAAATCAAAGACCGGGGTGGATTACGAAAGGCTTTTAGTGGCAGCAGAGGTACTACAGAAGGCGATTCTTTTGAACGCGGACTTCGAAACAACTTTGCTGCGGGTGACCACCGGGGATTTTGTTTATCTCGATCCGCCCTACGCCATGGCAAAACGAAGGGTATTCGCCCAGTACCAGCCAGATAGTTTTTCAACTAGCGATCTCGAGCGGTTAGTGGCATGCCTGAGGAGAATCGACGAACAGGGCGCCCATTTTGTAGTATCGTATGCGGATTGCTCCGAGTCGCGCGCCATTCTCCGGGCTTGGCAGCCGCGTCGGGTGAAAGTAAAGCGTCATGTCGCGGGATTCATAGGGAAACGACGCAGCGCTTATGAGGTAATCGCAACTAACATCGAAGGACTTGTCAATGAGTGATGCTTCGGACGCACAATTGGAGCAGATCGGAATCGATTTAATCGACCGTAATCCCGAAAATCCCAGGCTCGTATTTCGTCCTGGCGAATTGGACAGTTTGCTCGAATCGATTCGTGTACATGGAGTGCAAGTACCGATATCGGTTTACAAGGACGGCCGACGATATGTTCTAATCGATGGCGAGAGACGCTGGCGCTGCTCTCTCAAGCTAAACCGGTCAACTATACCAGCCCTCGTTCAGACAAAACCAGATTCACTTGGGAATTTGCTTTTGATGTTCAATATCCACTCGCTTCGAGAGCAGTGGGACCTTCTGACAATTGCGCTGAAGCTGCCGCGGGTACTTCGGCTTCTTGAGCATAAGCTACAAAAGAATCCAACGGAAAAGGAGATTGCAGAACAAACCGGCTTGAATCGGTCGTTGATCCGGCGGTGCAAGCTACTGATTGAGCTGCCGCAGGAATACAAGGATGAGATTCTTGATGAACTAAAAAAGCCAAAGGCCCGTCAGAAAATTACTGAGGATCTATTCATCGAAATGGAGCGAGCCTTGAAAACGGTGGAGAGGGCGATGCCCGAGGTGATCAGGGATAAAAATGCGGTGCGGGAAGTTCTCCTCGACAAGTACCGGCGAGGAGTCATTGACAACCGTGTTCATTTTCGTCACATCGCGAAGATCGCGCGCGCTCAGGTTGTAGATTACGATGTGGAAGCAGCCGCTGGTCAGCTTACAAAGCTGTTTACCAGAAACGACTATTCGATTGAAGATGCTTATACTGCTTCAGTCGGCGATGCCTACAAAGAGCGCGATGTAGGTACCCGCGTTTCGTCTCTCCTTAGTTTGCTCGACGAGATTGAACCGAATGAAATTGACAGCGATTTGAGAAAATCGCTAGTCTCTCTCCAGCGGAAGATTAGCGAAATTCTGGAGGGATAAGCAATGGGATTCAATTACACCATCTTATCCGACTCTCTTCGCGAAACCGCCGATTTTACGATCGCGTGGTTCATGGAGAATTTTGGCATACCTCGGAGAGCGATCCGAGTGGAATCGGAATTTCATCCCAACGTAGAATTGCGTCCAACCTTTGTAATACAGACGTCGGACCACGACATCATATGCATTGAAGTTTCGGACACACTATACGCGAACCATTTAAACGCAAGTGTTCTTGCCTGCGTGCATGACGGCATCCCGGTGAAGTTATATGTCTCCGTAAACAGAGACTCAGGTGATCCAAATTATGCCGCGAACTTGCGTGCCGCTAAAAAGGCGGGTGTTGGAATAATCGAGATGAACGGGAGCGTTGGATCGATGGCTCAGGAGGCACTATCTCTGTCTCTGCATGGTTTGACGCCCATTGATATCAAAGCTTTTCCCAATAAATATCGTCAGGCTCTGACGCACGCCGAACATACTTTCCGGAACGGGGCGCCCGAGAAGGCTTGTTCGTTAATCTATGATGAAATCGAGCATTTGTTTCGGATGATTGCAAAGAAGACAAGCGAGAAGGGTTGGTGGGCGAAACCCCCCAATATGAAGTTGGACACAGATCCATGGGCCAGGGTAATTACCGAGTGGGATCGAAACGTGCAGCGCCCGGTAATGAATTGTCCGTTACTAAACAGCACCCTCGCGTCAAGAATTCACGGTATTACACCGTCTCGCAATAGTTCGGGCCACAAGCCGAAGAACGAAGCTGAGTTAAGGAAACGCAACCGACAGCTTCGGACGCGATTTGAGGAAGGGGTAAATATCTTCCAAGACTTAGTAGAAGGGGCTAAGCCGCTGAGGTTGTGAAAAGAGACCAGCGAGCGCGATATCCTCCTTGAAGCTAAGGTACCAAGCCAATCTGAGGCATCGACTTTCTTCTTCCGGAAATCTGCTTGCTCTGCCGTGCGCTTTATTGCAATATTTGAAACAGAATTCCAGCATTCTGTTTCAAGTGGAATTATCAAGCCCCCTCCTTGAGGGGGTCCAAATCCTTTTGTAATGGTTCAGCGTCAATTGGAATAAAGCGGGAGAGGAGGAACGGAGTAG
>CAXUAZ010000041.1:0-23013 GCA_964249195.1 uncultured Chthoniobacterales bacterium
TGTAGGAACCGGTGGTCGGCGGAGTCACCAGCGCGCGGACGCGCGTGCCGTAGCTGTCCCCCAGGCCGCCCGGCCCCTCGAAGGTGGGCAGAGCGCGCGTGGTCGTGGGGGCATAAGGGTAACGCGCATCGCTGAAGATGTTGGCCACGTTGAAGCCGGGCATGTTCGTCCAGATCTGTTGCACGATGCTGGAGAGATTGATCGTCCCGGCGGCGACGACGTTGACCGTGATCGTGCCGCTGCCCGAGAGGACCGGCGTGCCGGTGTCCGAGGCGCTGACATTCAAGGTATAACTGGCGCCGGTCGCCAGTGAAGAGGGGGCGGCGTTGGCGCGCACGAGGCCGGTGGCGGCATCGATGCTGAACAGACCCGCCCCTGTGCCGCCCGTGATCGTGAAGGCGTTGTGCCCATCCTGGGCGTTCAGGTCGGTGACAGGAACGACCGCGATGGCGCTGCCGACGTAAGCGTCGCGGCGCACGCTAAAGGTCGTGGCGGTGACGGACGGCGCGTAGTTTTGATAGAACGGCGCTAGGAACCGCCCGGGAATCACCTGCTGGGAAATATTCGGCCCCTGCCAGGCGATCGAGAGGTGGTTGCCCCCGCCTCCCTGCACCTGGCGCGCCTCGAAGTAATAGGGCTTTCCCGCGGTTAGCGTCAGCGCGACCGATTGCTGGGAAGCTGCCGCATTGTACACGTAGGGGTCGGTGTAATTGGTGTTGTAGGCGCGCCGCACGGCGTTGCCTTGCGTTGCGTCCGGGCTGATGCGCAGTTCCCCGCAATCGTCCGATGCAATCCAGAAGGTGTAGCTGCCCGTCGTCGGGGGGATGACAAAACCGCGCATCACGCTGCCGTAGTTTTGGCCGCGGTCGACCTCATAATCCGCTGAGGTCAGATAGACCTCCGAACTCGCGTTGTACGGGAAATTGGCGTTGCTCGTCAGATCGCTGATCGCGTCGTTATTGATGGTGATGTTATCGTAAAAGGCGTCCGCGATGGTCCCGGGCGCATAGCCGGCGGCCAGGGGCACGACGGTGATCGTGACCGTGGTGCTAGCCGTCAAGGCAGGGGTTCCCTGGTCGGCGGCTTGCACGTTGAGGGTGTACGTGGCGGTCGACGTGGGATTGAGAACGGCCGCGACCGTGATCTGCCCGAAGGCGTTGATGGCGAAGGCTCCTCCCGTGTTGCCGCTGGTGATGGAATAGGTGACAAAATCACCTTGGTCCGGGTCGGTCCCGGTGACCTGGGCGAGGGGCGTGCCCACCGGCGTGCGGGCGATCATCGTGAATGAACCGCCGCCGGTGATCGTTGGCGCTTCATTGACGTTGGTGAGGGTCACCACGACGCGGATCGTCTCGGTCAGCGCCGAGTTGGCCGGGTCCGTGATGGTGACAAAGAGCGGGATGGCCGCCGGCACGTCCCACCGGGTGGAGATCGCCTCGAAGTTGAGCTTGGTGCGGTCGGCGACCGTGATCGCCCCGGTGGCGGCGTTGATGGCGAAGGCGCCGCCCGTGTTGCCGCTGGCAATGGAGTAAGTCAACGTGCTCGCGCCGTGCGAGTTGCGCGGGGTGACCGTGCCGACCGCCGTCGCGTTGGCCACGTTCTCCGCCACGCTGAACCGCTCTGGCTTGACGCCCGTGGCCGCCGTGCCGGTGATCAGATACGCGCCGACGACGCCGTAGTTCGAGTAGCCGGTCGTGAGCGGGTTGCCGTACCCAGTGCCGGTCACCCGGAGGGTGTAATCTCCCTTCGCCAGCGTGGTGGTGACGGTTGCTGGGAGCGTCGTGGCCGGGTTGTTAGAGGTGACGAGAGTCGTGTCGTCGCTCTTGTAGATGGACGCGACGATGTCGAGGTTCGGGCCCGTGTTGACCGGGTTGACGGTGATCGAGACCGAGCCGCTGGCGGTGACGCTGAAGCGGTAGGAATCCACGTCGCCGGTCGTTTCCAGGATGCCTTCGTTGGAAACGGAGTTGTCGTCGAAAATCTCGAGGTATTTTGCCGTGGCGAACGTCGCGCCGTCGTCATCCGCGCGGTAGGCGAGGTTGTTATTGTTGTTGGCGATGATGGCGAGCTGGTCTTCGGTGTTGCTCGGGTTGGCGTAGTCGCCCTTCGAGAACTGGGTCAGGTTGTCGTAGTAAGCTCCGCCCATGATCGGAGCCCAACTGACGTCGCCCGAACCCTGGCCCAGGTAATATTCGTGATGGCCGGCTGCGTCGTCTTGCCCCATGTGGGAGAGCCCGACCGTGTGGCCGATCTCGTGCGAGACGACTTCGGCGCTGTTTTTGCCCGTCGTGTAAAACGCCCAATTTACCTCGTCCTCGCTCGTATTGAACGAGCCCTCGATGGCCACGCCGCCGGCGCCTTGCGCGGCGGTGTTCGTGGGCGTGATCATGACGTGCTGGCGGTTGGTTGGCGTGGCGTTGTTGAAGACCAGGACGTCCGTCGTGATGTTGACGTTAAACCCCTGGTAGTCTTCGGCCACGCGCTGCCAGACTTCCCGGATGTCCGCGTTGGACGAACCGGAAGGCAACGCCACGAAGTCTCCCCAGCCCACCCACGGCCCGGGGCCGCCGTTGAAGTCGAGGTACACCGTGGCCTTGGCGCCGGGCAAACTCTGGAGCGAGACGACGTTGTTGTTGTAAACGGGCGCCGGCGCGTTGGTCGGGTAGGTCTGCGGCGCGTTCTCGATCAGGCCGTTCGCGGCGGTTTTCACCAGCGGCAGCCCGAGGCAGATCACCTGATCGAGACGGCGGGGAACGAGCATCGGAGCGCCCGCCGGCCCGATGGGTTCCGCGCGGTAGGCGGTGGAGCCGTCATCAAAGCGCGCGTTGCCGGAGAACGCGCCCAGCACCCCCGGCGCGGCTTCCTTGATGAAGAAGTAAAAGCCCGGGGAAGGTTGGGTGAGGCGCCCCTGGACGAGGGAAAGGTTGCCGTCCGCGTCGCGGTGCGCGAGTTCCACCGTGCCCTGGGCCGTGCCTCCGCCCGGAAGCGCGAAGCGGGCGATCTTGCCGGTCTGGTCGACCATCTTCTCGAGGAAATCGGTCGGCAGCGGCAACGGCGGGGGCGCGCCCGGCACGGGTTCATCGGCCTTGGTCGGCACGCGCTGCGCGCCGGGATGGCCGGGGATCGGATCAGAAACGCGGATGATCCGCGCGGCGCGCTGCATGCGAGCGGCAATCCGCGTCTTTGCCGGAGGGAGAGTGAACGAGGGAGCGGAAGGCGCGGCCGGCGCCGGCGCATGAGGACGCGAGGCGGCGGGGTGCGCGGGCTGGCGGCGGTTTGAAAAGATCCAACCGACGGCCAGCCCGGCCGTGAGCAGCACGGCGAGCACGATCAAAGCGCGGGAATGTTTCATCAGCTATTTTCTTTTGGAGGCGCAGCTTCCCGCGCGGGGAGGAGATTGAAACGAATACGGATTTTTGATATAGATAGCAAGGCTCCGGTTTTCAGGCGTTAAACGCCGCGGAGTCGCGCCAAGCACCGCTCTCATGAAACGTCACGAACAAAAACGCCTCTGGGCGGCCGCGATGCTGGCCGCCTTTGGCCTGTGCCTGATGGGCCCGGGCGCCTCCGCCGCCGTGCGCACGTGGACCAACACGCTCAATCGCACCTGGCAGGGCGAGTTCCTGCGGATGGATGGCCCTTCGGCGGTGTTCATGGTCGATGGAAAAGAGTATTCCTATCCGCTCGCCGGCATGAGCGCGGATGACAAGGTTCTCATCTTTCAGTTGCGCCGCCCGCCGCCGCCGGCGAGCAGTCCCACGCCTTTCCCCACACCCGCCGCCCTCAACAACACCGAACAGACCGCGGCCCAGGCCAGCGCGGACGCCGCGTTCGACGCTTACAACGCGGCATTTCTGCTGCGCAAAGGCGGCCAGACGTATTACCGCAAAAGCACGACGAGCGAAGACTCCAACGGCACGTGGGTTCTGGCCACGCAGATCCAGCTCGCCGAGGACGCTTACGATCGCACCCATACCGCCAAAAACCGGCAGTTGGTCACCGACCTCATCAACACCTTCCTCGTCAAGGCGGGCCGGGATTGGTCCTACACCACCTGGAACGATGACATCGGCTGGATGATGATCACGTGCATCCGCGGCTACCAGATCACGAAGGACATGAACCTGCTCAAAATCGCGGAAAACCAATGGCACATGGCCTACGACCGGGGTTGGGACGACACGTTTGGCGGCGGCATCTGGGAAGACAACAAACCGAAATTTTCCAAGTGCGCCTTGAGCAACGATCCCTTCGTCACCACCGGTTGCTCCCTTTATCAGATCACCCACGACGCCAGTTACTTGAAACGAAGCAAGGAGATTTACGCCTGGGTGCGCGCGAATTTGGTCGATCACGCGACCGGCCAGGTCAACGAAGGCATTGCCCGGACCGGCCTCCAGGCCTCGGACAACGTCTACAATGCGGGAGCCTTCATCGCCGCGGCCAACAGTCTCTATAACGTCACTGGCGAAGAAGGTTACCTCCGCGATGCGCAGCTCACCGCGGACCACGTGGTGCGCAAGCAGCCCATCCTATCGCACAACGCCCGGGGTGAAAACTGCTGGTCGGACCAGTTCGCGCGGGGCCTGGGCGATTTTTGCCGGGACCGCAACCTCTGGGGCCGTTACCGTTCCTGGATCACCGCCAACGCCCGGTCCGCCTGGACTTACCGGCGCCCCGATCTGAACGTGACGTGGAACGATTGGAAGTCGCCGACGCCGACCGACGATTGCTCGTCCTTCGAGTGCCTCGGGGCGGCCGTCCTTCAGCAGGTGATTCTGCCGGGTTCTTGAATCAGGCGTGTCGCGCGGCGAGGACGCGCTCCACCGTCCAATACAACGCCACGAGGGCGATCCCTGCCGACACGGGCCGCACCACCCACGGCCGGTAGCGTTCCCATTGGCTGAACAGTCCGATGGTTGCAAAAGCAAGGAAGACGACGCCGATCTGCCCCAACTCCACGCCCACGTTGAACCCGACGAGCGCCGTGGCAAAATCCCGCCGCGCCAATTTCAGCACGGTCAGCGCCGAGGCAAAATCCAGCCCGTGCACGAGGCCGAAAAAGAAAATGATCCCGATCCGGCTGGTGTGCAGTTTGTTCGTGAAGAGATTCTCCGCCGCCACGACGACGATCGAGAGCGAGATCAGCGGCCCCACGATCGATCCGGGCAGGCGCACGACTCCAAACACGGCGAGTCCCAGCGTGATCGAATGCGCCGCCGTGAACACGGTGGTCTGCATCAACAGCGGTCGCAGCCGCGGGCTTAACAGGAACAACCCGAGCACGAACAGGACGTGGTCGAAGCCGCCGGCCAGGATGTGGCGCGAGCCCATCTTGATGTACCGCCCAAGATCCACCCAGCGCGATTCCGGTCCGGTCCCCGGCGCTGCTGGCTTGGCCGTCGCCATCTCGAGGCGCACGGGCAGCGTCGCCGACTTCATGCCCGCCTCCACCGGCTCGGTCGATGCCTCTTCGCCGGGCCGTTCCACGGTCAGGATGACCTGGTCGAACACCGCCGGAAACCGGAACGTGACGGAACCCGCGCCGGCTGGCAGGCGGCCGGTCACGGTCGCCGACAGCACCACGGGCAGGACGGGTTTTTTCTCGTCGCGCCACGCGTACACCATGCCGGCATTGGGGAACTCGATCGCGGTCACAGAGGCGGGTCCCTGGTCGGAGGTCACGGTGAGTCCGTGTCCGAACCGCCGTTTGGCCCCGGCGAGGCGCGATTCCATTTCCGCGCGGGGCGCGGCGAGCAACGCGTCCATCGGCTCGTTGCCGATCCGGGCCGACGTGTCGTTGAGCGCGAACGCCAAGGTGTCGAACTGCATCGTCAACCGGAACTCGCCCGTGGGTTCGATGGTTGCGACCGCGGCGGTCAGGCAGGTCGGATGCGCCCCCGCGCTGGCCAAGGCGCCCCACAGCATCAGGATCGCCGCCGCGATTGAACGATTGGGCATGGCCTTGATATACATTCCATTGCCGCACGCTGCCCGCGCATTTCTCCTTCCGCCAGAGCATCGCTGTGGCGACCGTCGGTGAACATGCCACTATAGCTAAAAGATGTGCGAGCACATCAACCGGGCTCCCCGCGTACTCGAACGTTCCTACGACCTGAATTAAAGAGTATGACGTATTGCTCTCTTAAGACGTCGAAAATCAAATAAAGGCGACCGGGACGAGTCGCCGCGGCGCAGGGGGAGCTTCTTGATCCTGCGCGTAGCATTCCAGAGCGAAGGCGATGGCATCCTGAATGGATTGCGCGGCTTCCGACCGGCTAATACCGTGCGCCATGATGCCCGGCATCTCAACGCATTGGGCAACGTAGAGTTGATCTTCGACGCTCCACCAAATGCGGGTTTCGTAATCTCGTGCTTCGTACATTTTACATTTCTCCTTTATAGCGCAAAGGTGGCAAAGCCGATGTTTGTATCCTGCCGTCCGTTCATTACTTTCGCCAGTATCTTTTCGGCCCGCGTCAGGCGCCCAGTTGTAGCGGCGGTCTGTGCCCGTCGGTTAATTGCTTCCCGGGGTATGCGCCCTCACCACAAATCAATTCACCGACGGTCATAAACCGCCGCTACAACTGGAACGTGGCTCTTCCTCTGCTCTCCGCAACGCTCTTGGCGCACGTCATTTTGCAGGAGATGGACGAGTTCATCGCCGGGGCGCTGCATCCGCTGCTGACCCCGTCGCATTTGCTTGTTCTGGTGGGCCTGGGGTTGTTCTTGGGCCAGGCGGCTGTCCCCCGCCCGGAGGCGGCAGCCGGTGTTTTCTCGCTGGGCGCCGCGAGCGGTCTGGCGGCAACGTACATCCTTCGGGGACCCGGCGCGCCCCCGGCGATGTTGCTCGGGCGGGGGCTTGGGGTGGGGGGACTTGTTTCGGCGGCAATGACGTGGCCCATTGGCGTGCGATGGACGCTCGCCGCGGTTGCAGGGGTGGCGCTCGGTTGGGACTCGACGCCCGAGGCCGGAACGAGCGGAGTGGCGCTGGCGAAAGCCGCGCTCGGGCTCTGGGCGGGTTTGACGCTCGTCGTCCTGAACGTCGCGCACTACAGCGCGCGCCTGCCCGGTTCCCCCTGGGCGCAAAAGGGCGTGCGCATTATCGGTTCCTGGATCGTGGCCGTTGGCATCCTGATGCTGGCTTTCTCGCTCAAGCGATGATGAATGGACGTTGCGACATTTTTTTTGGAAACTCCTCCACCCGATGGTTGGAACGGGGCGACAACTGGTTTAGAGATTGGCGCGTCGGAAGAACCTTGAACCTATGAATAAATTGCTCTTGACCGGATTGCTCGCGTTGACCCTTGCCGGAGGCGACGAGGCGCGCGGGGCGGTCGTGGTCGCGGTGGATCACAATGGCCCGGAGGCGACGGCCCCGTTTCATTTCCCGGCCGTCCCCGGGCCGCGGCGGAACTCGGCCCAGGGCGCCCTCTTCCAGGTGATCGACGGCACGGCCAGCGAAAGCGGCGGCGGCTTGGACGTGTTGCACGACGGCGAACTGCCGGATGGCAGCGACCAGCCCGAGGCCAATTTCTTCTTCACCGATGGAGAAGAAGGCGGCGTCTTCACGGTGGACCTGCACAAGGCCATCCCGATCAAGGAGGTGGCGACGTATTCGCGCCATACCGACACGCGGGCGCCGCAGGTTTACAAATTATACGGCAGCGACGGAAGCCAGGCGGGGTTCGAGCCGGCGCCCAAGCCCCCGCTGGATCCCGCGCGAGGCGGCTGGAAACTGCTTGCCACCGTGGATACCCGGCCCAAGTTCGCCATGGCGGGCGGCGCCTACGGGGTGAGCATCACCGACGGCAGCGGGGCGCTCGGCACGTTTCGTTACCTGCTCTTCGTGGTGTCGCCCACCGAAACGGCGGACCCGTTTGGCAACACGTTCTTTAGCGAGATCAACGTGCTCAACCGGGACGAGCCGACCGACGGCGCGGCGTTGCCGGCGCTCGTCAACGGCAAGAAGACGACGGAGTACGATCAGAAGGGATTGCACCTGACGATCAAGTCCGACGACCCGACGTTTGACCCGCGCGAGACAGAGCGGTTGATGCAGACGTTTTTCGCGGTTTATCCCCGCATGATGGCCGAGTACAACCCGAACGCCTCGCGGCAGGTGTTGATCTCGATTGAGCGGCGCTACCACGGCGTGGCCGCCACGGAGGGCGCCCGGATCCACATGAACCCCGCCTGGTTTCACCAGCAGCCGGAGGATCTCGACGTGGTGACGCACGAGGGCATGCACATCGTGCAGGCCTACAAGCAGTGGGACCCGGCGTGGTTGCGAGAGGGGATCGCCGATTATGCCCGCTACCAGTTTGGGGTCAACAACACCGCCGCCCGCTGGAGTCTCCCCAATTACGACCCCGGCCAATCCTACCAGGACGCTTACCGGGTGACGGCGCGGTTCCTGGCTTGGTTGGAGAAACGGGTCAAGCCGGGCATCGTCAAGGCGCTGGATAAATCAATGCGCGATGGGACATACGAGCCGGAGACCTGGGTAAAACTCACCGGCAAAGACGTGGACAAGTTGTGGAGCGATTACGGGAAGAATCCCGCCCTCTGAGCATCCATTAAAGGGTCATGTTCACGCGCCCGCGATGCAACGGACTGCCGGCCGCGTTCGCGCTGACTTCGTTGGCGGCGGGGGGTCTGAAGGCGGCCGACCAACCCCTTAGCCTGGCGCAGGTTGCTCGAGATCCAGGTAATTGGCCGGCCGAGGTCACGCTGCTCAATCCGCTGAGCGTTCCGGTGGTTTTCAACGGGCGATTCAATGGCCAGGTGTTGCTCCCGGCGGGGATCAACCTGCGACTGATCCGCGTATTGGGCGCCCAGTTGGAGGTGGGCAGTCCCGGGGCGACGAGATTGATCTCGGCCGACGCGACTGACCTGCTCGCGCGAGCCGCTCGGGTCCGGGCTGGAAAGGTGACGGCGCAGGTTCAATCCATCAATCACCTGGCGCGGGCCCGCGAGGTGACCGAAGCCATCCAGCGCGATTTCTGGAACCCGCAGACCGGGCGGTGCGCGGAGAAACTGGGCAGCAACGACGCCTGCTCTGCCTGGAGCTTCGGCGTGATGCTTTCGGCCCTGGTCAGCGCCGCGCGTTACGACCCCGTCGCCTATCAGCCCGCGCTGATGAAATCCTTCGTCGCGTTCGACGCTTATTGGGACAACAAGCAGCCGCTGGGCGGTTACGAGCCTTTCCCCGCCAAGGGCGACGGTCACGACAAGTATTACGACGACAACGAATGGCTGGTGATCGCGATGCTGGAAGCCTATGAAGTCACCGGCGACCGCCAATACTCCAAGCGCGCCGCCCAGACGATGAAGTTTGTGCTGTCAGGGTGGGACGAGAAATATCTGCGCGGCGGCATCTGGTGGCACGAGACGGGGGAGCGCAAGGTCCGGGCGAAGAACACGTGCGCCAACGCGCCCGCCGCCGTGGCCTGTCTGCGTCTGGCGAGGATCAGCCCGCCGTTCGAGGCGCAGGGTTGGGTCGCACAGGCGCGCAAGATCGTCACGTGGACCGTGGCCAACTTGCAATTGCCCAACCGCCTCTACGCCGACACGCGGGACATCGAAGGCGACGGGATGAACCGGGCGTCGCTCACCTACAATTCGGCATTGATGCTGCGCGCTTTCCTGGGCCTGCACCGCGTGACCGGCAACCCGGCCTTCCTGCAGCAGGCCCAACAGATCGCGGTCGCCGCCGGGTCGCTGATCGACCCGCAAACTGGCGTGTACCGCGATGACAAGAAATGGGCTCACCTCATGGTGGAAGCCGATCTCGCGTTGTACCGGGTGACGGCGGAGCCTTACCTGCTGCAACGCGCTCGCCGGCAGGCGGACGCCTACTACGACCAGTGGAAGGCGGAGGGCCCCCGGGATTTGATCAACGTGGCCTCTGTGGCGCGCACCCTCTGGCTGATGGCCGACGCAGAGACCGCCGCCGGGCGTACCTTCTGGCAGAAGGCCGACGCGCCGGTGCGGTTTCCTTGAATTCTACCTTCATCCTTCTGCCTTCTGCCTTTCTTAGTTAGACTCCGGCGGAGCATTCTTCAGCAGGAGGGTCAGCGCTTCCGCGGAGAGGGCCTCTTTCCAGATCGTCAACTGCCCGACGTCTCCCTTGAAGCGCCGTTCGTTGTCCCACGGGTCCACCGGCGCAATCCGCACGATGGACTCGTCTTTGGAGAGGGTGGACGTCCCCTCGCCAATCGGCTGGGCGTTCTTGTAGATCCGCACGGTCGCGCCGTCGTAGGTCGCGGTGAGCATCTGCCAGCGATCCAGGTCCAACGGCGACGTGGTTTCCCCGTCCTGATCGCCGCTCCAGAAGTGGATGCCGTTGGCAAACTTGCTCAGGTAACGACCCTGCCCGGAGGAATCCTCCGCCGCGCCGAAACCGGCGATGAGCGTCCGGTTGTCCGGCTGCTGATGCGTGCGCACGAAGAGGTTGATCGTCCACGGATCCGTGGCCTGGATCGGCAAGCCAGCGACCGGGATGTCGCGCGACTGCTGCCCGTCGCACACCACCGTTTCCGGCAGGGAGAACGCCGGCCGGTTCAACGAAACGGCGAGCGTCGCCTGGGCGGCGGCGTTGTGGGCGGGCGAATTGTCGCGCACCCCCGTGACCGACAACCGGTGGCTGCTGCCATCCGCCAGGGCGGAGGAGAGCCGAAGCGTGACGTTCGGGCCTTCCGCGGTCGCGGAGACCACCGTCACGTCGGCGGGATCGAAGTGATAATTGCCCGCAGCGCCGGCGGAGGCAGGCTCGACCGCCTCGGAAAACGCCACGCTCATCTCGGGCGTGAGCGTGCTGGCCTGCGCCGAGCGCAACGTGGGCGGCGTGCGGTCGTCGACCTCGTAATGCGCCGTGCCCACCGGGCCGCCCTCGACCGCGCCGGGGAGGAATTCCCGGGCTTTGATCGTGGCGCTGGCATGCAGGAGGATGCCCCCCGTGTACTTGGGCGAGGAGACGGTCGGCTCCGAGCCGTCGAGGGTGTAGTGCATCGAGTCGCCCTGCCAGTAGAGCGGCGGGGTGACCGTCGCGATGATCGTATCACTGTGCTTGCCCTGGGCCGGCTGGAAGGAGCTTGGCGCGGTGGGTTGGTGATCGGCAAAGGTGTCGTAGAGCGGTTGGGCGGCGGGCGTGGCGTCGCGTCCGCTCTTCACGAGCGTCACGGCGAAGACCTTCGCGTCCGGCGCGTTGGGCAACACGAAGGTGCGGGCGCCTTTCGGCAGCTTGAACTCGTATTTGAACAGGTAGCAATACTCGTAAACGCCATCGCCGCCCCGTTCGTTGAGGTGGGAAGAATACCAGGCCACCGTGGCGGGCTTGACGAAGCCGGGCAAGACGCCGTCGAGCGGGTTGCCCCAGGCGTAGGTCAGTTCAAGGACTTTGCCTTTCCATTGGCGGTTATCCCATTGCCCCACGTAGCCGCTCCAATCCTGGATTTTGGCCATAGCGGTGGACGCCGCCGAACCGCCGCTGAAGCCGAAGTCGAGCAACTTGTCGCCGTTGGACGAGGCCGCGAGGACCGCCACGCGATCGAAGTCGCCCGCCGCCAGCGGCAGGCTTTGGCCGCGGCAGGCAAGCGCGTTGTTCTTGCCGTCCGTCGTCGGGCCAACTTTGAAGGGAACGCCTTCACTGACGATTGTCGCCGGCAGCATCTCGGCCGGAAAGGTGCGCCCCTTACCGTCGAAGTCGCCGTCCGCGCGGTTGGTCCGTGCGCTCACCGCGTCCTGATCGAAAGGCAGGTCGAGCGGCGTCCCCGATGGAGGCGCCAGCCTGGTTGGCAGGGCGCCGAGTTTAAGCGCGTACGCCCGGATGCCGAACGCCGGGAGCTGGACGACCACCTGGCCATCGCGCAAGGATGCTTCTGCGGATTTTGCCAACGCACGCTCCTGTCCATCCACCTCGCGCGCCGCCTGGATCGGGGCGGCGAACCGCAGCAGCGCCGTTTGCGCCCCTTGCCCGGCGGATTCGCGCAGGCGGACGATCGTCTCGTCGCTGTCTTCCGCTTTCTTGATTGCGACGATCTCAACGTTTGGATTGTCCAGCGAAGCCAGCGAGAAGGATCGTCCCAACGCGCCGGGATGCGCAGCGAGCGCCGGGAAGACGCGCAGGGGCTGGTTAAACCGGCTTCCCTTCAACACGGCGCCACCTTCCTGCCAGCCTTTGGCATGACCGCTCACGGCGTAGGCCATGTCGTGCCGGCCGAAGTCCTGCGTGGCCTGGTCCTGGTAATCGCTGCGCACGCCCGGCGTGTAGAGCAGCGTCAGGCGGAGGGTCTTGTCGTCCGGTTTGTCCGAGCCGAATTTGCAATCGTTCAACAACGTCACGCCGTAGCTGCCATCGCGGTCGGTCAGGTCGAGCCACTGGTGTTGGGGCACCTCGTACTTCTTCGGGTCGTTGTTGCCGCGCAACGCCACGCCGACTTTATCGTCGTAGGCCGCGAGCGGATTGCTGACGGTGAGGGGCAGCGCCAATTTGAGCGAGGCTTCCCGCGTGCCCCAATCGATCTGGTCGCGGAATTCCACGGCGTCGCCCGCGGAACCGGCGCTCAACGAGACGCGACTCACAAAGCGCGAGCCTTCCGCCTGCCGCTCGATCTCGAGGGTGACCCGCACCGGGCCGTTCTCGACGACCCGGATCGCCGCGGGGCCGTCCACGTAACCGCGCGCCGGCTTCTGGCGGTCGGCCCAATCCATGTTCCAGGCGGGAAACCGCATCGGGTTTTCCTGGTGAAACTCGAGGCGCATGGGCGCGGCGAGCAGTTCGCCGTGGCCCGCTTTGTCGACGATGGAGGAAACGTCGCCTGCGTCGTTGACCGTGACCTTATAGCGGGCGTTTTCCAGAGTGCGCCCGGCGGCGGTGAGACCCAGCGCGGGCTTGCCGGTGGCCGGGCCGGCCTTGGCTTCGAAGGTCGTAAAGCTCACGGGCGGCACGTTCGCCAAGAAGAGGAACTCGATCCGGCCGTCCGAGCGGCGCGTCACCTGGGTCGGGACGGGTTTGCCGTCGGGACCGTAAACCTGCACTTCGCCGTCCGCCCCGGCGATGCTGCCTTCGGCCACGTCTTCGCGGGCGACAGCGAGCGGATTGTAGACGACCAGGGGAACGCCGCCGGCGGGCGTGTTGGTGTCCAACGCGGCGATCACCGCGCTGACGGAGTCTTCCTCGACCGCGGCGAACTGATTGGCGGAGAGGGCGTCGTCGTTCCAGCAATACTCATAGGCCTTGGGCAGACTCGTGCCGGGGAGCATGTCATGCATTTGCGAGCCGAGCGTCAGATCCCAGGCATCGTAAAGTTTCTTGGCCGGGTAGGGGGCGGCGCCGAGCCAATTGGCGGCGACCGCGCTGCGTTCGGCGGCGTCGGCCAGGAGCTCGTTCTTGCGGTTCCAGCGCTTCATGTACGCGGCCGAGGTGATCGAGCCGGCGCTGTGCTCGGTCAGCAGGATGTCGCCTTTGTAACTCGGCAGCTTGGCGCTCTCGGCGGCGGGCAAGTCGAGGAACATCTGTTCCGCGGTGGCGGAGATCACGCGCAGCGGGCCAGTGCCCTGGACGCATTTTTCCATCATGGCGACGGACTCCTCCGCCGGCGCGCCCCCGCGGTCCCCGGTGCCGTAGTAATGGTAGTCGGCGAAGATGCCGCTCTGCGCGCCGGTGTTGTCGATGCGTTGGAGCCAGCTCTTGCTCTGGCTCAGATCCTCTTTCACGCCGCCGCCGTAGCCGCCCGGATCCAGCGCGGAAGGGAGCATGCTGCCGTCCGGCCCGATCCAGTTGCCGATCTTAAACGGGATGCCGATGGCCGACCCCCAGGTGAGCTTCTGGGTGGAAAAACCTTTGATGCCGCAGTGAACGAGAATGGTCGGCAGGGACGCCGGGAAGCCGAAGCAGTCCGGCAGCATGAATTCCTCGCTGGCCACGCCGAATTCCCGCCGGAAGTAGTGATTTCCATAGAGGACCTGGCGCACCATGGATTCGAGCGACGGCACGTTGGCGTCGTCTTCGTCCACGGACGAGCCGCAGGGGAACCAGCGGCCGGCTTTGATGTATGCCTTGAGCCGATCCCAATCCTCGGGGAAATACTCGTGCATCATCTCGTAGCGGCGCGAGCCGGAGAAGTTGTAGACGTAGTTGGGGTACTTATCGAGCAGCTTGAAGTTGTCGTGCAGCGTGTTGGCCAGGAACTCCCGGATAGTTTGCGGGTAGGACCAGCGCCACTGGGTGTCGAGATGTGCGTAGGGCACCACGTAGAGCGTCTTGTCCTTGCGCAGGTCGACGGGAGGGCGCGCGTCTTTTTTGTAAGCGGCATCCTGCGCACGCAGGGTTGACCCAAGGGCGAGGAGGACGGCGAGGGACGAAGCGGCCAACGCGCGGGCAGAGTGGTGGGACATGGTAGAAAGGCTCAGTGGTGAGGGAATTTTTTTTAGACGTCAAGACAGTTGGAGCTCGCTGGACAGGATGGACAAAATTTCGGGGCTGTCCGCCGCTTTTTCGAGTTGCTCGCGGAACGCTTCGCGCATCACCAGCCGGGACAAGCGCGAGAAAATCCGCAGGTGTTCCTTGCCGTGGTCGGCGGCGCGGATCGCGAGCAAGATTACCACCCGGACCGGCGCGCCGTCCAGCGATCCCCAGTCTGCCGGTCGCTGCAAACGCACCAGGGCGAGGGAATTGGCGGTCACCTGGGCGGATTGGCAATGCGGGACCGCAAAGCCGTAGCCAAACCCGGTGGAATAGGCTTCCTCGCGTTTCCACACGGCTTCCTCGACTTCCGTGGCGTCGCCCACGCGGTTGCCGGCCGCCAAAAGGTCGATCAGTTCCTTGATGACCTCGTGTTTGGTCGTGCCGGCGCCGTCGGCCAGGATAGTGTCGGGCGAGAGCAGGGGCAGATCGGAGGGCGCCGCCGTCAATTCCTCGAGGCGCGATGCCACCTCGCGGCGGTCGGCGCTCTCGCACGCCCGGGCGAACAACGCTTGGCAACTGGAGGCGTCCAGCCGGGAAAGGGCGGCCTTGGCGGCGAGGACCCGCGGCGCCCCCAGGCTGATGCTGTTCAACCCCGCGCCTAACAGGAGCGGCAGGACCGCCGCGTTTTCGCCGAGTTCGCCGCATAGGCCGATCGGCCGCCCGTGCGCCGCCGCCTGGTCCACCGCCAAGCGCAGCAACCGCAGGAACGCCGGGTGAAAGCCCGCGTGCAATTCCCCGACCGCAGCGTTGTCCCGATCGGCCGCGAGGAAATACTGGGCGAGATCGTTGGTGCCCAGGCTGAAGAAATCCGCCTCCCGCGCCAGTTCCGGCACGGCGAAAACGGCGGAGGGGATTTCCAGCATCACGCCGATTGGGGCCTCCACGCCGGGAAAATCCGCCCGCACCGCGTCCACCTCCGCGCGGAACGCCCGCATCTCCTCCACGCAGGCGATCATAGGGGCCATGATCATGATCCGCCCGTGCGCCGCCGCGCGGAACGCCGCCCGCAACTGGGTAGTAAGCAACCCGGCAAATTCCCGGTAGAGACGCGCCCCGCGGAGCCCGAGGAAAGGATTCGGCTCGACTGGCAGGTTCAGGTACGGGACGGGCTTGTCTCCGCCGATGTCGAACGTCCGCAAGATCACCGGCCGGCCTTGCGCGGCGCGGGCGGCTTCGGCGTAAATCTCGGCCTGCTCATCCTCGGACGGCGCGACGTCCCGATCCATGAACAGCATCTCCGTGCGGAAGAGGCCGATGCCCTGCGCCCCCTCACTGATGGCGCCGGCCACTTCCGCGGCGGACGAGACGTTGGCGAGCACGCGCAGCTCCCGGCCGTCACGGCTGCGGCCCGGCGCGTCGCGGAAGGCAGCCGCCGCGTCCCGCACGCGGGCAATCTTGCGCTTTTCCAGGGCGTAATACCGGTCCGTTGCTTCGTTCGGGTGGGGCAGAAGCAAACCGGCATTGGCGTCGAGGATGACCGGTGACCCGGGCGTGAGCAGCAGCGCGTTTTCCACGCCGGTGAGCGTCGGCAACCCGGCGGCCCGGGCGAGGATCACGGTGTGCGAGGTGGCGCCCGCGTGTTGCAACACCACGCCGCGCAGATGGCGGCGGTCCAGCTCGAGGAATTGCCCCGGCGTGAGGCTCTCCGACACGACGATCGAAGGGGCGGTGAGCGTCGGCACGCGCCGGACGGCGTCGGGCCCGAGAAGTTCCGTGAGCAGACTGGCGCCGATGTCTTGCAGGTCCAGCGCGCGCTCGCGCAGGTAGGCGCTTTCCGAACGACGCAGGCGGTCGCCAAACGCTTCCACCGCGGCCAGCACCGCCGCGGCGGCATTGCCTCCATCCTTTGCGAGGGAATCCTGCACCGCCTTAGCCAGCGAAGGGTCGCGGAGGATGGAAAGGTGCGCCTTGAGCACTTCGGCCTCCGTGCCGCGGGCCAGCGTGAGCGCAGTCTCCAGGCGGGAGCGCGCGGCGTCGGCAGTGCGTTGGAAGCGGGCGTATTCTTCCTCCGGCGGGCCGGCGGGTCCGGCTGCCATCCCGGCGGCCAGGCTCAAGCCGCCCACCACCACGACGCTGCCCTCGGCCAGGCCGCGGCAGGCCGCCGTGCCCGTCAGCCAGCCTCCCGGCGCGCACGCGCGCAACGATGGCGGCAGTCGCACGGCGCCTTTCCCAGAATCGACTTCCGGCAACGCGTGGTCGGTCGCGGCAAACTCCACGTCGACGAAGTGGCGCAACGCCGCGAATGCCTCCGCCTCGTCCGGGCCGCCTTCCACGCGCAGGCAGAGCGGATCACCGTGCTGAATGTCAGCCGCGATCATCGCCAGGACGCTTTTGGCGTCGGCCTCGTTGCCATTGCGTTCGTTGCGGAGCAACGCGGCCGCGCCGAACCGGCTCGCGATCGCTTCCAGGTGGCTGGACGGCCGCGCGTGCAGGCCGTTGGGCAACGGACACGCGAAATGATGTTCCAGCGGCATGGGCGCGCCCCAACCTTTTAGAGAGCGGCCGCTTGCGCGAAGAGGCCCGTCGGATCCTTGATCGCCTGCTTCACCGGGACCTGGAGGATTTTTTTGCCCTCGAAGCGTTCGCGTTGCTCCACGTCGATGTCGACGGCGAAGATCACCGCGTCCGCCGCCGCGATTTCGCCCACGCTGATCTCGTTTTCAATGCCCATGGCGCCCTGGGTCTCCACCTTGATCTGGTGACCCTGCGCCTTGCCGGTCTTTTCAAGCTGTTCGGCGGCCATGTAGGTGTGGGCAATGCCCGTAGGGCAGGCGGTGACGGCGACGATATTCATGGGGCAACGGGGCGGGATTGGGTCAGGCTTTTGACGAGATTGACGACGAGCGCGGTCACGAGGACTCCTGAGACGATGGCCACGATGTACATGAGCCGGTTGTCGATGACGGGCAGCACGATCGGCCCGCCGTGCGGCGCATGATCGGCGACACCGCCAAGCATGGCGATGATCGATGAAACCATCGAGCCAAACATGATGCACGGGATGATCCGCAGCGGATCGGCGGCGGCAAAGGGGATGGCGCCTTCGGTGATGCCGATCATCCCCATGGCCAGGCTCGCCGTGCCGCTCTCGCGCTGTTCTTCGGTCCAGAGCTTCTTGTTAATCAGGGTGGCAAGGCCCAGCCCGAGCGGCGGAGTGCAAATCGCGGCCGCGCAGGCGCCCATGATCGCGAAATTCCCCTCGCGCAGCATCGCCGCGCCGAAGAAAAAGGCCGCCTTGTTGATCGGCCCGCCCATGTCGGCGGCGATCATCGCGCCCAGGATGGCGCCCAGGAGCACGCTGTTGGCGCCGCTCATGGTCTTGAGCCACGCGCCCAGGAAACTCATCAATTGCGCAATGGGAAGGCCGACAAGCTTCAACATCACCACGCCCACCACGAGCGACGAGAGCACGGGGATGATCAGGATCGGCATGATCGGTCGCAGAACCTTCGGCACCGGTAATTTCTTGAGCCAGTTCACGGTCCAACCCGCCACCAATCCAGCCAGCAGCGCCCCGAGGAAACCGGCGCTGACCTTGTCCGTCCCGTCGAGATGCCCGGCCAGGTACCCGCCGACGAAGCCGGCCACGAGGCCCGGCTTGCCCGCCATGGCGTTGCTGATGTAACCGGCGAGCACCGGCAACATCAGCGCGAACGACGCCGCGCCTACGTCGAGGACCAGCTTGGCGGTGGGCGAATGGCTAAAGTCCGGCCCGGCCGGCGTCATCGGCACGCACGCGATCGCGGCGGCGATCAGGATGCCGCCGCAGGCAATGAAGGGAATGGTGAACGAGACGCCAGTGAGCAAATACTGGCGCAGCTTGAGCAGCGAATCGCGCATGGGGGTACGGCAGAATACCTACCCGAGCGAGTCGGCCAAGAAGATTTTCACCAAGACCGCATGCTTCAATCGGCAAACTGCAGGTCAACCTCCGCCGCGGTGGCGAAGTCCCGCCCGTTCACCTCGCTCATCGCCACAAACTTGGCAAAGCGGGCTTCCATCGGCTTGGCCCACGTGACGCGCTGTTCGTCGGATTCATTTTCAAAATGGCCGTGGGCCACCGGGCTTCCCCAATGTTCGCCGTCGGCGCTGAGGTAAATCTCGTACTTGTCAACGCGGCCGTTATCGCCATCCTCGCGGGCGACGTAGGTCAGCCCGGAAATCTTCGCGGTCTTGCCGATGTCGATGACCAGGAAGTGCGGCCCAGACGCGGGCGGCGAGTAGCGCGAATGCCAAAAGGTTTCCGTCTCGCCGTCGATCGCGTGCTCCGGGTTGCCCTCGCCCGGCTGGAAGCTGCTCGCGGTCACCTTCCATTTATCGCGGTTGGGCGCGGAGCTCAGGGTGAACTCTCCTACGAAGGGAAGCATTCCCTGCTTTTCGGCCTTGACCCGCAGACGACCCCCGCCGGCGACGGCAAAGGGCGCCGCGTAAGGCTGGAACGGCCCGTCCGCCACGGCATAGGACACCGCCGTGCCCGCCGGGATGTTGCCAAGGGTGATCAAACCCTTCTTGTCGGGCTGCACGAGCAGCGGCGGCACGGAAGCCGGAGCGTCGACGGCAAGGCGGCCAGGGGTCGGGACGCCCGCGCGGACCGGGGTCAACCGGAAGGCGAACACGGCTGGGTCGGAGTAAATCCGGTACGCCTGGAACGGAGCGGGACCGCAACCCGCCGAGCCGACCCCGAGGGTTTTGGCCGCCAGGCAGAGCACGGTGGAAGTGCTGGGCGGCAAATCCTTCGGGTATTGAGCCCGGTCAAGCGTCTCGTCCGCGTAGGGCTGGGCCGAGAAGGCCATGCCGCCGGGGATGGCGGGGCTGCCCTCCTGAGGGATGAAATCCACGCGCAGGCCGGCTCCTTGGGGGCCGCGGGTCAACGCGCACCAGCGGGCATCGCCGTGGTTGCCGCTCTCCATGGGCGCAACGTAGGGAGTCATCTGCTCGCGCACGGTGCTCGTGTAGCGGCCAATCTCGGCGCCAAGCTCGCGATCAGGATAGTTTTCCTGCGGTCCGCGCGCCAGGTAAGTCAACTGATCGAGCGCCGGGTTGAGTTGCACACGCATCCCCAGACGCGGCAGGACGATCCGCCGGCCGCGCGGGAGCACGGAAGCGCGCACGTCGACCGAGCCATCGCGGTTCACCGTGTAGTTGATGGCCTGGCTGAAGCCGAAGCCGCCCTTGTCTTCCACGAAGCCGCTGACCTGGACCTGCACGGGAGCATCCGGATTCGCCGGCGGGGTGACCGTCACGGCGGACGGGCGTAACGTCAGATGATCCAGCCCGGCGGCGCGCCAATTGGTGGCAGCCCACATGTCATCCTTGCGGTGCGGCGAGCGGTAGGCGTAGAGGGCGAGGCCGCCGGTGTTGGGGGCGATGAGCGAGTCATCGCCGTAAACCAATTCCGCGAGCACGCCGCCCGCGCGGTCGAACACGGCGCGGAACGGCGCGCCGTTGGCCTCACCGCTGACGGTGATGCGTCCGCCTTCATCGCCAACCTTGAGCGGCGGCGCCTTCGCGATGGGCGCCGGGGCCGCCGCGCGGTAGAGCAACGGGAATTGATCGGTGGCGATCTCCGTGTCCGCAACGCTCATCCAGGCCGGCGTCTGCTTAAAGCGATAGCCGACGTGTAAGAAATACTCGCCCGGAGCGGCAAGTTGTTCGGTGGGCAAGGGGACGTTCAACGGCGCGGCGGCGCCGGGCGCCACCTCCGGCAGCGGCAGGTCGCCGTGGGCCACTTCCGTGCCGTCGCGGGTGATGCTCCAGACCGCGCGGAATTTGTTGAGCGGGGTGAAAGCGTACTTGTTTTGCACGGTCAACCCGCCGTGGGCAACGTCGCGCGCCTCCGTCTTGATCCATTGATAGCCGTGTTTGACCTCGAAGTACTTGGGATTGGGCGTGCGGTCGGTGAACACGCCGCCGCCCTTGAGGATGAAGATGCTATCGGTGGGCTTGTCCCCAAACCCCCCGCCGTACGCCAGGAACGGGTGCGCCGGGTCGCGCCGGTTCCAAAGCGCCTGGTCCTGCCATTCCCAGATCGCGCCGCCCATCGACTGCGGGTTCTGGTTGATCATCTCGAGATACTCTTTCAAGCCACCGAGCGAATTGCTCATGGCGTGGGCGAACTCGCACAGGTAGAAGGGTTTGCCGCCCGGATGGTTCGAGATCCAGCCCGCGCTTTCGCTGGGGTTGGTGTACATCTCGCTCTCCATGTCGCCATCGTCCGAATTTCCCTGATAGTGGACGAGACGCGTGTCATCGATGGCCCTCACTGCCTTCGCGGCGTCGGCAAAGTTCGGGCCGTCGCCCGATTCGTTGCCGAGACTCCAGATGATGACGCTGGCGTGGTTTTTGTTGGCATCGACGTTATCCACCTGCCGCTGGATGTGCGCCTGCTTCCACTCCGGCTTGTACGACAGCGAATCGGGCGGGCCGAACCCGGAGCCGTGGGACTCGAGGTTGCTCTCGGCCACGAGGTAAAGGCCATATTCGTCGCAGAGTTCGTACCAGCGCGGGTCATCCTGGTAATGGCAGGTGCGGACGTGGTTGCTGTTAGTCCCCTTGATCAACTTGATGTCGCGCAGCATGTTCTCCTCTGTGACGTAGTGCCCCGTCTCGGCTTCGTTCTCGTGCCGGTTGAAACCCAGCAGCTTCACGGGCACGCCGTTGATGCGAAAGACGCTGTCCTTGATCTCGATCTTGCGGAAACCCGTGCGGCAGGAGACGATCTCGGGCGCGGGGCCGTCGAGCGTCAGCACGCTGGTGTAAAGGGTCGGAATTTCGGCCGACCATTTCTCCGGCGCGGCCACGGGGACTTGCAGGGTAAACGCCTTTTCCTCTCCCGCCGCCAGCGCGGGCGCCGGGACCGATGCCGCGGCGGCCGGGACGATCTTGCCGGCGGGATCGTAGAGCTGGAAATGGAGCGTCTGGGCCGGGGCCGGGCGGTCACCGTAATTCTTGACCTTGGCAATGACGCGCAACGAGCCGTCGCGATACTGGGCGTCGAGATCGGGCTGCACGGAGAAATCTCGCAGGTGGACGACCGGCGTGCTCCACAGCGTGACGTTGCGGAAAATGCCGCTCATCCGCCACATGTCCTGATCCTCCAGGTAGCTGCCGCTGGAAAAGCGATAAACCTCCGCGGCGAGGACGTTCTTGCCCGGCTTGAGGTATTTGGTCAGGTCAAATTCGGCGGGCGCGCGGCTGTTCGTGCTGTAACCCACGCGCTGGCCGTTGATCCACAGGTACAGATTGGATTCCACGCCATCGAAGGTGATGAACACGCGGCGGCCCGCCCACTCCGGCGGCACCTCGAAGTCGTGCCGGTAGCTGCCCACCGCGTCGCGCTCCTCATAGGCCGTCCAGTCTTTCTGCGGCTCGCCCGTCACGCGCGGCGGGTCGTTATGGAAAGGATACGTGAAGTTGGTGTAAATGGGGACGCCGTACCCTTGCATCTGCCAGCAGGAAGGCACGGGGATCGTCTTCCAGCCGCTGACGTCAAACTCGGGCTTGTAGAAATCGACCGGCCGCTCATCGGGCCGAGGCACCCAGTGGAATCGCCAGTCCCCATTGAGCGAACGCGCGAAGGGCGAATCCGCGCGTTTCGCCGCCAGGGCCTGCGCCAGGTCGGCGTAGGGCATGAGCGTGGAATGGGGAAGCTCCTTGTTGATGTTGAGCGGTTGAAGGCTTTCGACTTCCGGCGGCAGCGGAGCGCCGACCGCAGCGCAAAACCGGCTGGCGAGGGTCACGGCGGAGACAACGATGGCAAGACGGGGCAGAATGGACATGAGTGAGCGAATACGTTAGGTGGCGCCATTATACATCAACCACCGGCGCTGCAAAGTCCTGCAAATCACCTACAAGGGCGGCAGGCCTCCCGGACCGCCGGTCGGCTGCGCTTTCCACACCGGGCCGTCGTCCCGGTGGGGAGGGTAGGGGCGCGCCTGGGTGGAAGACGCTGGCTTCGCGTTGCTCATCCGGAAGACGGGCAGGATCGGGTTGCCCTTGCCATCCTTGTCGTACTTCTCGCCCTCGATCTCCTGCAGCAGGGTGGCAAACGTTTCTCCGCCCGGCTGTTCGCCGATGACGATCTCGATCGGATAAGTCTTGCCCGCCTCCACCTGGATGGCGTCTCCCTTGGCAAATCCGTTTTCGATTTTACTGAATCCGTAGTCGTAATTGGCCTGCGGTCTCCAGTTCGGACGGATGTACCAGTCGCGGTCCAGCACCAGCCGATTATCGAACCTCACCATCATCAGGTCGTCGCCGGCGCCCACAAAATGGAAAGTGAAAGTCGCCGGCGCGATGACCTGGCCCTTGTAATGCACCAACCACATGTTGGGTTTGATCACGTTCTGGAGGTGGAACGCGGCCGGTCCCTGGTCGGCCGGGATGTTGGGAATCCAGATCTGGGTGGCGTAGAGCGGCTTGGCGTCGGAAAAGAAGCCGCTCAACAGGCCCATGTTGAAGCCGCCGTTGGCAAACTGGGTGAGGATGTCGCCGTATCGGTCGGGCGTCATGTTCGTGCTCTGGCGGGTGGGAGTCTGCTTGAG
>CAXUAZ010000042.1:0-22712 GCA_964249195.1 uncultured Chthoniobacterales bacterium
CCATCTCGGCGGCGAGCGCTTGGGCGTACGCGCGGGCATCGCCTTTGATATAAAAGCCATGCGGCGAGAGGCATCCCTGTTGATCGAAGAGTGACACGGCCCTCGCCGCCGCCGGGATCGACGCGCCGCTGGAGTCGTCGAAGATCAACCCGAGACTTACTCGATGCCCGTGCGCGATGAAACGTTGCGCCGGGCGGCAACGCGCGCGGAGGGTTTCCACCGTTTCGTCCGAGCCGAAGACGATCACCGCGTCCGCCCGGGGGAGCCAATCGTCGGGGAGCGTCTCGTTGAACTCCACGTTTGCCGCGAGCTCCGGCGGCAGCGCCGCGCGGAACGCCTCCAGGGCGGGGAGGCCACCGGCGGGCAGTTTGCAAAGGTTGTGCGAACGCAGGAGCAGCCCGCGCAGCAGGCTTTGCAAACCAGCGTGCGGCGTGTTCCCGCTGATCACGTGCAGGATCGTCCCTGGTCCGAACGCCTGCGCCATTGCGGCGCCGTGCGGCTGGAAATCGTCGAGGATGCCGGGGTGTCCCAATTCGGCCGTGACCAACGCCACCAGATCGTCCGCGTGGACCGGCCCAAGGTATTCGGCAAAACCGGACGCGGCCTCGGCGAGTTGGGCGGCGATGCGGGGCGTCATGCGGTCATGAGTTCGTCGGCGGCGCGGGAACATCCGCGGGGGAGGGCGGAGGGGTCGCGCCCGAGCAACTCGAAGCGGTTGTCGCCCAGCGCCACGGCCAGATCCTGGGTCTGGATGGCGAGCGAACTGCCGAGATTCGCAAGGTCGAAGAGCCGCACCGCGCCCACCTCGCCAACCGCCGCTTCGGCGCCTGTCTCCGGGTCGATGATCAACGCCCGGGTCCAAGACGGCCCCGCGTGCGGGTTGCCGAGCCCGCGCGAGTAAAAGGGCGAACTCAGCTCGGTCATCCCGTACTCGTTGATCACGGCGCCGGCGGGTAGTCCGAGCCGTTCCGAAAACAGCGCGTACAGGTCGGCCTTGGCGAGCGTGCGGCCGCTGCCTTTGTAGCCGCCGGTTTCCATCGCCTGCGAGCCGGCCGGGAGCGACCAGCGTTCACCCTCCGTTGCCTCGAAGAAGTTGAGGAATGCCAGCGCCGTGCCGAGCAGCAGGACGGGCTTGCGCGTGTTCAGCAGGTCGCGGACTTGCGGCACGTCGAGCGAACCGTCCGGCCGCACGCAATATCGCTGTTCGCTCAAGGCGCCGAGCGTTTCCATCATGTGGCTGAGGGAGGAATGCGGCGCCTGCGCAATCAGCACGATCTGCGGCAGCGCGGCAGGCAGACCGAAATGACGCCAGCCCTCGATGATCGATTGATCGTACAGCCGCAGCGACCGGAAATGATGGCTGCCGTACCCTTCTCCGGTTGTGCCGCTGGTGCGGAAGGTGCGCGCCGTTTCCGCCTCGGGGAACGCGCGCATCGCGAAGCGCTTGAAGGCCGACTGCGGCGCCGCCGGGATGTCGCGCCAGATCTTCGGGTCCGGGAAACTCCGGCAGTAGTTGCCGTACGGAATGTTGCAGCGGCGTTGAAAGCGATGGACTTCCAACGCCAGTTCGTCAAAATCCCCGCCGGCGCCGATGAAGCCGGCGATTCGTTCTTCGAGCGCTTGATAGTCGGCGTGGATCATTCATCACTGGGACGGCTTGTACCCGTAGAGCCGCCCTTTTTTAATCATGTCCGCCACGGCCTCAGGCACCATCTCTTCCCAGGCCGGGTCACCCGTCTGGATCAGCTTGAGGACCGCGCGCGAAAACAACGAGAGATACTCGCGTTTGTAACCCTCGAGCGGAATGATGTACCGATTTTCGACCAGGTAGCGGTAAAGGTTTTGCAGGTTGGGCGCGACCTGGAGATTCTCGACGCTGATCAACTCGTCCGTTTTCTCGTCGAGCACCGGATAGACGTAGAGCCGCAGGTCGTTCTTAAAGAGGCGGCCGAGCGATTCCAGGATGCCGCCCTCGAGCGCGGTGTAGTATTTTTCCTGGAAGAGATCGACCAGCGACGGGATGCCCATGGCGATGCCGATCATCTTGTTCGTGCACCGCGAGAGGTACGCGCCCAAGCGGAAATACTCGCCGAATTTTGAAATGAGCACGGTGTGCCCCAGCTTGCCCAACACGTCCACGCGGTCCAGGAAATCGCTGTGGTCGATCTTGCCGCTGGGCCCGCCCCACGCGGCGAGGTTCTGCATCGTGATCTCCATGAGGACTACGGTCTCCTCGCCAGCCGCCTTCGGTTCCTTGAGGAACTGTTCGCGGGCGCAATCGAGGATGTCCTGCGTGGTCTTGGTCAGCGGGCGGAAACTGCCCCGCTCGACGAGCACCGTTTTCTTGTAAAGCAACTCGTCGGGCCGCACGACCTCGCCGTCGGCGGTGAACATCGCGGCGTCGGAGAGTCCCTGCTCGACAAGCTGGAGCGCCATGAGCCGGTTATCGATGTAATGGAAATCCGGCCCGGTGAATTTTACCATGTCCACCTGGATGCGGTCGGTCGAGAGGCCGTCCAAGAGCGAGCCGATGAGTTGCTCGGGATTTTGATAAAGGTAAAACGCGCCGTAAATGAGATTGACCCCGATGATGCCCAGCGCCTCCTGCTGCTGGACGTTCTCCTTATCGAGCATCCGCACGTGGATGATGATCTGATTGGGCTCGGCGCGCGGGTGGGCCTGGTAGCGGATGCCGAGCCAGCCGTGGCTTTCGCTGGGATGATTGTAACTGCGGGCGGCGACGGTGTTGGCGAGGGCAAAGAAGCTGGTGCGGTTGGCGCGCGACTCGCCGAGCCGCTCCAAGAGCAGTTTGTATTCGTACTCGAGCATCTGGTAGAGCCGCTGCCGGCTCACGTAGCGCGGGGTCGGCCCGTAGATGGCGTCGGAAAACGTCATGTCGTACGCGGAGATCGTCTTGGCCACCGTGCCGGAGGCGCCGCCGACATAGAAGAAATGGCGCGCCACTTCCTGGCCCGCGCCGATCTCCGCGAAGGTGCCGTACTTGGTGGCGTCCAGATTGATCTGGAGCGCCTTTTTATCCACGCTCGTCTCGATTTCCTGTCGGGTGCTGATCATCGCAAGGGACTTGGTTTGGCACGCGGAGCCTGCTCCAAGGCGCCTCCCCTGACAAGCTCCGGCTTGCGCTCGCGGGGGAAAGCTGATACGCCCCGTCCGGGGCAAGAAAACTGCTTCAAAGTGAAACCGCACCCATGACGTTCAATCCCGATAAAGTATTGCTGGCCGCCCAGGGATATTTCGAACTGGGCATGATGGAAGATGCCCTGGAAGAACTGGGCTGCCTGTCGCTGGCCTTGCAGGCGCGGCTGGATGTCCTGCAAATGCGGCTCTGCGCGTGCATGCGCATCCAGCGGTGGGAGGACGCGCTGAAGGCCAGCGAGCGCCTCTGCGAGTTGCAGCCGCAGGAGGCGATGGGTTATATCCACGCGGCGTTTTGCCTGCATGAATTGGGGCGGACCGGGGACGCTCGAGACATGCTGCTTTCCGGGCCGACCGCGCTGCTGCGCGAGGCGACGTATTACTATAATCTCGGGTGCTACGACGCGGCGTTGGGAAACATCGAATCCGCGCAGACGCACTTGCAGGCGAGCTTCCGGCTGGACCGGAAGTTCCGCGAGTACGCGAAGACGGATCCCGATTTGAAGTCGGTGTGGGCGACGCTTTAACGGACTCGCGGCTCGACGTGCTCGCGCCACAGTTTGCGCAGGAAGGACGCGGCTTTTTCCCGGTCGCCGTCCCAACGCAGTTCTCCGGTCCACTTCGCAAGATACGCCTCCATCAGCGGCTCGATTTCCTCCCGCTTCTGCAAACCGCGCAGGAACCCCACCGCGTGAAACAACCGCACGTCGTCCAACCCCAGCGCGTCGCCTTGAAAATGCGGCGGGCAGACGTGGTACGGCGTCGGCAACCGTTGGAACGGCACGCCCGCCAGCCGCCGCCGGTGCAGCGCCGTGGCCAGCCCCGCCTGGTCGGATGCCGTCTGCCTTCCCAGAGCGCCGATGGCCGCCACGTCCCGGGCCCACGGGCCGCCGAGATCCACGGCGCGTGGCAGGAGCAGCACGCCGCTGTTGAAATAGGGGTACATGGGAACGCGCGGTCGCAGCCCCAGTTCGGCGCGGATGCTGAGGATGCGTTCCGTTGGCCGGGGCAGCCCCAACGCGTCGTAGATCGCCTCCCATTCGGCTTCCGGCACGCGCGCGTTCCCGGCGGGCGAAGCGGCCATCGCATCGGCCGGAACCGCGTCGACCAAACCGCCGAGATCGCCCAGGACCAGCACGTCGGAGTCGAGCAGGAGGATGCGCGGTGAGTGAGCCGGCGCCTCGAAGCCGCGCAGTTTGTTTGTTGTCAGGCCGTCGTTGAGCGACAGCGGTGCGTGCACGCTGATCGCCGCACCGCATTCCCCGGCCATCCGGCGGACGCTCTCCGGCGGCTCACCGATGCACGCGAGGGTCAAGGAAAACCGCCTTCCCGCCCGTTCCAGCCACGACGCCAAAAAGAACAGCGTCCGCGCCTCGAACAACGCCGCCGCCGATCCCGGCTGGAAATCCGGCACGGTGACAACGTCGATCCGGTTCACGGCTCGCAGTCTAACCGCCGCCGGCCGCACGGCAACCTTGCCGCCCGCCAACCGCACGCTACCATGAGCGCCCCAGCTATGAGCCGATCGATCCTCGTGCACGGCATGAAGCGCAGCGGCAACCATGCGATCATCCAATGGATGCTCGCGCAGGGGGAGTTCAAGTTTTACAACAATATTATTCCCGTCGGCGCCATCCTGCGCGGCGATCGGACATTGCCCGAGCCCCTCGACTTCGCCGCCTGGCGGGCCGAACGCGTCACGCCCGAGCAATCGATCTGCGCCAGCCTGGAAGATCATCCCCCAAGCGTCCGGCCGTTTGCGGAGCTGCCCGCCGACGTCACCCAGGTGTTGATCCTGCGCGACCCGGAGAATTTTTTTGCCAGCCGCATCCGCAAGGCCGGAAAAGCGGCCCATCCCGCGTACCCGAGCGAACCCGGTCCCCTGCTGACGCGCGTGATCGAAGGCTGGAAGGCGCACGCCCGGGAATTCCTTGGGGTGACCGCGTACCTGCCAAACCGCGTCGGCATTTACTTCAACGCGTGGTTTTCCGACGCGGCATACCGGCAGGAAATCAGCGCGCGGCTGGGCCTGGATTTCTCCGATGCGGCCTACGCGCAGGTCTCGGATGTGGGCGGCGGCAGTTCCTTCGACCGCACGGCCTTCGACGGCGAAAACCGCCGGATGAAGGTGCTCGAACGCAAGAGTCAACTCAGCGAGAGCGAAGCGCGATTCCTAGCCTGGATCCTGGCCGACGAGGAATTGAACGACCTGCGCAGGCAGGTGGAGGCCAGTGGTAGCGGCGGTCGATGACCGTCGGTAGATCGATGGCCGCGGAAAGCGTCCTCTCATCACATCAATCGACCGACGGTCATCGACCGCCGCTACAGCTCTCCGATCACCGACACGGCCAGCGTGCGCCGGTGGGGCGTGCGGCGATGTTCGAAGACGAACACGCCCTGCCAGGTTCCCAACGCCAATCGTCCGTTGACGACCGGGACGCTTTCACTGGAACGGGTCAGCGCCATGCGCAGGTGAGAGGTCGTGTCGTCCGGGCCCTCGGCCGTGTGGACGTAAGACGGGTCACCTTCGGGCGCGAGCCGCTCGAAGTAAGCGTGCAAATCCTGACGGGCGCTCGGATCCGCGTTTTCGTAGATCACCAGCGACGCACTGGTGTGCTGGATCAACACCGTCGCCAGCCCCGTTTGCACCCTGCTTGACCGCACGATGCGTTCGATTTCCGCCGTGATCTCGTAAGTTCCTTTGCCGCGGGTAGGAACGGCGAACGTTTCGCTATGGGCAATCACCCTATTCGGCGGCAACCGCGCAACTGCTCACCACGGCGAAGCAAGATTTCATCATGAAACAAAAGCGCTATAACAACTCCGCGCAGTCAATCCCGCGGAAGGCAAAGAGACGCTTGATCGTCTCCTCGATCAGATGATTGGGACAAGACGCGCCGGCCGTCACACCAACCACCACGTTCCCGCCGGGCATCCAGTGGTCCGTGGAGATCTCGTGACCCAAATGGAGGTCAAAATGCGTGATGTGGCTCGCGTCTTCGAGCCGGCTCGCGTCGCGGATAAAATACGTGGGCAACTGCGCGGTCCCCATCTCGGCGAGGTGCGAGGTGTTCGAGCTGTTGTAGCCGCCCACCACGAGCAGGAGGTTCATCGGCAGGAGCAGCATCTCGCGGAGGGCATCCTGCCGTTCCTGCGTGGCGCCGCAGATGGTGTCGAAGAAACGGAAATTGCGCACGCCGGAATCGGCCCCGTCGCGATCCAGAATCGCCTGGCGGATGCGCCGTTGAACTTCCTCGGTCTCCCCGCGCAACATCGTCGTCTGGTTGGCGACGCCCACCGTCCGAAGATGCAAATCCGGGTCGAACCCGGGCGAAACGGCGTGGGCAAACCGCTGCAAGAACGCCTCGCGATCCCCACCATGCCGGATGTAATCGCAGACACAATCGGTCTCCTCGAGGGTCAGCACGATCAGGTAACGCCCACCGCGCGCCTTGCCGAGCGCCTGGGAAGCGGTGGCCTTGGTTTCCTCGTGCTGCGCCTTGCCATGGATGATGCTTGTGACCTCGTCCGCGGCGTACTGCCGGACGCGGCGCCAGACGCTCATCACGTCGCCGCAAGTCGTGTCGACGAGGTCGCAGCCGATGGCCTTGATCTTCTCGATCAACGAGACCTCCGCGCCAAAGGCTGGGAGAATCACGACATCGTCGGCCGTCAGGTCGCCGACTTCGGCCTCGCGATTGGGGCCGATCAGGTTCTTGATGCCGAGCCCGGCAATCTGGGCGTTGACCTCGGGATTGTGAATGATCTCGCCCAGAATGAAAAGTCGCCGCCCGGCGAATTCCTTGCACTTGCGCGCGGCGTAAGCCAGGTCGATGGCGCGTTCGACGCCGTAGCAGAAGCCGAATTGTTTCGCCAGCCGGACGGTCAATCCGCCTGCGGAAACGACCCCGCCACGGGCGCGGATGCGCTCGACGAGTTCGCTGCGGTAATGGCTCTCGACCTCGGCCTGCACAGCCGCCATGACCTCGGGCGTGCGCAGGTTGATGCGTTTGCGCGGCGCCGCGGAGGCTTCAGCGGGCGGGGGCAGGGCGATTGCTTCCATCGGGTGGGATTTACCTTAGCACAACGCCGCCCCGGTGGCGAAGCGGATAGGACCTATAGATCCTAATACGGAACCAGCCCCCCGCCGGGAGGAGAGTCGAACACTTTGCTCGACGCCATGTACGCGGGCGCGGGATCAGGGTCGTTGTAATCGGTCGGACGCTGGACGTTCGCGCCGATGGTGGCGTCCTCAGGCTGCGAATACGCGATGTTCACCGGCGTGCCGACATGCACCAGGGCGAAGAATTTCGGCGCGACGTTATGGTGAAGCCGCAGGCAGCCGTGGGTGCGCGGCACGGGCCACACATACCCTTGGTGAAAGCCGTATTCCGACTTGAACTCGCACCAGAACGCCATCGGATAACCGACGTACTCCCCGGAACCATGACCCGCCTCTGCCGGGACGACCACGCCGCCTTTGCGATAAAACCCATACGAGCCGCTGCGCTTGTCCTTTTCCTTGCGGGTAATGGTGAAGCTGCCGGTCGGCGTCGGCTTGGCGGGGATGCCGATGTTGGTCGCCGCGACGAGGAGCGGCTTGGAGCCTTCCATGACGTACACGACCTGTTTGCTGAGCGAAACCTTCACCCGCACGGCGCCCGGATTGTGCGGCTTGTAGGCGACGGGGTTGTAATTGCCGCCGCCGCCAACCTGCGGCGTGGTGCAGCCGGTCAGGAAATTGAGCGCGCCAACCGCGGCGGCGAGAGCCAGAAGAGAGAGAAAGCGGAATTTCATCGGGAGTATCCCAGAGGCAACCACATCAGAGCCCGGAGGCAAGCGGAAAGTCGGACGCGAACGCACGTGGAGAAGCTCGATGACGCGTCCCGGAATGATAAATTCTTTCGTGAATGACTCCCTACTGGTCACGCAACGCCTCGGCGCGATGAACCAATTCGATGAAACCAGCGCGATAGCCCCCTGCATCCGCGCCCTTGCCTTGCTGAGCAAGCTCGACCGAAGAACCGAACGTCGCTGAACCCTTGAACGCAGAGTCGGTCAGCAGCATCCCAAAGCTCGCTACGGCGGCGGAGAACTTGAAATCTGCGGAGGTCTTCCCGTAATCGCCCGGCGCGCCGTGGTCGACGAGTGGCTCCTCGTAGGAACGCTCGCTGCGGTCGCCGTCCGGCGCCTTGTGCCGCAGTTTGACGGTGAGCAATTCGGCGGACGATTTGGCCGCCGGCGCGTCGATGGCCGGAGAGGGCGCGCCCTGGTACTTGAGCGGGTCAATCGTTGGCGTTGCGCTGGGCACGGGCTGGCCCGCGGTGGCCACTTCGTACAACGCCACCACGCTGTGCCCGGCGCCGATTTCGCCGGCGTCGATCTTGTCGTTGTTGAAATCTTCCGGTCGCAGGGCGCGCTTTTCGTAACCGATGAGCCGGTACGCGGAAACCGCCGCCGGATTGAACTCCACCTGGATTTTTACGTCCTTGGCGATCGTCACCAGCGTGCCGCTCATTTGCTCGACGAGCACTTTCCTGCCTTCCGCGAGGCTGTCGAGGTAGGCGTAGTTGCCGTTGCCGTGGTCGGCGAGCATCTGCATGGTGGAATCCTTGAGGTTGTCCGTGCCGACGCCGAGCACGCTCAGGAATACGCCGCCTTTAGCCTCCTGCTCGATCTTGCTCACGAGCTCCGCGCGGCTGGTCACGCCGACGTTGAAATCGCCGTCCGTCGCGAGGATCACGCGGTTGACTCCGCCCTTGATGAAATGCTCTTGCGCGATCTGGTAGGCGAGCGTGATGCCGGCCGCGCCGTTGGTCGACCCACCCGCGTGCAACCCGGCCAGCGCGGCGAGGATGACCTCCTTGTGATCGCCCGTGGTCGAAGGCAGCGCGACGCCGCTCTCCCCGGCGTAGACCACGATGCCGACGCGGTCGTTTTGCCCGAGCTTCTCCACCATTTGACGGAGCGATTCCTTGATGAGCGGCAGGCGCTCCGGGGGCGTCATGGAGCCGCTGACGTCGATCAGGAACACAAGGTTGGAAGCGGGGCGATGATCCGCCGCCATCTCGCGCCCCTTGATCCCGATGCGCACCAGCCGATGCTCGGGCGCCCAGGGGCACGCGGCGGCTTCCAGGTGGATGGCGAAGGGGCGCGGGTTATCCGCGGCGGGCGGCGCGTCGGAGGAGGGAAAATAGTTGAGCATTTCCTCGATGCGCACGGCATCTGGCGGCGGCAGGCTGCCTTGATCGATAAAGCGCCGCACGTTGGAATAACTCGCGGTGTCGACATCAGCGGAGAAGGTCGAGAGCGGGTTCTCTTTGGCCGCGAGGAAAGCGTTCTCCGGGCGGTGCTCGTAGGGGGCGGCATCCGGTGCGATCTTGCCGCGGAAAAGACGGCCGACCGCCGGTAAGTTGCCCAGGGCCGGCTCGGCCTCCGCTGGAGCGGCCGGAGCAAGAGTGTCCGCCGAGACGCTCTGCACGGGAAAGCCGTAATTAACATAGCCGGCAAATTCCTGACGGGTGCTGCCGTCCTTGCCCTTGCGCAGCGTGGAGAGCGGCTGATTGATGACGTTTGGAACCTGCGCGGCGGCGCCAGACGGCGACGCAGTCGATAGTTTCGAGGCGCTTGCATCGAGGCCAAATCGACCGACGGGTCGTTGCCAACTCAGAGAGGCTGTCCAGACATCGCGCGCCCGTTCGTTGGAGGACGAGGCGAGCGCGCCGCCAAGAGCCGATGGTTCCGGGCTGGTCTTGGCGGTCGGACGAGCCGTGACATTCGAAGCGACCGCCATGGAATGATTGGTCTCCTCCTTCAGCAGGCGCCGTGATAGGAGGTCCTTGGAAGCGGCCGACTTAAACGCCGACTGGACAACGGGCTTTGGCGCGGAGTGGAAGGTGGGCAGGGAAAACCCGACAACCGCCGCGAGCACCGCCACGGCTGCCGCCATCGACCAGAGCACCGGGGCAATCCGCGGCGAGCGTTTGGGCAGCAGGATAACGTTCGCCGGCGAAGCATCGCGCTCGTCGTCATACTCCGCGACTAACATCGCGGCGAATGACTGGATCGCTTCCAACTCCACGCGGGCCGCGGGCGATTCGCGCAACAGGGCTTCGACCTGCGCAAGATCGGCGGGGTCAGTGAGTTCGCCGAGCGCGTAGGCGGTGAGTTTAGGGTCGTCGTTCATGGCAGGGCAGGCTGGATGTTTGCGGCGCGGCGCAAGTTGACGTACTCGCCGGCGAGGGCGGCGTGTTGTTCGCGAAGGGCCTTGAGACCGCGGTGAATGAGGAAGCCGACGTTGCTCACCGAGAGATGAGTGACGTCGGCGATTTGTTGGTAGCTGAGACCGTTTTGGAATTTGAGTTGGATGACTTCCTGCTGGCGCGGCGGCAGCTTCTCCAGGATCTGGAGCAGGAAGCCGGCGGCCTCCTTGCGCACGAGCTGATCGGCCGGGCCGGGCTCAGCGGAGGGCTCGGCCTCGGAGGCGGGTTGGTCGAGGTAGGTCATGCGGTTTTCCTTTCGGCAGATGTCGAGCGCGCGGGTGCGACAGACGGTGAAAAGCCACCGGGCGGGGTCGCCCTCCAGGCTGCCAGGGGGGAGTCTGCCCAGGCGCAGGAAGGTCTCCTGCACGGCATCGCGCGCCCGGTCGCGGCAACCGGTGATGCGCGCCGCGTACTGGATGAGCGGCGCCTCGTAGCGGCGGACCACGCCGCGCATCCAGTCGTCGGGGGAGAGCGGCAACAAGGTCACATGAGGGTAAACGCGCGGGCGAGAGATTCCTTAGACGGTTTCTGCAGAATGGGACCTATAAGACCTATGGCGCCAGCTCGACGATCCTTGGCGTGATCGAGCCTCGCTCGATCGTCAGATCGCCGAGGCTGATCGGGAGCTTGAAACGGCGCGGGCCGGCGGCGCCGGGATTGAGGTAGAGCACGCCTTTGCGGCGCTCGACGCGGGACTTGTGCGAGTGGCCCGAGATGACGACCCGGATGCCCTCCGCCGCGAGGTCAATGTCGAGATCCGCGAGATCGTGGATCACGTATACGCGCACGCCTTCAAAATCCAGGCATGCCTCTGAGGGAAGGCGATTTGCGTAATCGCCCTTGTCGATATTGCCCCGCACCGTTGTCAGCGGAGCGATTGCGGCGAGCGCCTCAAGGATTCCGGGATCGCCCACATCACCCCCGTGGATGATGTGGTCGCTGCCTTACAGCAACGCCAGCGCCCCCGGGCGCAGCAGGCCGTGCGTGTCGGAGATGACGCCGATGCGAAACATTTGGTGGATCGCGCTCTCCGAGCGCGATCCACCTTACCACTTCTTGCCGCGATCTTCCGGCGTGATGCGGCGCAAAGCGTAGATGTCGCTGGATTGCAGATCGGCCTTATAATCCTGCAGGCGCGCCCACGGGTCCCACTTCGCGCTGATTAACTTCCCGCTGATGCCGTCACTCTCATCGCTCGCAAGATAGACGCATAGATCGGCGCCGAGCTCCAGCGGGACGCCGCCTTCCTTCGATTGCTTCACCGATTTTTGATAGAAATCAGCTCCTACCTTTTCGGGGCCGGCGGCGATCACCTCGTCTAACAATCGCGTGTTCAATGCGCCTGGGGCCACGGCGTTTACATCCACGCCGAAGGGCGCAAGTTCGAGCGCGAGAGTCTCGGTCAATCGCACCACGGCGGCTTTGGCCGACGCATACGCGCTGATGTTAGGCATCGGGTTCGTCGCCCCTCCGCCGGAGAGGTTAACGATCTTACCATAGCCGCTCTTCTTGAAGCGATGCATCGCCGCGCGGCAGGGGATGAGCGTGCCGTAGAGATTAACGTCGATGCAGCGTTTCCATTCCTCGAGATCAACGTCGTCGGTGGGACCTTTGGGGCCGTAGATGCCGGCGTTGTTGACGAGAATGTGCAGCGGACCGGGAAAGATCTCGTCGGCGGCGGCGAAAAGTTTTTCCACGTCATCAACGGAGGAAACGTCGCAGCCTTGGGCGAAGACGCGTTGCTCGGGGTACGCGGAGGCTTTGACCTGCTCCTTGTATTCTTCCTGCATGGCCGCGATGGCGTCCCGGTCGCGCGCGCAGAAAATGACATTGGCGCCCTCACGCACAAAGGCGTCGACGAGCGCGCGGCCCAGGCCCTGGCTGCCTCCGGTGATGATGGCGTTGCGATCGGCGAGTTTCATAAAGGCAAAGGATGAAGGTAGAAGGATGAAGGTAGAAGGATGAAGGCAGAAGGATGAAGGCAGAAGAAATTTCCTCATTCTGTCTTCCCCTAATTCTGTTAAATTCTGTTAATTCTGTCCAAAATTCCGGCGAGCAGCTCATTGCCCGGAAGGCGTGCCGACCGCGAAATATTCCACGCAACTGATCTGCTCGTGGCTTAACCCAAGAAACCCGTTCGCGTCCACGACGATGCAACGTTGCATCCGGCCAACCAGATCAGTCCAATCCGCGGCCTTAATCTCGGGCCATTCGGTGGCGATCACCGCGGCGTCGGCGCCGGTGACCGCATCCTCAATCGACCTAAAACGTTCGGCGCCGTCGAGTTCCGGCGGGAGCGGATCGGGCGCCGCCGGATCGTAGCAACGCACGCGGGCGCCGGCGGCCAGGAGTTTGGCCGCCAGTTCCACGGCGCTGCTGCGCCGGAGCGTGCTGGTGCCCGGCTTGTACGTCAGGCCCAACACCGCGACTACCAAACCCGTCAACGGGTCGAGCAGCCCGCGCAGCTTGCCCAACGCCCAATCTTTGTGCGCCTCGTTGCCGGCCAGGATCGCCGGGAAAAGCGCGGCGCGTTCGCCGTATTCTTCCGACAGCTTCGTCAGCGCCACCACGTCGCGCGCCAGCGTGCCCCCGGCAAAGGCGCCGCCCGGGCGGATGTACGCCTTCTGGCCGATGCGCGGCTCGGACCGCAGCCCGCGCTCAACCTCCCGCGCGTCGGCGCCGACCGCTTCGCACAGACGCGCAATTTCGTTGGCAAAGGTCACCGATAACGCCAGCCACGCATTGATGCCGTGCTTGGTCATCTCGGCGGATTCGGGACGCATCCAGAGAATGTCTTCGCAAAACGGCGCGAAGAGCGGGGCCAGCGCCTCGCGGGCGGCTTCGGTGCGCACCCCGGCGACGATGCGCTCGGGGCGGCGGAAGATTTCCAGCGCCTTGCCGAGGCGGAGGTTTTCCGGGCTGCACGCGAAGGAAACGCCGGGGTGCGCGGCTTCCAGACGGCGGCACGTGCCGGCGGGAATTTGCGAGGAAATCAGGACGATCGCGCCGGGGCGCAGCGCGGGCAGGCACGCGGCGATGCGGTCCAGGACGAACGGCACGTCGGCCACATCGTTGTCGTCGACGGGCGTGTCGTAACAGACCCAGAGGACATCGGCGGCGGCCAGCGCGACGGGGTCGGGCCCAAGGGCAAGGCGGAGTTGGCCGGATTGCAATCCGCGCTGCAGCAGGTCGTCGAGGCCGGGCTCGAAGAGCGGGGCGCGGCCGGCTTGCAGGTTCGTGATGAGTTCGGCGTCGAAGTCGAGGCCGGCCACGCTGAAACGCTCCGCGCAACAGGCGGCCGTCACGCAACCGAGATGCCAAAGCCCGAGGACGACGACGTTCATTTCCGAAGGGTCAACGCTGTTCGAGCACCCATTGGTTTTGTTGCAGCCATTCCAACGTGCGGATGATCCCCTCGCGGATCGTCAATTGCGCCTTCCAGCCCGTTGCCTGGATCTTCGCGGTGTCGAGGAAAATGAACGGGTTGTCGCCCACCCAGCCGCGTTCGCCGCCGGTAAATTCAAACGCCGGTTTCACCCCGAGATGCTCGCAGATCCACCCGATGGAATCCGTCACGCGGCAATACTCGGGCGCGCCGAGGTTATAAACTTGCACGCGATGTTTGGCGTCGCGCGCGGTGTGTTGGCCGGTCACGTGCAGGATCGCCGAGAGGCAGTCTTGAATATAGAGGTAACTTTTGCGCTGCGAGCCGTCGCCCAGCACGCGCAGATGGCCCGGGTGCTCGAGGAGCTGCTTGTAAAAATCGAACACGTGTCCGTGCGTATACCGCTCCCCCAGGATCGACACGAACCGAAACACGTACCCCTCGAAGCCGTACCCTTCGCAGTACGCCTCGATCAGGTTCTCGCCCGCGACCTTGGAGGCGCCGTAAAGCGATGTTTGGATGGGGAACGGCGCGTCTTCCGGGGTGGGCGCCGCCGCCTCGCCGTAGACGCTGCCGGTCGAGGAAAAGCCGATGCCCTTGATGCCATTGGCGCGCATGGCTTCGAGGACGTGGAAGGTGGCGATGGTGTTTTGCTGGAGATCCTTGCCGGGGTGTTCGAGGCCGAAGCGCACGTCGGCATTGGCGGCAAAATGCAGGACAAACTCCGCGCCGGCCATGGCGGCGGTGAGCGCGGGCAGGTCGAGGTTATCGCCGCGGATAAGCCGGTAAGCGGGTTGCGTCCGGGCGCCGGCGACGAAGGCTTCCTGGCCAGTGGAGAAGTCGTCCCAGGCGATGACTTCATGGCCTTCCTGCAAGAGGCGGTCGGCCATGCTGCTGCCGATAAAGCCGGCCGCGCCGGTGATGAAGTATTTCATGAAGAAGGGGCGTTATAGGGACCGGAGGCGAGGAATGGCCAGCGGTAATTTGTAGGGCGGGCGCCTCGCCTGCCGTTGGCCAACCGTTGCGACAGGCGGGGCGCCCGCCCTACAATTTTTTAGCGGCGCGCCCACAAATTGAGGTAGGCGTCTTCGGTCGTGGAGGCCCGCAGATCGCCAAACGAACTCACCGGTTGCCACCGGCCGGCGATCTCCCGATGGATGGTCAGCCCGTGCGACTTCAAAAACGCCCAGAGCGCCTCGGGGCCGGCGCCCGCGTCGCGCAGGCCGCGCGGCCAGAATTCCAAGTAGATCTGCACGCCCGGGCTGCGGGCGATCGTTTCATTCAATCCGCGCAACGCGTGCAGCTCCCAGCCTTGCACGTCGATCTTGATGAAATCGACCGACGGCGCCCCGGCGACCAGGTCGTCCCCGCGCCGGATCGGCACGTCGGCCGCATCCCCGGAGAAATCGCCGCCTTTGCCGATGCGGTTGTCGCCCGAGTTAAAGAACGAGCGCTGGAGGCGCAACGTCGCGTCGGCCGCGCCGAGGCCGCAGGCAAAGGTTTGCAAGTTCGCGGCGTGGTTGAGGCGCCGGGCGGCGTCGAGCGCAGAGAAAAGGTCGGGCGCGGGTTCGAAGGCATAGACCTGCCCGGTCGGGCCCGCGAGCCGGGAGAAGGTCAGCGCGTAGAGGCCGATGTTTGCGCCGATGTCGAGCACGGTCATCCCCGGTTTCACCTCGCGAGCGAAAAATGCCCGGTCCGCCCGTCCCATCAGTCCGATGCGATGCAGCATCGCGTACAACAGGCGGTCGGCCGAAGGCGCCACGAGCCGTTGCCCCCAGACGGTCACTTCCATCCGCCAGATCGGCGCGCGGTTCATCCAGGAGAGAAGGCGCCGCAGGAAAAGGGGGAGCGTTGGCATCGGGTTCGCCACAAAACAGAACTGGGTGCGCCCGAGTCCGTCGAGTGCAAAAGCGCGCTTGCGTTTTGAGGGCGCTTTCCATAAACCTCGCAAGTCATATGGCCGACCATTCGCTTCGTCTTCCTGAAAACGCGCCCGGCCCCTGGTACGTGGACGACACCTGCACGCCATGTCACGTCTGCCTGGATGAGGCGGGCCCTTCGTCCGGTTTCTCATTGCTGCAATACAACGAGGACGAGACTAAGGTGTTCTTCACCAAGCAACCGGTGGGTGAAGAAGAGTTGGGCGCCGCGCAGCGCGCGATGGAGATCTGCCCGACGGACGCGATCGGCAGCGACGGAGCGTAGGAAGGCAGAAGGATGAAGGCAGAAGGCAGAAGGCAGAAGGCAGAAGGGAAATCCCGCGGACGATCCTTCATCCTTCATCCTTCTGCCTTCATCCTTCTGCCTTCATCCTTCTGCCTTTAATCTCCCTCCCAGGCGCTTTCGGCTTGCCAGACCGGGGACGGCTGAGCTTTGGTTCCCCTGTCCATTATGGCTTCTACCCCTTCCGGCGGCGCTTCCGAAACCAGCGTTCAGAATTTCATCCACGCCATCGAGCAGGGGCGCTACGCCGGGCTCATGCGCAAAATCTTGCTCGCCGTCGGCGTGCTCGCTGTCGCCCTGGCTTATCTCGGCTGGAATTTTACCGGGTTTTCCGCTCCCGAGGCCATGGATCAAGCGCAGATCGCCCGCGAAATCTCGCGTGGCAACGGCTTCAGCACCAAACTGATCCGCCCGCTGGCCATCTGGCAGATCGAGCAGAGCGGCGCGACCCTGCCGCACGGCAATTTCCCCGACACCTTCAACGCCCCCCTCCCGCCGCTGGTCAACGCGCTGGCGGTCAAGGTCGCCGGAGAGACCAAGTACGGAGCGGGCGTGTACACGTCGGCGTCTGAGCGGATGATCGTCGTCCTCTCGATGATCTTCTTCCTGTTGGCGGTCGGGGTGAACTACTTTACGTTGAGGCGCTTGTTCGATGCGCGGCTCGCGGGGTTCGCCAGCTTGCTGACGTTGGTGACCGACCTTTTCTGGAAGTACACGCTCTCCGGCCTGCCGCAGATGTTGATGCTGCTGCTCTTCAGCGCGGCGGTGTACACGCTGATCCGGGCGCTCGAGACCCATGCCCTCGCCTCGGACAGCGATGAACGAGCGACCGAGCAGCGGCGCACGTTGACGGTGTCCGCCTGGCTGGCGGGCGCCGGCGTTTTCCTGGGGCTGGTGTTCCTGTGCCACGCCGTGGCGGGCTGGCTTACTCTGGGCGCGGTGGCCTTCGGCCTGGTCCACTTCCGGCGACGCGGCCCGGTGGCGCTCGTGATGCTGGCGACCTTTATCCTGGTGATCACACCGTGGATGGTGCGCACGTACCACGTTTCCGGCAGCCCGTTTGGCCTCGCCGGGTACGCGATTTTTGACGGTCTGGGCCCCTCGACCTCCACTCGCATGCGCTCTGCGAGCGGCCCTTTGGTGGAAGGCATCGCGCCGCTGAATTTCCGCGTCAAGATCGAGCATGGGATCGTGCAACGATTTCAGGAAGTTGGCCAGAGCCTGGGGGGCAATTTTGTGGCGCTGCTGTTTTTCGTGAGTTTGTTGCACCCGTTCCGCCGGCCGGAGACCGCGGCGTTGCGGTGGGCGGTGCTGTGGATGTGGCTGTTCGCGGTGTTCGGCATGGCGCTGATCGGCGTCAACCCGGAGTCGGGCGTAGGACCGACGCATTTGGAGGTGCTTCTGTGCCCGATCATGATCGGGTTTGGCCTGGCGATGGCCCTGGTGCTTTTTGGGCGGCTGGAAGCCAATGAGCGTTCGATCTTGCGGCTGTTTTTCTCTGGCGCGCTGGTGGTCATTTGCGCGCTGCCGATGGCAGCGACGCTGCTGCCCGAGCACATTGCGCCGCACAACTTCCCGCCGTACTTCGAACCGGCGATCAGCGCCTTGGAGAAGTGGACGACCACCGAGGAGATCATCGGCTCGGACATGCCATGGGCGGTGGCCTATTACGCCGATCGCAAGAGCCTGTGGATCCCCAACAAGCTGCATGACTTCCTTGGGATGAGCGATCAGGGCAAGCTGGACGGGCAATTGGCGGGCATTTTCCTGTCGCCGATCAGCCGGGGCGTGTCGTTTATTTCGGGGATCTACAAGGGGGAATATCAGGAATACGGGCCGCTGATTTTTGGGAATGTGAACCTGCCATATTTCCCGTTCAAAGAGGTGGTGCTGCCGTCCGGCGATCTGAATTACTCGTTCTACAGCGACACGAAGCGCTGGGAACGCAAGAAGCCGGCACAGTAAGTGGGGCGGCCTGGCAGGGGCCCAATTACAACGCCTTTTCGCAAGCCTCAGCGATCTGCCGCAGAGTTAATGCGGAATCATGCGCGCTCATAGACTTCGAACAATTCACCTCGGACGCGGTCGAGTAGGAGAGGATGCAAGCGCGAACAGAAATCGACTTTTCGACCGAGGATCACGCCTAGATCATCGGCGTACCCAGAATACTCGAAACCGGCCCGCGTCAATTCTCCCGGATTGAACTCCGCGAGCACGTCGACATCGCTGCGTTGCGCGTCGAAATCTTCATGCACGACTGAGCCAAAAAAGCTCAGTTTTCGGATGCCGCGCGTCTTACAAAAACGCGCAATCGCCTCGCGGTCGAACGTGATTGGCAGTTTCGCGACGCTCATCGAAAATCAGTTTTGATGGGACATTGCCTTCCCGCAACCATCATCCGTGGATGGATATCAAAATTCCGGCCGGCGGCGACTAAGGTCTCGCACGGAGAGCTCGGAGGGCACGGAGAACCAGTGAAGTTTGTCTCTCTCTTCTCTGTGTCTTCCGTGTGCTCAGTGCGAGACCTCCGAGCTTTACCTGGCGATGGCGTCACGAAGTGGCCAGATTCCACGAAACGTATCGCTTAGGATTACGGGAATGCAGATGAGCGAACGCTGCCCACCCACGCAACGCGGCGCAGGCGGGCATCGACTACATACCCTTACGTGGGCCGGTGTCGATCCCAGCGGGTGCGACGGAGGTCAAGCTCAAGATCAAACCGATCGACAACGAGACGGTCGACGGCATTCGCAAGGCAAAGGTGACGCTGCTGTCCACCGTGGATGGCGGCTATCTGCTCGGCAGCGCCGTCCGTGGAAACAATGGGCACCTTCCTCGGCCAGGCGCTTAAATCAGGGCAAGGTGAACGCGACTGGCGTGACTTCTTCGCAAAAGCCGGTGCGGCTTTGGCGGTCATTGAGAAATGCCCCGCCGTTCCGGGGTTCGAGACGAAATCTGCTGGGGAAGTCTACAAAGAAGTAGCGAATGCAGAAAAACGGCTTCGGGTGTTGCAAAAGCTGAGCGGATTCGCTATTGCCGCAGACAAAATTATCAAGGAGCGGGGTAAGGGTGCATATCACCTTGTCGTGCTTGATTCTAGCGCCAGATCCGTTTCGATTCGGCCCTATCCGCTTTCGCGACTGGATCACGCCAATCGAGACTATGCAGAGATAGAAAAGCGTACAAATGCCGGCGAGACCGTGGAAGCTGTTCTCGTGTCCGCTGGTCCGATTGACGCTTTGCGAAAAGCGTACCCTAATTACTTTCTCGATACGCATGCATTTGTCGCGCAGATCACAAAAGTGATCGGGGCGGTGAGATCTTGAACGCTTCCAAAGAGCGCAATAGCTTTGAAGACCCTCATTCGCTGCCCATGAATATCGCCGCAAACGTAAGTCGGAATTTGCGCCGCGCCGAAAACTTCAGACAGGGCTATTAAGATATATTGATTGACCCCCGGCCTGAGCCCGTTTCACTTATAGTCGGACGCTCCATTGCAAACTCTGTCTGGGCAACTCGTTCCTCGTACGTCACCTTTGCCGGGCGATCTAAAAGCGCGCGCCAACGAGGTCCGAAGCCGGCTTCTTCAGCAATATTAGCGATGTTTAAACGCTGAAGGACTTCTGTCGTAACGGGCCGCTTTGCATCTCTGAAACTAAGAGACAGAAGAAATGCCCGGGCGAGTTCGGAATTCAAAGTGTCGGCAATCAGTTCTGCCGTTGCCTCGTCGTCGAAAGAAACGTAGTAGCACGCATCATCGAAAACAACAGGTTTATTATCACGAGGTCCGACAACGCGAAATTTAGGGTCTCGATGGAGTGCGGACACTGCGACTTTCCAAGGCAAGAACGTGTATGGCCCTACTCCAAAAAATGAAAAATCGGCGCGGTTCCTATAGATCGAACTCTTCCGTGCTCTAAAACGATCCAAATGCCGGTGCAGATAAGTCCATGTTTTTGGGCTCTTACCGCCGATGGTGGCCTGGCTTCCATTTATTCCCTTCTGGGTTACCAACAGCACCCGAGATGGTGGTGAATTGTTTGCCAGATCAGTACATTTGAGCAGTGGAAAGAGATGATCTGGCTCAAGTTCCACACTCTCTCCAAGGCCATTTGAGAAGCTATTTCCAGCGAAGGGTCTTAGCTCAACGACTTGCGCACAGTCATGCTTAATCCCGGATCTCCATTGCCAGCGGCAGAGTCCTTCTAAATGTTGCAGCTTTCGGTACGCGATGATATCAGAAACAAGGTTTTTACCTACCAGGCCAATCGTCGATTCTGGCTTGGTCGCGACCAAGCTCGCATAAACTCTAGCTTCGGCTTGACTCCGTGTGCCTACACGGAAAAATAGCAAACAGGCGTCGACCGACGCCGAAAAGTGCAGTGCAGCGTCAATCCGATAAAGAGCGGCATCTTCTACCGGCAAGTCGTTACGCCAAGCGTACAACAACGTTTTCCGCGCTGTTGCTGTCTTGCAGAGTACAGCGATCGTGGCGGGGCGGCGTCCGATTGCTTGCAGGAGACGAATCAGCATCCACTCGGAAATGTCGAAGTTCGCCTTTCCAGTGCGAGCATCCAGTCCGCGCAACCCGAGAATGTTTTGCTTTACCGGAAGATTGCTCCCATTTAACGCGGATACCGCAGCGCTGGTGACCCAAGGGGGATTCCCAAGAATGAGCAGCCGTCCAGGCATCGCGGAGGTCACCTCCGCCCAATCTATCTCAAAAAAGTTGCCCGATGATAGATTGGTCCTGGCTGAGGCTCGAGCTCTTTCCAGACCTTCGGCCGCAGCCACGAGGTGCTCACAATTAATCTCATATCCGTGGAGCTGGGCATCCGCAAATTGTCTCGCGGCTGCTATTAAGAATGCCCCGCGACCGACCGTTGGTTCGATTACAATTTCAGGGTGCTCACCCAGACGAAACAATAACGAGCATATGTCTTGAGCAAGTGGGAGCGGCGTTTGAAAGTCGCCGAATTCCGTCTTATTAGCGGCTTTCATCGAAGCCGTTGAATCCCGCTGATCGCTCCGGCTTGCTCAATAGCTCTTGAATATTGGAGCCGCCACTGGAGGGCATTTGAAATGGTGAGGTAGCCTAACTCCGGCGGCGTCCGGAGGACTTCGTCAGCAAGGGCTTCCGCAGAGATTTCATCGAGGGGAAGCATTCGTTCTTCAAAGAACGCCAGGATATCATCGCGGTTTGCTTTGTTGTCGATCAGCTTCCTCAATCCGGAGGTTGTTTGGAAGTCAGCAGTCCGTTTCTTCTCGATGTAAATCGTGTGACGAATATCGAGTCGAGCCGTGCGGGCTTCAGGGTCATCGTGTTTCTCATAAACGAAAACGAGCAAGGCATAACCGAGTCCATAGACTTTTTGACGTGCATTCCGAAATGGAGACGACGACTGCGGCTGGCGGACGCTGGTCACTTTGATGTCAACATCAAGACCCGGAAAGTCGATGCCTTTTGCAGAACTACCCCTTGGATAAGCGTAGCGGTCGAGCAGTTCGGTCTGAAATTTGTGCTCCAGGTAGGTCCCGACAGCCTTTCCATCAGTTACCCCGAATAACGATGGCTCACCATGAGTGGATTCCCGCAGTGCAAATGCCGAAGCTTCTTCTTGAATCAACTCAACGGTCAGCGGCGGAAGTGAATCAGGCATATTTTGAGGTTGTTCGGAGCGTCGGTGCATTCGGGGCGACCCGCTCTCTCGATTTTTTAATTCGGCCCGTGTGACAGAAATGTTAATCGGCATTTAAATGAGTCCCGAATCATCGCTTGGCTGCTGGTGGAGTCAACCGCGGGCACATTGATAGGGTAACACCCCATAACGGCGCCCGCTGCTGTCCAAAATAAATCCTGAGCGATGTTTTGGGGTGACTTTAAGAGGCGGGAGACGCTCTTTGGCGTTTTTGGAAGTTGCGCGCAAGGGAGAACAGGGGCAGTCAACATACGAATCGTGACAGCCTCCTCTGTGGTTTGCGGCGCAGACCAAGTTCCCGCTCATGTTTGCGGCGACATTCGTTTCGAGTTCCTGAGGGTTTTCAAAGGGGTCGCGTGATTGTTGGACGTTGTAGAACGAGATATTGTCAAACTCGACCGCGCGGATCGAAAGTAGACGGCGCTTCGGTAAAGCCACGCAAGCAGCAGTGATTATCCGTCGACGATGTACCCTGCTGACTTCTTCAGCATGAAGACCCCCGACATGGCGGCCTTGTCCCAACCCTTCGTGGCAGCGAGTCTCGAGCCGGCGTGGATCAATACCAGTACTATTCGAGCGAAGGCGGCATACCTGTGACGCACGTCAGTGAAATAAATACATTGACATGGAAGCGCGGCTGTGGTAGGGTCCGTCGATAGCCCTCGACGATGTCCCGGGCCGTTTTTTGACAATCCTACTAACGCGAGGCCAGAGTGGCCGCAACGATGCGCATCATCGGCCGGGGATTTTGTGCGCGAACTGAGGGGTTCGGGCAAAGCGTCCAACGGCTTACAAGGCGTTCGGATACGTAACGGAGGGGGTAAATTTCAACTTTCGTAGAGCGGCGGTCTGCGACCGTCGGAAAATCGATGGCAATGCGGGACGCCCCGATCAACGGACGAGCTGCCGAGGATCTGTTGCGTAATAATCGACCTAACAGCCTGTTGAAGAATTAGAGTCTTTCAGTCTGGAAGCCATAAAGCGCAG
>CAXUAZ010000043.1:0-22646 GCA_964249195.1 uncultured Chthoniobacterales bacterium
GCCTGTTCCTGACCGATCCGGGCGGAAGGCTGATCGCTTCCGTCCCGCCGACGGCCGATCCCCGCGCGGACGGGACGTTTGCCGATCTCGGGTGGAAACCGCCCGCGGGCGCGCTGCCCGACGCCGTTTATTTCTCGCCGGTGCATCCCCGGCTCTCGGATGGCCGCGAGGTCACCAGCATCGTCGTCGCGGTGCAGGACAAGGGAGGCGCGCTCCTCGGCTATTTCGGCGCCGACATGCTCGTGGAGCGGATCGGCAAGCGGCTGCAATCGCTGGGATTGTTGACCCAGTCGGGCACGTCGCTGCGGATCATTGATCAGAAAGGTTTCAACGTTTTTCATCCCGAAAACGAGACGGCGCTGCAGGCGACCGCCCATATCAACCGCCCCATGCTGGAGAATTTCCGGATCAACGGCAACGGCTCGGACGAGCAAAACGGCGAGATATATATCTATTCGACGCTCGAGCCGAGCGGATGGCTGCTCATCCTGGAAAAAAACGGGCTGGTGGCGCACCGGCCGGTCAGCGATCTCTTGCGCCAGACGCTCCTCTTGGCGAGCTGGCTGATCGTCGGCACGGCGTTGACGGCGTACCTGATCAGCGGGTTTTACCGCCGGCAATTGCAGAGCAGCCTGCGGATCGAACGCGAGCAGGCGTTCAACGACAAGATCCTGGCGAACATGCCGGTGGGCATCGCGTTGATCGATCCGGCGACGGAACGTTTCTTGCAGGCGAACAGCGCCTTTGTCAGCATCGCGCAGTCCGTGGGCGGGATGACGACGGGCGTGCACCTGCGGGACACGGAGTTTGGCGCGTTGCCGATCGCGAGCCGGGAGGCGCTGGCGAAGGTGCTCCATTTCGGCGTGCCGTTTCAATCGGTGGAGCACCGGACCATCACCGCGAGCGGTGAGACACGTTACCTGACGACGAACCTCCTGCGTTTGCAGGACAGCCAGCAGCGCACGCTGGGCGCCCTCTGCCTGGTAGAGGACAACACCGCGGCCGTGACCTTGCGCCAGGAGATGATCAACGCCAACGCGGCCAAGGATCAATTCCTCGCCCAGCTCAGCCACGAGCTGCGCAACCCGCTCTCGCCCGTCATCACGATGGTGGCCGAGCTGGAAACGATGGTCGACGCGGTCCCGGCGGCGCGCGAGCCGCTCGAGATCATCCGGCGCAACGTGGCCCTGGAAGCCCGGCTCATCGACGATTTGCTGGATGTCACCCGCATCAGCAGCGGCAAGTTGCAGCTCAGCCGGGAGACGGTCGACGTGCATCAGATGGTGCGGCTCGCCCTGGAGATCTGCCAGCGGGACATCGATGAGAAAGGCTTGAGCGTGGGGTTGGAACTCGGCGCCGCGCGGCATTGGGCGCAGGCGGACCCGGCGCGGCTGCAGCAGGTGTTTTGGAATCTGATCAAGAACGGCGTGAAGTTTACCCCGGGCGGGCGGGGGATTACGATTCGCTCGGGCGACGTAAACGAGAAGGGCATGCGCGTGGAGGTGACCGACGAGGGGATCGGCATCGATCGGCGCAACTTGGACCGCATTTTCAACGCGTTCGATCAGGGGCAGAGCTCGATCACGCGGCGGTTTGGCGGGTTGGGGCTGGGCCTGGCGATCTCGAAGGCCATGGTGGATGCGCACGGGGGCACGCTGCGGGCGGAGAGTGAGGGCATCGGGACCGGCGCGACGTTTTCCGTGGATCTGGAAACGTGCGAGGCGCCCGCGCCTGCTCTCCCCGCGCCGCGATTGATCCCGGCGGCGAACGGGACGGCGGCCGCGGGTTCACGCGTGTTGCTGGTCGACGATCATCTGGACACCTGCCTGGGGATGGAGCGCTTATTAAAGAGGCGCGGGTACCAGGTGGAGACGGCGCACTCGGTGGCGCAAGCGTTGACGTGCGCGCGGGGCGGGCCCTTCGATTTGCTGATCAGCGACATTGGCCTGCCGGATGGGACGGGCTTCGATCTGATGGACGAGCTGCGCCGGCACGGCGGGCCGCCGGGGATTGCATTGAGCGGGTTTGGGATGGAGTCGGACATCGACAAATCGCGGGAGGCGGGTTTCAGCGAGCATCTGATCAAGCCAGTGGACATCGAGCGGCTCGACGCGGCGATGCAGAGACTGTTGGGGGCGTCCCAAGCGAAGTAGTCGGCCCCAGTTGTAGCGGCGGTCTATGACCGTCGGCAGATCGATTGCGAGACGGGGCGCACCGTGTAAAAGCCGACGTCACCGACGGTCATAAACCGCCGCTACAGCTTAGAGAGACCGCCGCTACAGCTTAGAAATGCAACGTCAGGCCGCCGCGAAGTTCGCGGGGCTCGGTTTGGTGGGTGTGAATGTCGTCCACGCCTTCCGCCGGCTCGCCGCGCAGGCGCGACGCATAGTAATAATCGATGTCGCTGTCCTGCGAATCCAGCAGGTTGAAAATGTCGAAACTCAGCTCCCAGGATTTGTTGAAGCGGTAGCCGAGTTGCAAGTACACGAGCGTGGTCGGGTCCGAACGCACGCTTCGGTCTTCGATCAACGTGCGCGGTCCGAAGAAGCGCAGCCGCAATCCGCCGTAGAAGCCTTTTTGCCAGCCGGCGCCCAGGTCGTGGAAGGCCACTCCGGCGTCCAGCACCGTCTCGATCGCCTCCGGCACCCACGGGCCGGCCGGATCGTGATCGGTAAACCGCGCATTGGAGTAGGCGAAATCAAGGTCAAACGTGAGCCACGGAGTCGGCGTGTAGAAATTGCCGTATTCAACGCCCCAGCGGCGGCTCGGGCGGCTGGGTTCGTTGTCCGCCGCGTCGCCGCTGAAGACCAACTCGCTGTCCAGATCCAGCAGCCAAAGTGTCAGCGTGCTTTGCAATCCCGGCACAATCGTCGTGCGCACTCCTGCCTCCGCGCCCCTAGTTTTCACCAGCGGGCTTACGCTGCCCGTAGGCGCATTGTTGCCCTGGATGGCCGGCCCGACCACGCCGCGAATGTCATTGGAATGGAAACCGTAGCCGCCGTTGAGATACAACTCCGTTTTCGCCCACGGACCGAAGATCAGGCTCAACTTGGGACTGACGATCGCGCTCGTCCCGCCGCCTGCGATACGATCCGTATAATCATTGTCGTGGTAGTTAAACACGTCGGCCCGAAAACCCGCCACCGTGCGAAACCACGGCAGCCAGTTCGTTTTGTTTTCAAGGTACGGGCCGACGCGCGTCTCAAAGACGTGGTCGTGCCGGATGTCGCTCAATACGGCCTGATCCTCCGTGTTATTAAGTTGGAGACGAATGAAGTCCGTCCGTTCCTGCAAGCCGGCCGTGTTGACGGTATCGAGTCCGAACATCTTGAGATTCCACGTCTGGCTGGCGTTGAGGCCAAGCTGCACCCGCTGATCCTTCTGCTGAAATTGGTCGCCGTGGATCGGATCGGTCAGGAAGTAATCGAAGTCCGAAAACAACTCGAGGTCGTAGTAGGTGGCGTAGGCCATCACGCGGGTTTGTTCGTTCTCGGTGATGCGATGCCATTCCCCGTTGACGCCATACCGCGACGAATTGCCGCCGTCGCTGGGGTCGATCTCGCCGAAGCGGCCGATGATTTTTTCCTGGATAGCCCGCTCCGGAACCTGATCCGTGGAGTTCCAATCGCCATGGTAACCCAGCGCGGTGACGCTCGCGCCGTTTGCCCCATTGCCGACGCTGTAGCTCAACACGCCGTTGAACTTCTGGTAATCGTCGCCGCGATCCCACGGGCCGTCGTCATGCTCCAGTTCCAGCGCGAAAAGCAGATGGCCCGGCCCTACCTTGGGTGAGGTCGCGAACACCGCGCGCACAAACCCATCGTCGCCGACCTCCGTCTTGACCAGGGAGGAAGGAAGCACGTCGAAATAGCGGATGCTGAACGCCCCCGCGCTGCCGAAATCGCCCACGTCCGCGAAGTAATTCCCCTTCTTATAAGCCACCTGGCTGACCAACTCAGGGATGATGAAATTGAGATCGGTATAGCCCTGCCCATGCGCGTGGGTGGGCATGTTGAGGGGCATGCCTTCAAAATCCGTGGCGAGGTCCGTGCCGTGGTCGAGGTTGAAGCCGCGCAGGAAATACTGGTTCGCCTTCCCGCTGCCACTGTGTTGGGTGACGATCACTCCCGGGATCGTCTCCATGATCTCCGCCGGGCGAAGAATGGGCCTCGTTTCCAGATCGGCCGCGCTGATGACGCCTTCGCTCGACGAGGTGGCGGCGCCGATGATGTCATCCGCGCGGCCTACCACGACGACGCGCTCGGGCTCCAGCGCATCGCGGGTGAGATCCTGGGCGCGGGCGTTTGCGGCCAGGATGATGACAAGCAGAAAAGATTTTGGGAAAGGCATGGTGTATCTTTGCGCGGAGAACAGGGAGTATTAAGAAAATTCAAAAAATAATATTCAGTCATGAAAGACAAGAAAAAAGGCGTGGCCCGTTTGAGCGTGTCGCTGGATGACGCGCTGCTTCGGCAATGGGACAAGCTGCGCAAGAGGCAAGGCTACAAAAATCGCTCGCTCGCGGTGGCCGACCTGATGCGCGACCGGCTCGTCGAGCACCGCTCAGGCGCGGACGAAAACTACGAGGCCGCGGGTTCCGTGACGCTGGTGTACGACCATCATCATTCGCAGGTGCAAGGCACGTTGACCGATCTCCAGCATGATTTCACCGCGATCATCGTCACGTGCTTGCACGTGCATCTCGATCATCAAAATTGCCTGGAAGTCATCGTGCTTCGCGGCCCCGTTTCGGCGATCAAGCGGCTTGCCGATCGATTGATCGGCTGCAAGGGCGTAAAACACGGCAAGCTGAGCCTGACTTCCACCGGAAGGGAATTTGCCGGTTGACCGCGCGGGTGGGGTTTGTGATCCGCTGGTGTTGCGCCCCTGAGGTTCGCAGACGGGCCGCCGCGCAATCACCGCGGGCGAAAGCCGTAGCCCACGCCGCGCACCGTTTCGATCAGGATCTCTTCGGAGTCTCGCGCCGGGGCGGGTCCACGTTTCTTGCGGTGCTCGGAAACAGCCTTAAGACCGCGGCTGGGTTGCGGGCTGCGCGTTCGGTGCAAGCAGCTTGCAAAGTAAGTTGCAACGTGCTTGCATGTGGGATCGCAGTTCGAAGCTTCCACCCATTCATCTCATGCAGACTCCCGGTGTTTCTCATCGTATCCCCGTCACCGTGCTCACCGGCTTCCTCGGCTCAGGCAAAACCACCTTGCTCAACCGCATCCTGACCGGGCGGCACGGCAAGCGCATCGCCGTCATCGAGAACGAGTTTGGCGAGATCGGCATCGACAACGAACTCGTGGTCCAGGCCGATGAGGAGATCTTCGAGATGAACAACGGTTGCATCTGCTGCACCGTGCGCGGCGATCTCATCCGCATCCTGGGCAACCTGATGAAGCGCAAGGACAAGTTCGACTGCATTCTGATCGAGACGACTGGCCTCGCGGACCCCGCGCCGGTCGCGCAGACGTTTTTCGTGGACGATGAGATCAGGGAAAGTTTCGGGCTGGACGCCATCGTGACCCTCATCGACGCCCGGCACGTCTGGGAACATCTCGACAGCAGCCGTGAATGTCAGGAGCAGATCGCATTTGCCGACGTGATCCTGCTCAACAAGATCGACCTCGTCACTCCGGCGGAACTCGACAAGCTCCAAGCCCGCCTGCACGCGATGAACCGCACCGCGCGCATCCACCGCACCAGGGACGCTGAACTTGACCTGGACTGCCTGCTTAACGTGCGGGCTTTCGACCTGGATGCGAAACTTGAACTCGACGCCGATTTCCTGAAAGAAGAGTCGCCGTTTGAGTGGGGCGGCGCGTACTGCCTGGAAGCGGGCGAATACCGCATCCGCTTCGAACCGGGCGCGGATGCCGGGATGGATTTCGCGCTCTTGCCGCTCTCGAAGGGCGATGTCGAGGGATTCGAGGCCGCCCGTCAGGAAGCGACCGTTCTTTTCGCGGGCGACGCCCGCCAGCTCCCCGACGGCAGCCGTTTTGCTCCGGGCCGGGAACTCCAAAGCTTCGTCTTTTCGCGCCAAGGCGGCAACTACACGCTGGCGGCGCCCGTAAGCGGTCCTTACGGATTCTTTACCCAGCATGTGCCCGTCGAGTTCGAGATGAAGCTGGCCCACGCCGCAAGCGGGGACGCCGTGGAACCGTTTCGTGACGAGGCGTTTGCGCCCGGGCACACGCATGATGCCGCCGTCACCAGCGTCGGCATCGTCGAGGATCGCCCGGCGGACCCGCGCAAGCTCAACGCCTGGATAAGCAAAATTCTGCGCGAGAAAGGCGTCGATATTTTCCGGATGAAGGGCATCCTTAACTTTCAGGGAGAAGAACAGCGCTTCGTGTTTCAGGGCGTCCATATGCTTTTTGACGGCAAGCAAGACCGCGCGTGGAAACCGGATGAAGCCCGCCGCAGCCAACTCATCTTCATCGGGCGCAACCTGAATCGAGCAGAACTCGAAGGAGGTTTCCGCGCATGTCTGGCCTGACCTCGCCGGCCGCCGCCGGCCCGGTCGGGACCACGCGGTGCTTCGCCGACGCGCAGGATCACATCGTGGGACTCGGCTGGTCGCCGGACGGCGCGCGGCTGGCCGCGCTCACCGGCTCCGGCGCGCTTCTCATCTTGGACGCCCGCGACGGCCGGGCGGCTCACATGTTGCCGGGCGCCCACGCGGTTGGCGCGTTGGCAATGGACTGGAGCGCGGGAGGCCTCGCGACCGGCGGACAGGACGGAAAAATCCGGCTCTGGAACCCGGAGGAGGGCACGGCTCGGGCCACGTTGGAAGGCGCGCCCGGCGGGCGGCGCGCCTGGGTTGAACAGATCCGCTGGTCGCCCGACGGCACGCTCCTGGCTGCGACCGCGGGCAAAACCCTGCGGGTCTGGAACCCGGCGGCAGGCAGCGAGCAATGCCTGGAATACTCCGACCATCCGAGCACGCTCGCCGCCTTCTGCTGGCGGCCCGACAGCAAGGGCATCGGAGTCGGTTTTTACGGCGGCGCCGCGCTCTACCGTCTTGGCGAGAGCGATCCCTACGAGAAAATGCTCTGGAAAGGCTCGATCCTCTCGCTGGCGTGGAGCCCGAACGCTCGCTACGTCGCCGCCGGCACGCAGGAGGCCACGGTCAACTTCTGGAAACTGCCCTACCGACCGGCGGACCGGTTGAACATGAGCGGCTACGCCAACAAGATCAAGGAACTTGCCTGGGACCCGACGAGCCGTTTCCTGGCCACCGGCGGCAGCGAAGAAATCACGGTGTGGGACGTGTCGGGCAAAGGCCCCCGCGGCGCCACTCCCAAGCGCCTGCTCGCGCATACCAAAAAAGTGACGGTGCTCTGCTGGCAGCGGCGGGGTGGGCTCCTGGTCAGCGGCGACGCGGACGGGAACGCGGCGCTCTGGGCGCCGGAGCGTCTCCTCAAACCCTTGCGGGAAAATTGGCTCGGGGGAGCGATTTCCGCCGCGGCCTGGTCGCATGATGAGCGGGCCGTGGCAATTGGCTCGGCGAGCGGCGGAGTCATGGTGTGGGACGTGCCGAGCGATCGATAAAAAATGGGCCACGGGCGCTGCGGCCATGAACGCGCTCGCTATTGCGCGGCGTCTTTGATTCATTGCGAACTTCGCTGATGAATCATCTCCCACCCGCCGCGCCGCGCCGAACGGCGGCAATCACTTTTATCTTCATCACCGTCATGCTCGACATGCTGGCGGTGGGGGTGATCGTGCCCGTCTTGCCCAAGCTGGTGGTGGGTTTCCTCGGCGGGAACATGGTGCGGGGGGCGGAAATTTATGGCGTCTTCGGGACCGTGTGGGCGCTCATGCAATTCTTCTGCGCGCCGGCCCTCGGGGTGTTGTCGGACCGGTTCGGGCGGCGGCCGGTCATTCTATTATCCAACTTCGGGCTGGGTCTCGACTACATCCTGATGGCGCTGGCGCCGTCGTTGTGGTGGCTGTTTGCCGGGCGGGTGATCTCCGGGATCACGGCGGCCAGCGTGCCGACCGCCAGCGCGTACATCGCCGACGTGACGCCGCCCGAGAAACGCGCGGCCGGGTTTGGCATGATCGGCGCGGCGTTCGGGATCGGGTTCATCATCGGTCCGGCGCTGGGTGGGTTGCTCGGGCAGGTGGACGCGCGGCTGCCGTTTTGGGTGGCGGCGGCCTTGAGCCTGGCGAACGCGTGCTATGGGATGTTCGTGCTGCCGGAGTCGCTGCCGCCGGAGAAGCGCACGGCGTTTTCCTTTCGCAAGGCGAACCCGGTGGCCGCGCTGGCGTTGCTGCGGTCGCACTCGGAGTTGTTCGGGCTGGCGGCGGTGAACGTGCTGGGCTTTCTCGCGCACGAGGTGTTCCCGAGCGTGTTCGTGTTGTACGCCGGGTATCGATACGGGTGGAGCGAGCGGACGATCGGCCTCACGTTGGCAACGACGGGCGTTTGCTCCGGGGTCACGCAGGCGTTGCTGGTCAAGCCGGCCGTGCGCTGGCTGGGGGACCGCGGAACGGTGCTGGCGGGGCTGGGGTTCGGGACGGCGGCGTTCGCGCTGTTCGGGCTCGCGCCTAACGGGTTTCTCTTTTGGCTGGCGATCCCGCTGAGTTCGTTATGGGGATTGGCCGGGCCGGCCACGCAGTCCCTGATGACGCGGCGCGTGAACGAGTCGGAGCAGGGGCGGTTGCAGGGGGCGAACAGCAGCTTGCGCGGGATCACCGGGATGATCGGGCCGGGGCTCTTTACGTTGACGTTCGCGGCGTTCATCGGCGGCGGGGCGTTCAGCCGAGCGGGGATCCACCTTCCGGGCGCGCCGTTCCTGCTGGCGGCGGCGTTGCTGGCGGGATCGCTGGCGCTGGCCGTGGTCGTGACGCGCCGCGCGGCGACGGTGGAAAGAACGAAGAGCGCGGCCCAGCCGAACGCCCGGGAGAATCCGGCGGCGGAGTTCATCCAATGACAATAAATTGCAAAAGGTTCATTTCCTCGCTGGCGGAAGGGGCGATTCGGGCTAGACTCTCGCAGTGAGGGCACTGCAAAGGGGGATTGCAGAATTATGGAACAGGCACGCGAGCAAAGGCTGGCTTGCGGCACTGTTTCTTTGTCTCGCGCACCCGGCGGCTGCTCGCGCCGTCGACACGCTCACGCTTTCCCAAGCCCAGCTCGGCAACGTCTTTTCGACGGCCGAGACCGTGCAGATCCCGCTGCAAACCACCGGCGACTCGGTCTCCTGGACTTCCACTGATTTCTACGGGGCGGTCACGGCGGGAGGTCCGCTGACGGTGGGGTCGGGCGGCACGGCTACGATCCTGCCCAATCTGAATCGGCTCGGTTATTTCGCGCTGCACGTCACCGCGTCTCGCGCCGGCGCCGCGGTGGCCACGGCTGACACCGCGTTCGCCGTCCTGGCGCCGGTTAATATCAGCACAATGGCCGACTCTCCTTTTGGCGTCTGCACGCATTTTGCCCAAGGCTACAACACGGACGTTATGCCGCTGATCGCCCGCGCCGGCATCTCCAAGTTCCGCGACGAACAATACTGGCAATACGTCGAGCCCACGTTGACCTCGCCGCCGACCTACGTTTTCCCGGATACTTTCGTCAATTACATGGCTGCCGCCGCTGCCTTGAAGCTGAACCCGATGACGGAATTCGACTTCGCCAACTCTAATTACGATGGCGGCCATACCCCGTACACAGCGGCTGGCAACACCGGCTACGCAAATTACTCGGCGGCGGTTCTGAATCGCTACGGCCCCCAGATCAAAGAGGTGAACATCTGGAACGAATACAACGGCACCTACTGCGACCCTCCCGCCGCTGACGATCGTCCCACATATTATACCGCAATGCTTAAGGCGGCCTACACCGCCATCAAGGCCGCCCAGCCCAGCGTTCAAGTCGCCGGCGGAGCTTGTGTGCCAGTGCCGCTTCCGTGGTTCCAAAGCCTTTTCGGATATGGTGCCCTGGACTACATGGACGCTGTGGACATCCATCCATACGTGTCATTCCCGGAGGGCACTGAAACGCAACTGGCCGCTCTGCAAGCGCTCATCGTTCAATATAATCACGGCAATGGCCTCAAGCCCATCTGGGCCACGGAATGTGGCTATACGGATACCGTCAATCCAGGGCGGCAGGCGATGGCGAGCTATCTGGTGCGGCTGATGACGATCATGCGGACGTCCGGCGTGGAGCGGGCGTTCTGGTACCTGGTGGCTGATGACGGCAACTACAGTTCCGGCCTCCTGCATAGTTCGTACGATCCGCTGGGCCCTTATGCGCCGTCGTCCGGGTACGCGGCTTACGCGAATTTGATCCAGCAACTCTACGGCGCGCAGTTTGTTGCCCGGGACGCCACGGATCCACGCACCCGCGTCTATGCGTTTTCGCGCGCGGCAGACGGGAAAACGGTGCGTGTGGCGTGGTCGGCGGCCGGGACAACCCAGTTGCTCTTGAGCGCCAGCGTCCCGCTGACGGTGATCAACATCATGGGCGAATCTGCCGTGATGCAGCCGGTAAACGGGTTGGTCGCGCTCCCGCTGGACATCAACCCGGTGTACGTCGTGGGCACAGTGGATGCGGTCCGTGAGGTCGGACGCGACAAATTAGTGGCCGACAGCGTCGCGGATTTCAGCAGTGTGCAGGGGACGCAACCCGGCTCTTGGACTTACAATTGTTACGACGGCGACATCACGGCGTACCCGGCGAACTATCTCGCCGTCAAGCCAATGACCTACACGCAGACCAGCGCTGAATTTGCCTGGACCGCGCCCTATTACGCTCAACTCATCGATCAAAACGGCGCGCATCCTAGCAACCGCCCTGACTCCAGCGGCAATTACACGCAGGTATGGTCGGTGCGCCGCTGGCAGAGCAACGTGACCGGGGCCGGGCATCTCATCGGGAGCGTGATCCATGCCTCGCCCTTCGGCGACGGCGCTGGGGCGATGATTTACGTCGATGGCGTGCAGGTCTATTCCACGATGGTCAGCGGAACCAACAGCGCTTCATTCGACTTCACGACGCCGATCAAAGCCGGATCGAACATCGATTTCGTGGTGACCTCCGGAGCGGGCGATAACGTGGATTACGATTACGTTTCCTTCCCGGTCAAAATCTCGGTCGCGGCCCCCCCGCCGACGACGTATGCCGCGTGGCAGAATCTCTATTTCTCGGCCGGGGAGATCACCGACCCGACGATCAGCGGCGACGCCGCCATGCCGGCGGGAGACGGCGTGCCGAATCTGCTCAAGTATGCCGCCAACCTCAACCCGAAGCTGCCCGTCTCCAAGCCGCTCTCGGTCGCCGGCGTGGACAGTTCGACGCCCGGGTCGAAGTATCTGACGCTCACGTATCGGATGGCCGAGGCGGCGACCGATCTGACGTTCGCGACCGAAATCAACGGCGGGAATCTTCCCACGGCGTCGGCCTGGGCCGCCGGCGGGCAGATTCTCGGTTCGCCGGTGGATAACGGCGACGGCTCCCAATCGGTCACGGTGCGCGATGTCCAGCCGATCACGGCCGCCAACCCGCGCCGTTTCATGCGGCTGCGCGTCACGCGCAACCAGTAGGCTGGCTCGCGAATGGCCGGTGGCAGCGGCGCGCTGCGACAGCCATTCGTCGCGGGAAAAATTTCAGGAGCATCCGGGTGCGATTCGGCCTACAGTCTCCTCCGCCCTGGATCGGCCGCCATGCAAAAGACCACCTTCACCAAGATGAACGGCGCGGGCAACGACTTCGTCCTGCTCGACAATCGGGACGGCCGAGCCGCGCTCGATGCTTCGGCGATTGCCCGTATTTGTGACCGTCACCGCGGGATCGGCGCGGATGGCGTCCTGATGGTCGAACCCGCCCAGAACGCCGGCGCCGATTTTCGCATGCGCTATTACAATAGCGACGGCGGCGAAGCCGAGATGTGCGGCAACGGCGCCCGCTGCTTCGCGCGGTTCGCCGGCCGTCTCATCGGGCGCGCGCTGGATTCCATCCGCTTTGAAACGCCCGCGGGGGTGATCGGCGCGCACTTCGAGGGCGAGCGCGTCCGCATCGCGATGACGCCGCCGCGCGGCCTGCGGCTGCGCGAAACGATCGAGGCGCACGGGCAGCAATGGACCGTCCATTCCGTGGACACCGGCGTGCCTCACGCGGTCATCTTCGTGGACGAACCCGGGGACGTGGATGTCGCCGCGATCGGCGCTGCCTTGCGTTACCATCCGCATTTCTCGCCGCGCGGGACCAACGTCAACTTTGCCGGCATCGCCGCGCCCGGGCGCCTGATCCTGCGCACCTACGAGCGCGGCGTGGAAGCCGAGACGCTCGCGTGCGGCACGGGCGCGGTCGCCACGGGGTTGATCTATTCCGCGCTGCACGGCGTCGAGGGCCCGGTCGACATCGCGGTCCGCGGCGGGGAAGATCTGCGCATCGGCTTCACGCGCGCCGGCGACGGCTTCGCCGACGTGACCCTGAGCGGTCCGGCCGACTTCGTCTTTACGGGAGACATCGAGTGATGATCTTTCCAACCCAGGTAGGGATGGCTCTCCGAGCCGTCCGATTCGTTTCTGCTTCCAGGCGCGCCGTGCCAAGGCCCGCCTCCTCTCCCTTCTAATATGTTCAAAGGCGCCTACACCGCTCTCGTCACTCCATTTCGAGACAATCAGATCGACGAGCCCGCGTTTGCCCGCTTGATCGAAGCCCAGATCGCGGCCGGCATTGACGGCATCATCCCGGTTGGCACCACCGGGGAATCGCCCACCCTGGACCACGACGAGCACATCCATGTCATCCGCCTGGCGGTCAAGACGGCGCGCAACCGCTGCACGGTGATCGCCGGCACGGGCTCCAACTCCACCGCCGAGGCGATCCTGCTGACCCGGGAAGCCCAGGACGCCGGCGTCGACGCGGCATTGGTGGTGGCCCCGTATTACAACCGGCCCTCGCCGGAAGGATTATTCCGCCATTTCAAGGCCATCGCCGACTCGACCCCGCTGCCGATCGTCCTGTACAGCATCCCCGGCCGTTGCGGCGTGGAGATCGGCGTGGAAACGACCGCGCGCCTGGCCGAGGCGTGCGGCAACGTGGTGGCGATCAAGGAAGCCGGCGGCAGCGTGGATCGCGTCAGCCAGTTGCGCGCGGCGCTCCCCGACGCATTCGACATCATCTCGGGCGACGACGGCTTGACGCTGCCGTTCCTCGCGGCCGGGGCCGTGGGGGTGATCAGCGTCGCGTCCAATCTCATTCCCGGGGCGGTGGTGGACCTGGTGCGCGCGCATTTCCTGGGCAAGAACGACGTCGCGCGCGGATTGCACGAGCGTTGGTATCCGTTGTTCAAGGATCTGTTCATCGAGCCCAACCCCGTGCCGGTAAAAACCGCGTTGGCGTTGTGCGAAGGGTACATGCAGGCCGACGTGCGTCTGCCTCTGTGCGAAATGGCGGCGGGGACGCTCGCGCAATTGCGCGCGACCCTGGAGGCCGCCGAGTTGCTCAAGCCCGCGTGAAGTCGCTCTCCTTTTTGTTGCAAGGCGCCAGCGGCCGCATGGGCCAGGCCGTGCTCGCGTGCGCCGCGCGGGAGCCGGCGCGTTTCAAGGCGCACGCGTTGATCTTCCGCGACGATGACCCGGCGCCGCTGCTCGAGGATTGCGAGGCGGCGATCGAGTTCAGCTCGGCGGCCGCCCTTCCGCCGCTCCTGGCCGCATGTCGGGCGCAAAAAGTTCCGCTCGTCATCGGCGCGACGGGTCATGATGACGCCCAACGCGCCCTGATCGCGGACGCCGCAAAGGAGATCGCGATCGTCTTTGCGGCGAACTTCAGCGTGGGCGTGAACACCCTCTTTTGGCTGGCGCGCCGGGCGGCGGAAATCCTCGGGCCGGAGTTCGACCTCGAGGTGATCGAGACGCACCACCGGCTCAAGAAAGACGCGCCGAGCGGCACCGCGCGCCGGTTGGTGGAGATTCTGGGAGAGGTGCGCGATTTATCCTACGAGGCCGACACCCGCCACGGCCGGCAAGGCATGGTGGGCGCGCGTCCCTCCGCGGAGATCGGCCTGCACGCGGTCCGCGGCGGCGACGTGGTTGGCGAACACACGGTTGTTTACGCCGGCATCGGCGAGCGGCTCGAGCTTACCCATCGAGCGTCCAGCCGCGAGACCTTCGCCACCGGCGCCCTCCGCGCCGCCGAATGGCTCCGCGGCCGCGCGTCCGGTCTGTACGACATGGAAGACGTGTTGGGGCTGCGGGAGCGTTGAGCGTTCTTGTTATTCGCTTGCTTGCGTTGCTATCCTCCACGGCGTGAAGACGATTATCGAAGCTGATGCGGCAGGAGCATTGACGCCGCCGCCTCGGCGGTACGAGATCGCAGTCGACGGTACGGGTATCATTGTCCGAGAGGAAGTGTCGAAAGGTCGAGAAATCTTGTTGGCTGAGTGGCAGGAATGGATGGATGAACTTGCCGAACGCCGCAAACGAGGTGCGACCGGCATCCCTGGAACGCCTCTGCAGGAAATTTTTGACGATCTGCGGAGCGAGCGTTGTTAAATGAGTTACTGGGACATGATTGACTCTTGTGGGTTGATCCCCGCCCGCCTGCGCCGTACTGGTTACGCCATGAAGCTCCCTGCTCTTTGCGCGTTTGTCCTCCTCTTCGCCGGCGCCCTCCGTGCCCAGGCGCCGGTCACCCCAAAGCCCGAAGACGCCGCCAAGGCCGCCGCCACGCCTTGGCTCGCGCTCATTGATGACGCCAAATACACCGAAAGCTGGAACGCCGCGGCGCCCATCATTCAAAAGCTCGTCCCGCTCGAGCGCTGGAACAAAGCCATGGCGGCCGTCCGCACCCCCTTCGGCAAACTCGTTTCCCGCACGCTCAAAGACGCCAAATTCACCGTTTCCATGCCCGGCGTCCCGGATGGCCAGTACGTCATCCTCCGCTACGACACGAAATTCGAGCACAAATCATCCGCCGTCGAGACCGTCACCCCGATGCTGGATGCCGATGGCTCGTGGAAGGTCGCCGGCTACTACGTCAAATAACCCCGCGAACATGCGCGCCGGCATCGCGTTGGGATCCAATCTCGGCGACCGTGCGTGGAACCTGCAACGCGCCCAACAAGCCATCGCCGTCCTGCCCGGCGCCGGCATCCCGCTCATCGCGCTCGCCATCGAAACCGCGCCGGTCGATTGCCCCCCGGACGCCCCCGCGTTCCTCAACACCGTGATCGAGATTGAGACCGCCCTGTCCCCGCCCGAACTCCTCGCGCGCCTCCGCGAAATCGAGACCGGCCTCGGCCGCCCGCTGCATCGCCCGCGCAACGCCTCCCGCTCCATCGACCTGGACCTCCTTTACGTCGGCGACTTGGTCGTTGACACCCCGGAATTGGCCCTCCCTCATCCCCGGATCGCTGGCCGCCGATTTGTCCTGGAACCGCTCGCCGCCATTCGCCCTGATCTGATCCTGCCCGCCCAGCAAAAAACGGTCGCCGAACTGCTCGCCGCGCTGGAAGGTGGCCCTCGCGTCCCATGAAAACTCCCGACGAATTCCGCGCCGCCAAGGCTCACGGCGAAAAGATCAGCGCCCTCACCGCCTACGATTACCCGATGGGCCGCCTCCTCGATGAGGCCGGCGTCGACCTGATCCTCGTCGGCGACTCGCTGGGCATGGTGGTTTTGGGTTACCCGGACACGACCGAAGTCACGATGGAGGATATGCTCCATCACACCCGTGCGGTGGCCCGGGGGGTAGAACGCGCGACGCTCGTGGCCGACCTCCCCGCCCGCAGTTATTCGACCCCCGCCGAGGCGCTGACCAACGCCCGCCGCCTCCTCGCCGCGGGCGCCAACGCCGTGAAACTCGAGGGCGGCGCCGCCATGCGCGAGCAGATCAAGGCACTCACCTCCAATGGGGTTCCCGTCGTGGCGCACATCGGCATGTTGCCGCAATCGGTCCGGCTCGAGGGCGGGTACAAGATCAAGGGCCGTTCGCCCGAGGAAGAACGCGCGCTCTTCGAGGATGCCCGCGCCGTCGAGGAAGCGGGCGCCTTTGCGGTTGTGCTGGAGATCGTCGCCGCCGAGATCGCCGCGCACCTGAGCGAGGCGCTCGCCATCCCGACGATCGGCATCGGCTCGGGCGCGGGTTGCGACGGGCAGATTCTCGTCACGCACGATCTGATCGGCCTTTTCCCGTGGTTTCAGCCGAAGTTCGTGCGGCCTCGCGCGCACGTGGCGGATGAGATCCGCGCCGCGGTCGCCTCGTTCATCGAAGAAACCGCCGGCCCGGCGCTCGCGCGTTGACTTGTCAATCCACTCCAGGATCGATACCCTCTCGAGGCGATGAACAAGAACGTGGTGCTCGTGCAGGTGCGCGCCGTATTGCCGACCAAGGAGGGTTGCGCCGTGTTCCTCGGCAATACGGAGAAGGTATTCATCATTTACGTCGATCAGACGGTCGGCGCGGCGATCACGATGTTCATGCGCGAGACGCCCAAGGAGCGGCCGCTCACGCATGATTTGCTCGCCAACGTCATGGTCGCCGTGGGCGCGAAGGTGGACCGGGTGATCGTCAACGAACTCAAGAGCGCCACGTATTTTGCGCGCCTGATCATCAGCGCGGAGAACGAGGTGCAACAGCGCAAGATCATCGAGATCGACGCGCGCCCCAGCGATTGCATCGCGATGGCGACACAGCAAAAAGCGCCCATCTACGTCAGCAGCGAGGTGTGGGAGGAGGTCGAAGACATGTCCGACGTCCTCAAAAAGATGGAGGAAGGCGGTTTCGAGATTGAAGAGACGTGAAGGTCATTGGCAGATGTAGCGGCGGTCTGCGACCGTCGGTGATTGCGGTCCATTCTGGACGCCCCGCAATAAAAACCGGATTACCAACGGTCACAGACCGCCGCTACAACTGAGCCAACGTCCTAATACTCCAGCGGCAAGATCCCTGTCCCGCGCTGCCGCTTGTATTCCTCGGCCTTTGCGCCGGCCTGCTCCAGTTCCCACAGAAGCCAGTCGTCGTTGGTCACATACTTCTTGAGCTTGTGATCCCACCGCTTCGGCAGATCCTGCGCCAACTTTTCGATATATGGCAGGAGTGGATTTTTCGGCGGATGCCGACGCTCATGGTCATCCATCGGGATCGGCGACCAGCCAAAATCTTCGATGTAATCCTCAAACCCGAACCCATCGAAAAACGTCCCGCCGATCAGCGGCATGTACCAAAGGCTCGGGATCCCGCGCGGGTTCGCCTTGATCGGCGCCTCGACCGTCAGCTTCTCCAGCAACGCGAGCCCCTTCGCGTCGCCTTTTAGATGATCCCGCAATAGATCCAGCGAAGGAAACTCCACCGCCGGGCTCACAAAGAGCACCGGCTTGAACTGCTGCCGCGACAGGATGATCTCATGCGCCGTCCCGACGCTATAGATATTCGTCGGGCAATACGCGATCGTGAAATCCGACGTGTCCACCATCCGCAGGTCGATGTGGAGCGTTTCCCAAAAACGTTGCGCGCACTCGGCCCGCGCCTCGTCCCCGGCCTGACCGGGCTCGAAGGTCCAGAGCTCCCGCGAATCGATCGTATTGATATCCTCGAGCCCATATTCCTCGAGCCCGCGCACGGCCGGCTTGAACCACGGATCGAACACGGTGGCCTCCACCCGCTTGAGGAAATCGCCGACCCGATTGCGCCAGCCAAACTTCTTTTCATCGGCGCGGGACGCCACAAAATCCATCGGGCCGGATAAGTAAACGCGGGCGCCGCGGAGATAATTACGCGCTTCCATGTGCGGCTAGGTTCCACCGGGAGCCGCGCGATGACAAGCCCGCGGAATTTAGAGCCAAATCCACGCTGTCCAGCGCGGGCGGAGCCTCCTACACTCGGAGGCGCCATGTCCGACCTGCCATCCACCGGCCACCCTCCGCATCCACCCGGCTTCCGCGCGCGCCGCGGGATGAACTGGGGGTTCGTCGGCCTGCTCTACACGTCGTTCTACATGTGCCGGTACAACCTGTCGCTGGCCAATGGGGCCATCAGCAAGGAGTTCGGTTTCTCCAAGGGGGACATGGGCTGGATCATCACCACCGCCCTGCTGACCTACGCATTTGGCCAGATCATCAACGGGCTCATCACCGACAAGCTCGGCGGCAAGAAGGCGATGCTCGTGGGCGCCGCGGGCACGATCCTCATGAACCTCCTGTTCGGCGCCGCGTCATTTTGGGGCATTCTGTCGTTCTTCGTGTTGATCCGCGGCATCGATGGGTTCCTTCAGGCGTATGGCGCGCCGGGCATGATCAAGATCAACGCCGCGTGGTTTGCGCGGACCGAGCGCGGCCGCTTCGCGGGCATCTTCGGGTTCATGATCAACCTGGGCCGTTTCGGCATCTTCACGCTTGGGCCGGCGCTCTTGGCCGGGTTCACCTTCCTGGCGATGTGGCGGGTGCCGCCGCTGCATTGGCGTTGGCTGTTCTGGATTCCGTCGGGCATCGCGACCGTCGCGGCGATCGCGATGGCGCTCACCGTCAAAGACACGCCGCAAGAGGCCGGCTTCCCCAGCGTGCACCCCGAGGAAGATGCGGCCGACGACGGCAAACCGGTCTCCATCTGGACCGTGTTCAAAACGATCATGTCGACCGAGGCGGTGTGGTTCGTGGCCACGGCGTACGCGTGCACGGGCGCGGTGCGGCAGGGGATCGATCAATGGTTCCCGCGTTTCATGCAGGACGTCCACCACGTCGATCTGAAATCGGGGCAATTTCAATCGCTGGGGTTCCTGATTCCATTCGTCGCTTCGGCCGGCTCACTCATTTCCGGGTACGTGTCGGACAAGGCGTTCGGCGGCCGCCGCGCGCCGGTGGCGGCGTTCCTGTATTTTACGGAGACGTTGCTGATTTTGTCCGCGGCGCAGTTCCATTCTTCCACGGCGGCGATCGTCTTTTTGGTGCTGATTTCCTTCACGGCCAACGCCACGCATTCCATCCTCGGGACCGCGGCGGCGATGGATATTGGGGGACGCAAGATGGCGGGGTTCGCGTCGGGATTGATCGATTCGTTTCAGTATTTCGGCGGGAGCCTGGCCGGCCTGGCGCTGGGCAAACTGCTCGATGTGAGTTGGAACTATTATTTCTACTTCATGGCGCCCTTTGGGGTGATAGGCGGGGTGCTGATGTTAGTCAGCATGCAACGCCACAAGTTCTCGACCGCGCCCGGCCACTAGAGTGGTGTAGCATTTAGTTCGGCCACGCGATCTTATTCGTCCTTCACGAAGTCGTGCAGTCAACCAAGATCCTCGTCCCGGGTTGATCGCGTGGCCGATCTCAGTGTTACACTGCGCTCGTGGGGCGAGAGATTCGTTCGTGGGCAAAGAGCGGCGATCCGGTCGAGGATGAGTTCGGCGCTGGCGGTCCAAACGGAGGGTTCGGCGTGACGGTTGTGCTCGGCGATGAGTTCGTCTAAAATTTTGAAGACCCCGCGGTGGATGTGCTCGCCGATGATCTTGGCCAACCAACGTTCCACCTGATTGAGCCACGACGCCACCGTCGCGGTTTTGTGGGTGGCGTAGTTGTCCAGCACCAGGTCGATCTCCAAATCGGCCAGCCCGGCGCGCTCTATCCGGCGCAGGAACCCCCCAAAACTCCCGCGGGCGATGCTTGCCATGGTATTGGCTGGTGGATCTGCCCGGGACCACATCCAGAACGGCAAACAAAGAATTGCTCAGCACGCTAGCGCACTGTAACACTGCGATCGGCCACGCGATCTCCCTTGTCCTTCACGAAATCGTGCAGTCAATCAAGATCCTCGACCCAAGCGGATCGCGTGGCCGATCTCAGTGTTACAGTGCGCTAGGCGCCGCGCACCGATTTTCACCGCCTCGACCAGCGGGCGCACGAAATCGGCGACGCGTTGCTCCAGATCCGCGCTGCCGCCGTGCTGGGCCGATTTGGCGCACGATTGCGCTGCCCACCACCACCACCGTGTCGGCCGCCGCCGCAGCTTCCCGGGCTTGGTCCGGCGTTGCGATGCCCAACCTGTCGCTACCAGGGAGTCCCGTGTGCCTGCGGATCACGGCGACTTTTCAGAGCAGCAGGCCACCGGGGCAGTGTAACATCTAATTCGGCCACGCGATCTTAGTCGTCCTTCACGAAGTCGTGCAGTCAACCAAGATCTCCCCGGAGTTGATCGTGTGGCCGATCTCAATGTTACATTGCGCTAGACGCAGCGCACCGATTTCACCGCCTCGACCGACGGGCGCACGATTGCGCTGCTGACCACCACCGCGTCGGCCGCCGCCGCGCGTCCGGGGCGTGATCCGGCGTTGCAATGCCAAAACCCACCGCCACCGGAAGTCCCGCGCCTGCGGATCACGGCGACTCTTCAGCGCCAGGCCGCCGAGGCAGTGTAACATGGAGATCGGCCACGCGATCTTACTCGTCCTTCACGAAGTCGTGCAGTCAACCAAGATCCTCCCCCGGAGTTGATCGCGTGGCCGATCTCCATGTTACGATGAGCTATGCGCCGCTCACCGATTTCACCGCGCGACCAACGGGCGCACGATCGCGCTGTCTACCTACACCGCCGCGCAGTCCCGGGCGTGGGTCGGCGTCGCAATCCCGAAACCCACCGCCACCGGGAGCACCATGTGCCTGGGGATCATGGCGAATCTTCAGCGCCAAGCCACCGGGGCATTGTAACATTAAGATCGGCCACGCGATCTTACTCGTCCTTCACGAAGTCATGCAGTCAACCAAGATCCTCCCCCGGAGTTGATCGCGTGGCCGATCTCCATGTTACGATGAGCTATGCGCCGCTCACCGATTTCACCGCGCGACCAACGGGCGCACGATCGCGCTGTCTACCTACACCGCCGCGCAGTCCCGGGCGTGGGTCGGCGTCGCAATCCCGAAACCCACCGCCACCGGGAGCACCATGTGCCTGGGGATCATGGCGAATCTTCAGCGCCAAGCCACCGGGGCATTGTAACATTAAGATCGGCCACGCGATCTTACTCGTCCTTCACGAAGTCATGTAATCAACCAAGATCCTCAACCCAAGTGGATCGTGTGGCCGATCTCAGTGTTACACTGCGTAGGCGCCGCGCACCGATTTCGCCGCCTCGACCAGCGGGCGCACGAAATCAGCGATGCGTTGCTCCAGATCCGCGCTAGCCGATTTGGCGACGACTGCGCTGCCTACCTCTATCGCGTCAGCCGCCGCCGCGGCGTCCCGGGAGTGGGCCGGCGACGCAATCCCAAAACCCACCGCTATCGGAGCAGCATGTGCCTGCGGATCGCGGCGATTCTTCAGCGCCGGGCCAGCGGGACGGTGTAACATTTAATTCAGCCACGCGATCTCCCTCGTCCTTCAAGAAATAGTGTAGTCAACCAAGATCCTCGACCCAAGCGGATCGCGTGGCCGATCTCAGTGTTACAGTGCGCTAGGCGCCGCGCATTGATTTCGCCGCCTCAACCAAGCGGGCGCACGAAATCGGCAACGCGTTGCTCCAGATCCGCGCCAGTGCCGTGCTGGCCGATCTGGCGCATGATCGCGCTGCCCACCACCGCCGCGGCTTCCCGGGCGTGATCCGGCGTTGCGATGCCCAAACCCACCGCCACCGGGAGTCCCGTGTGCCTGCGGATCACGTCGACCCTTCAGCGCCAAGCCACCGGGACAGTGTAACATTGAGACCGGCCACGCGATCTTACCCGGTCGTTCACGAAATTGTGTAGTCAACCAAGATTCTCGACCCAAGCGGATCGCGTGGCCGATCTCAGTGTTACAGTGCGCTAGGCGCCGCGCATTGATTTCGCCGCCTCAACCAAGCGGGCGCACGAAATCGGCAACGCGTTGCTCCAGATCCGCGCCAGTGCCGTGCTGGCCGATCTGGCGCATGATCGCGCTGCCCACCACCGCCGCGGCTTCCCGGGCGTGATCCGGCGTTGCGATGCCCAAACCCACCGCCACCGGGAGTCCCGTGTGCCTGCGGATCACGTCGACCCTTCAGCGCCAAGCCACCGGGACAGTGTAACATTGAGACCGGCCACGCGATCTTACCCGGTCGTTCACGAAATTGTGTAGTCAACCAAGATTCTCGACCCAAGCGGATCGCGTGGCCGATCTCAATGTTACATTGCGCTGGGCGCCGCGCACGATTTCACCGCCTAGACCAACGGGCGCACAAATCGGCGACTCGTTGCTCCAGATCCGCGCTGGCGCTGTGCTGGCCGATCTGACGCACAATCTCGCTGCCCACCACCACCGCGTCGGCCGCCGCCGCGGCGTCTCGGGCGTGGGCCGGCGTCGCAATCCCGAAACCCACCGCCACCGGGAGCACCATGTGCCTGCGGATCGCGGCGATTCTTCAGCGCCGGGCCAGCGGGACGATGTAACATTTAATTCAACCACGCGATCTCCCTCGTCCTTCACGAAAATCGTGTAGTCAACCAAGATCCTGGACCCAAGCGGATCGTGTGGCCGATCTTAGTGTTACAGTGCGCTAGGTGCAGCGCACCGATTTCACCGCCTCTACCAATGAGCGCACTAAATCGACTACGCGTTGCTCCAGATCCGCGCTGGCGCCGCGCTGGCCGATTGGCGCCCGATTACGCTGTCGCCCACCACCACGGCGTCGGCCGCCGCGGCGGCTTCCCGGGCGTGGGCCGGCGGCGCACTGCCAAAACCCCCCGCCCCC
>CAXUAZ010000044.1:0-20269 GCA_964249195.1 uncultured Chthoniobacterales bacterium
AGTTCGCCGCGCTCAAGAACTCCTACGGCAAGATCGGGCACAGCCTGCACCTGAGCCTCTGGGTGGCGTTCATCCTGATCGCGCTGCCCTCCGGTTGGACGCGCCCGGCCGGCCGGGCCGTCCGCCAGCGCACGCTGCTCGTCTTCTGGACCTGCCAGGCGGCCATCCTCCTCAGCTACACGATGTCGGGCCTGGGCAAGCTCGGCGGCGCCATCTGGCAGACGGCGCTGGGCGAGCCCAGCGCCTTCACGCCCGGCGGGGTGGGGGCGCACATCGCCGAGCGCCTCCTGCAGACGCACTCCCAAAGCGGTCTCGGCGCCTGGATGGTCGCCCACCCGTACCTGACCTGGCCGCTGATGCCGGGCGCCATCGCCATCGAACTCTTTGCTTTCCTCGCCGCCTTCCGCCCTTCACTGCAACGCCCCTGGGCGATCGCGCTCATCCTGCTGCACCTGGGCATCTACCTGGCCATGACCATCAATTTCCCCCAAAGCTGCTTCCTGCTGGCGCTCTTCTTTCTCCAATCCCCGTTTGAGCCGGCCGGCCTCACCTGGAGCGACCGGTTTGGAGACTTGCCTTTCGGCGCAAGTCTGCTAACAGTTGCGCACGCGATCCGCCGGGGACTTGGGCTGCAACGGGAGGGTGGCGAGTTACGATAGGTTTTTTTCTTTAGCGGGGTGCGCATTCTCATTCTCACTTCCAGCACCGGCGGCGGCCACAACATGCGGGCCAGTTCGTTCGCCCACTGGACGCACAAGGTTGATCCCGCCGCGGCGCCCCAGATCCAGATCCACAAGTGTCTGGAAAACACCCACGGCCTTTACCGGTTCGGCGTCGGCCTGTACAACAAGATCCAGCGCTACGCCCCGTGGGCGCATCACGCCTATTTCAATTTCCTCGAGCTGACGGCTCCCTGCGATTCGCCGCGGCGGCTGCTGGGGGCGCAACGGTTTCGGGCTATCCTCGAGCACGTGCAGCCCCGGGTGATCCTGAGCACCCACGGCTCGCTCAACCACGGGTTTTTCGAACTGGCGCGCGAGCATCTGGGGCGCGAGAACGTCCGCTGCGTGACGTATTGCGGCGAACTCTTCGGCAAATACGGGTTCAGCCGGCACTGGGTCAACCCGCGGGCGGATCTCTTCATCGGGGCCATGCCGGAGACCTGCGCGATGGCGCGTTTCCTCGGGATGCCGGCCGCACGCACCGCGGTGGGCGGGTTTTTGCTCAACCCCAGCTTTTACGAGACGCCGTTCACCCCGGACGAACGCGCCGTCTACATGCAAAATCTCGGGCTCGACCCCAGGAAATTTACCCTGCTGCTCTCCACCGGCGAGCACGGGGCGAACAACCATCTGGCGCTGCTCGAGGCGCTGCGCTCCAACCGTCCGCGCAACGACCTGCAGGTGATCGCGCTGTGCGGCCGCAGCCCGCGCGATCTGCACAAGGTCGAAGCGTGGGCGCGCCGCTATCGGGGCGTGCTCGATGTGGTGGCGCTCCCGCATTCCAACGAGGTCCACCACCTCATGCAATGCGCCTCCGCCGTGGTGGCGCGGCCGGGGACGGGCACGACGAGCGAGGCGATCATCAGCGGCTGCCCGATCATTTTTAACTACCTCGGCGGCTTCATGCCCCAGGAGTACATCACGCTGCGCTACGCCCGCCGGCGCCGCATCGCCGAGGAAGCGTCGCGCGCCTCCGATCTGCCGGCGATCATCGAGCGATGGAGGGCGGAGCCCGGCCGATTGGCCCGCCTCCAGGCCAACCTCAAGGCCTGCCGGCCGCCGCAACACCCCACCGACATCCTGCGGATGGTGACCGGCGTCGCGTCGGAATTGCCGGAACGGATGGGTCCGCCGCCGGGCAAGTCCGGGACGTTTATCCCCTCGGGCGATGAATTCCACCGTCTGCGCCAGGAAGCGAGGAGCCGTGGGATGCGGCCTGCGTGAAAGCCGGTCGAGCTTTTTTGCCGTCCAATGCCGTCCGATTCCTCTGCGCAGACGCTCGCGCACCTGCATCTGGCGGCGGTGCTGCCCGCCCTCGAAGACCTTGTTCGATTGTCCGCTCCTGCCCGGACTATTGCAACAGGCTGGAGTTTTCCGTTGCGCCTGCGTTTGCGCGGCGGCGCCCAAGCCACCCTCGTGCCGAGGGACGGGTCACTCGGCGTAACGCTCGATCCGCCCCCACGCGGCGCCCTGACCTTGAATTTTCTCAACGCCCGCCAACTCAACCGGACGTTCCTCAATCAGTCGGCCCTGCCGCCGCTGCCGAGTGGGGCGCTTTGGCATCTCCCTGCGCTCAAGAAGTTTACGGCGCTCACCAAGCTGCTCGACGCCGCTCTTCAACCGTCGCGGGAAGCGCTGGCCAACCCAGATTTCCTGGCCGTGCATCTCGAACTTCTTTTCAAGGTGCTGATGGGCGCGCTGCCCGTCCTCGCGACGCGAGACGAAACCGTGCGCCACACCCTGCGCGCGACGCCCCCCGGAGTTGGGCAAATCCGCATGGATGGCCTTGGGCTGCGCGGTTGGGTTCATTGGGATGGCGCTCGGCTGACCGCCGCCCGCGGCGATGCCCCATCCACTCCCGACGTTCAGATCAGTTTCCGCGATGCGGACACGGCTTCGTCTGCGCTCCGCGGCGAACTGGATGCAATGGCGGCGGTCGGGATGGGCCGGATTCTGATCAGCGGATTGATCCCGCTGGCGGATGGTTTAAGCGTAGCGATGGATCGCGTGGAATCTTACTTGAAGCCGGCAGCGTAGATAATCCTCCTTGTGATAACCCGCCGCCGCCAAACCAGTCATCCTGAGCAGCGAGCTTGCGAGCGTCGCCGAAGGATCCTACCGACTTCTTCCGGCGCACGGGTAGCTTCGAGCGGAGTCCACCGTCACCGAACGAAAGTCAGTAAGATGTTTCGACTGCGCTCGTCCCTCGCTTCGCTGCTAATGAACCTGTGGGTGTCGAAGCGAGTGAATGAGCTGCCCGAACAGCAATCGATCATGGGACGGCACGGAGGCCATCCCTCCAAAGCGGTTGGCGGGACGCCCCCTGGTTCATCACTCCCTCTTCAACTCGCGCCGCACGAGTTAAGGGACCTCAACAGGACGGAAGACGCATGACTCGTTCCTACGCCAAATCCCTCGCCCTTTTCCAACGCGCCGTCTCGGTCATCCCCGGTGGCATCTACGGGCATAACAGCCCGGCCGCCACCTTGCCCGGCGCATCTCCCTATTATGCGGAAAGGGCGAGCGGCGCGCGCTACTGGGATGTCGATGGGAACGAGTACATCGACCTGCTGTGCGGCTACGGGCCGATGGTGCTCGGCCACAATCACCCGGAAGTGGAAGCGGCTGCCGACGAGCAGCGACGAAACGGCAACACGTTTAACCATCCCACGCCGGTAATGGTTGAACTGGCCGAGCGTCTGGTCGGAATGATCGATTTTGCGGACTGGGCGGTTTTTGGGAAAAACGGCTCCGACATGACGACTTGGGCCGTGCAGGTGGCGCGGGAGTTCACGGGCCGCAAGAAGGTGCTCAAAGCCGGCGGCGCCTACCATGGCAGCCACAGTTGGTGCACCCCGGGGCACGGCGGCTTGATCGAAGAAGATTACGCCCATATCCACGCCTTTCCCTGGAACGATCTGGATGCGTTCAACGATCTCGTGAAGCGTCATCAAGGGCAGGTGGCGGCCGTGATGGTGACGGCGTTTCACCATCCCGCCTTCGGGGACTCGCAGATGCCCGCGCCCGGCTTCCACCTTGGGATGCAGGAAGTTTGCCGGCGGGAGGGGATCGTGCTGATTCTGGACGACGTCCGCAGCGGGTTCCGGCTGCATCTGGGGGGCTCGCATCGGTTCTTCGGCTTCGAGCCGGACATGATCTGTTTTTCGAAAGCCATCGCCAACGGGCATCCCCTTTCCGCGGCGCTGGGCCGGGAGAAGCTCAAACGCGCGGCGAGCCGGGTTTTTCTGACGGGCAGTTTCTGGAATAGCGCGCCTCCGATGGCGGCGGCCATGGCAACCCTGACGATCCTCGAACGCGACGACGCCATTGGAAAGATGGCCGCCGCCGGCGCCCGGCTGCGGGAAGGGATAAAAGCCGCGGCGGCTCGCCATGGATTGCCGATCCGATACACGGGTCCAGACGCGATGCCCTTCATGACCTTTGCGGATGAAACGAACTTCTACCGCAGTCAGGAATTTTGCCGGGAGGCGGTGCGCATGGGCGTTTACCTGCATCCGCACCACAACTGGTTCTTAAGCGCGGCGCACACGGACGCGGAGATCGACGAGGTGTTGCGAATCGCAGAAGAGGCGTTTGCCATGTTCCACATGGAACATGCCGTGGATTCAACCCAGTTGTAGCGGCGGTCTATGACCGTCGGCAGATTTGTTTGGAATAGACGGTTCCTCACCAGGAGCCGATTCTACCGACGGTCATAGACCGCCGCTACAACTGGATCTGGTTAACTACTTCAGCCCCAAGTTGCGGCGGATGGTCCACTGGAGCAACCGCGGCGGCAGAAAACGCACCGCCAACGGCCCCAGCGCCGCCTGCCAGAAGCTCCCGACCGTCACCACCGGCGAACGCGCGCCTTTCAGCACTAGCGCGCAAATCCGGTCGGCCACCACCGATGGAGGGGGCGAACCAACCATGCTCTCGTCGCTGGCGGCCAGGACCCGCCTAGCGCCGGCGGCAGCGGCGGCATCCTCGGTTTCGAGGTTCTGCCAGATGTTCATCGAACGGTTGAAATCCGTGTTGATGTCCCCCGGCTGGAGATCGACGAACCGCACCGGGTGCCCGTTCGTCTCCCACTCTTCCATTTGCAGCGTGGCCGTCAGCACGCTCAACGCCGCCTTTGCCGCGCTGTAGGCGGCGCTGTAGGGCAGGGGAAGTCGGCCCGCCAGCGAGGTGACGTTGATCACCAACGCGCCCGGCGCCCGGCGCAGGCCCGGCAGCGCCATTTGCGCGAGGATGAACGGAGCAAAGGTCAGCTTTTGGAACTGGCTGCGCAACGCTTCGGCGGGCATCTCGGCCGCCGGCCCGAACCAGCCGTTGCCGGCATTGTTGATCAACACGTCGAAACGCCCTCCGGCCTCCGCCTGCGCAGCGGCAAAACTGGCGCGCAAGGCTTCCTCGTTGCCCAGCCGGAGGACTACGGGATGGAAGTTGGGCAAATCTGTCGGCAGCCGCTCGATCGCGCGGGATGTCCCCCACACTTCGCAGCCGGCTTTCGTCAGCGCCCGGGCAGTCGCCAGCCCGATGCCGGAGCTCGCGCCCGTGAGAAAGATGCGTTTTAAGCCTCCCATGCCTTGAATACGATGGAGACGTTCGTGCCGCCGAACCCGCTTGAGTTGTTCATTGCCATTCTGGGCGCGGCATCGGTCGGTTCCGTGACGATCGACACCCCCTCGCAAACCGGGTCCAGCTCCGTGATGTGCGCCGACACCGGCGTGAATTTTTCGTGCAGCGAGAGGCAGCAAAATCCCGCTTCCATGGCGCCGGCCAGGGAAAGACCGTGCCCCGTCAGGCTCTTGGTGCTGCTGACCAGTGGGGTGCTCCCGCCCGGGTAAATCTGCTTGATGGCGTTTGCCTCCGAAGCATCGCCAAAGGTCGTCGAGGTAGCGTGGGCGTTGATGTAATCGATGTCCTCGGCGGCGACACCGGCGTCATCCAGCGCGAGGCGCATGGTGCGCGCCAAGCCGTCGCCCGCGGGATCGGGCGCCAGCACGTTGTAGCCGTCCGACGCCTGGCCCCAGCCCAGGACCTCCGCGTAGATTCGCGGCGCCTGCCGCTGCCGGGCGTGCTCCAGGTCTTCGATCACCAGCACCGTGGCGCCGCCCGTGCCCACGAACCCGTCCCGTTTCACGTCGAACGCGCACGGGGATTTCTCCGGATCGGTCTGGATGCTCAACGCGCGGATCGAAGCGAAGGGGAGGATCGTGAATTTGCTGCAATCCTCCGCCCCGACCACGAACACGATCTTCTGCTTCCCCTGCCGGATCAGGTCTACGGCGAGCCCGACCGCATGCGCCGACGACGAACACGCGCTGGAAAGTCCCACCGACGGCCCCTTGATCCCGAAGGCTGGCACCAGATTAATATACAAAGATCCCGGGATGCTGTTGATCATCGCCATCGGCTGGCACTTCATGACGTTGCGGGTCACCATCGTGTGCAGGTTCGCGTAGGCGAGCCACATGGAACCCCCGGATGCGCACGTGAGCCCCGTCTCTTCGCTGGACACCATCTCCGGGGTCAGCGCCGCGTCGCCGATCGCCTCTTGCATGGCGAAGTACGCGTAGAGGGCGTTGGGCGTCATCGGTCGCAGGATCTCGCGCGGGATCACGTGCCGGTCGGGATAGGACCACTCCTCGAAGGAAACCTCCGGGAACGTAAAACCCTTGATCGTTCCGGCCAGTTTGACCGGGATATTCGGCTCGTCGAACTCTGAAAAACGCTCTACCCCGGTCCGCCCGGCGCGCAGGCTCTCTACCACCTCAGCCCGGCTGTTGCCGATGCTCGTGATGAAGCCCAAGCCTGTGACAACGGCGCGATTCATCACCGGGCAGGCAGCGTCAGGTCAATGCTTCTCGGCCTTCTCGCGCTGGTCGAGGTGCTCGACCACGTCGTGGCCGAACGCCAGGACGAGATGCTCGATCTGCGCCAGCTTCTCGCCGTGGAGCGTCACCGCGCCGCGGAACACGGCCAGCGGCGCGCGCAGACGCAGCATCTCGGCCTCGAACTCGAGCAGATCCCCGGGCTTCGCGCGCCGGTAAAAATGCGCTTCTTCCATGGAAGCAAAGAGGACTTCGTTCGATTTAAGTTCCACGTGGAGCTGCTCCGGCGCCGATTGCAGCACCCACAGGCACGCCGCCTGCCCGAGCGCCTCGAAGACGATGGACGCCGGCATCACCGGGTTATCCTTGAAATGCCCTTCCATGAAAAACTCGTCGCCCTGCACCCGGTAACGGGCGCGGACGATGTTGCCCTCGATCTCGGCGTCGTCGAGGAACAAAAAGGGCGGTTGCTGCGGCATGCATGCCATGATGGCCTCACGGTTGAGCTTCTCGATGTCCGCGCTGGCGGTCGCTTCGCGGCTGCCGCCGGAGATCTTCCCGGTGATGAAATCCTTGACCTCGCCGAGCGTCTGGATCTCGCGCAACTCGTCGTTTTCGATGCTGATGTTGAGCGTTTCCTCGATGGAGAGCACGATCTCGAGCAGCGTCAACGAGTCTATCCCGAGGTCGGTGATCAACTTCGTGCTCTGCGGCGCGGTCGCGAGGTTCCGGGCGTTCTCCGGCGACAGATGGCGCTCGATGATGCCGTAAACCACCGGCGGGATGGCGGCCGGATCGCCCGTGGTGCGGTAGCGGATGGCAGCCTCGACCGTTTCGGCGCTGCACCTTTTGAGGGCGGTTCTCAGACTGACGATTTCTTGCTCCGTCGGTGACATGCGCCGTCTTTCTTAGATGATGCAACCCGCGTTTGTGAATGCGAAAGATCAACGTCTTTCCGGCCGGGTCAATTCACCTTAAACTCGCGGCAGGCGCGGTTCTTCGCAACGATATTCGATGGAAACTCATTCTCCATCATCCGTGCCCACGATCCGCCCCATCATTTTACTGACGCACGAGTTTGCGCCGTTCCGGGGTGGCGCAGGGACTTACGTGCAGGAAATCGCGGCCGCCGCGACGCGGTGCGGGATTGACGTGGAAGTCTGGGCGCCGGATCGGGGGACGCGGCCGGATGATGGCGATTGGACTTTTCCGGTGGTGCGGTTGCGGTGCAGCGGGAAGCTTGGTTTGCGGACTGGCGGATTTGCCTGGGCGCTGGCGCGGCGAAGGAAGGAGCTGACGGGTCGTTCGGTTGTCCTCCTCAGCGTGGGCGCGCACATGGCGTGGGCGGCGCTCCCGGTGCGTGCATCCAACGTCGTGGCGTTCTTCCATGGGTCCGAGGTGTTCAAGTTCGAGCGCTCGTGGATGTGGTCTGCGTTGATGAGACGGCTCTACGGGAGGGTGAGCAGATATGGGGCGGCGACCCATTTCGTGGAAGGGCTGGTGCGAGCCAGTGCGCTGACCAAGGCGAGCATCCCGCTCGTGCTTGCGCCGTGCGCGGTCCCGGTGGGTTTGCACCGGTGCGCGCAAACCGCCGTCGACGAAGAACACACCGGCTTGCGCTTGCTGACGGTCGGGCGGCTGCATCCGCGCAAAGGCCAGTTGGAGACGGTGGGGGCCTTGGCGCTGCTCCCGCCGGCGACGCGGGAGAAGATCGTTTACCGCCTGGCGGGCCGGGGCAACGAGAGCTACCAGCGACTCGTGGAGGACGCGTGCCGTGCCGCGGGGGTCCGGTGCGACTTCCTCGGCGCGCTCACCGAGGAGCAGCTCGGGGCCGCCTATCGCAGGTGCGACATCTATGTGCAGAGCAGCCGGACGCTTGCGCGCAGCGTCGAAGGCTTCGGCATCTCGTACCTAGAGGCGGCTGCCTTCGGGCGCCCTTCGGTCGGCGTAAAGACGGGCGGGGTCAACGAGGCTGTGGAAGACGGTCTGACCGGCCTTCTCGCTCCAGAAGGCGATCTACAGGGTCTCGCGGAACGCATCGAACGCTTGGCCAACGACGACGCCCTGCGTCGCAAGATGGGCGAGGCCGGCCGAGAACACGCCGCGGGCTTTAACTGGGAAGCGTCGGCGCGGACGCTTTTGGCCGGTCTTTAGAACTAGTTGTAGCGGCGGTCTATGACCGTCGGTAGATCGATTGGTGGATAGGGCGCTTGTTCCCGGCAATCAATTCACCGACGGTCATAGACCGCCGCTACAACTGGCTGGATCCGCGCCGGATGCGCTCGACCCAGACCGAGAGAAGCGCGATATCGGCTGGCGTAACCCCGCTGATCCGGCTGGCCTGGCCGAGATCAAGCGGCGTCACTTCACGCAACTTCTGCCGCGCTTCAGTGCGTAATCCGCGGACCGCGTCGTAGTCGAGGCTGAGCGGGATCACCGTCTCGCTCAGGCCCCGCGACCGATAGACGTTTTCTTCCTGCCGTCGGATGTACCCTTCATACCGCAAATCGGTCTCCACCTGATCCCATACCTCGGCCGAAAAGCTCCGACGCAGGTCCGCCTCCATGCTCTGCCAACGATTCTCCGGCCGCTTCAGCCACTGCGCGAGCTTTGCTTCCAACACCCAATCCCGGGCGGCGGCGAGTTCGGCGCGCTTACTCATGTGGAGGCGCCAGCAATCGTCATCGATCAATCCCAACGATCTCGCCCGGGCGGTGAGGCGCAGGTCCGCGTTATCCGCTCGCAGCAGGAGCCGATGTTCCGCGCGGCTGGTGAACATGCGATACGGTTCGTTGACCCCGGCGGTGACTAGATCGTCGATCATGACGCCGATGTACGCTTCGTTTCTTGCCAGGATGAAATCCGGGCCGCCGCGGACTTGTTGCGCGGCGTTGATGCCGGCCACGATCCCCTGCGCCGCGGCTTCCTCGTATCCCGAGGTGCCGTTGATCTGCCCCGCAAAGAACAGGCCGGCCACCCTTTTCGTTTCCAGGGGGGGCCGTAGTTGCGTGGGCGGGCAGTAGTCGTACTCGACCGCATACCCAGCGCGGATGATCTCCGCGTTTTCCAATCCTCGGATCGTGTGGAGAAAGGCGAGCTGCACCTCAAAGGGGAGGCTGGTGGAAATGCCGTTAACGTAAAATTCGCGGGTATGGCGCCCCTCCGGTTCCAGAAAGAGTTGGTGCGCAGGTTTGTCGGCGAATTTGACGACTTTATCCTCAATAGAAGGGCAATAACGCGGTCCGACGCCTTCGATCCGGCCCGTGTACATGGGTGATTTGTCGAGGTTAGCGCGAATGATGGCGTGGGTGGCCTCGTTGGTCTCCGTGGTCCAACACGGGATTTGTTCCACATGGAACTTTCCGTCGTCCCAGGAATTCAGGGTAAACAGCTCCCTCGGGCGTAGCCGCTGCGGCCAAAAGGTGAACGTCGGCGGCGGCTCGTCGCCCGGGTGAATCTCGCACCGGGTAAAATCGATGGATCGGCTGTTCAGACGGCAAGGCGTTCCGGTTTTGAACCGCCGAACCGTGAAGCCTAAATCCCGCAGGCTGTCGCTCAACGTCGACGCCGGGTCGCCCATGCGGCCGCCCGTCTGATTCTGCATGCCAACATGGAGCAGCCCGCGCATGAAGGTGCCGGTGGTAATCACCGCCGTTTGCCCTAAAATCCGGACGCCCAGTTGCGTTTCGACGCCGATGATCCGGTCGCTTTCCACCAACAGCCGCGCGACGTTTCCCTGCTGCAAATCAAGGTGGGGCGTGTCTTCGCACTGGGCCTTGAGGCGGAACTGGTAGGCCTTCTTGTCGCACTGCGCGCGGGGACCCCGCACGCTGGGGCCTTTGGAGGCGTTGAGCATCCGCAGTTGGATGGCGGTTGCATCGGCGTTGAGGCCCATCGCGCCGCCGAGCGCGTCGATCTCGCGGACCATGTGCCCCTTGCCAAGACCGCCGATCGCCGGATTGCACGACATCTGCCCGATCGTGTCCAGATTCTGGCTCAGCATGAGGGTCTCGCAGCCCATCCGCGCCGCCGCCAAAGCGGCCTCGATCCCGGCGTGGCCGGCCCCGATGACGATGACGTCATAGCGCTTTGGAAACGTGAACATCGATTTCCCTTTCGCTCAAAATCTCAGTTTGCCAACTCCCGAACGATGCGAAACAATGGAAACGCATGTTACCCGCGCTTCTCCTGATTCCGCTGGTCGCTCTGTGCCGCATTCTCCTCGCGTGGCATCCGGCCAGCGCCAACGATGCGGCGCTGTGGCTGACCGGGTTCGTGCCATTGAGCGCGGTGGCTTGGTGCGCGGGGGCTTATCTCCCGCGGCGGATTGCCGTGCTCATGCCGCTGGGCATTCTGGCGATCTCCGATCTCGTCATCGATGCGCATCATGGATACCCCTTCTTTCAGGCGCAAATGGCGGTCCGATACCTTGTGTTGGCCGGGATCGCCGTGGCCGCCCTCGGGTTTCGCGGCAAAGCCGGTCTGACGGTTACGCTTCTCGGGACGCTGGCGGGATCGGTCGCCTTCTATGTGGTGACCAACGCCTTCTGCTGGCTGGGCTCGCCCGAATATCCCCAAACGGCCGCCGGGCTGTGGCAATCCTTGACGATCGGGTTGCCCGGTTACTCGCCGAGCTGGTATTTCTTCCGAAACGCCCTTGTCAGCGACGGGCTCTATTCTATCCTGTTCGTCTGCTTGCGAGCCGCTGAACCAATTGCCGCACCGCTGGCCGTGCGGGCCTGACCGGAAACCTTATGGACAAGAAAATCGCGATGAAGGATCAGGAGCTTCACATGCTCGAGCAGATGCTCCTCATTCGGCGATTTGAGGAACGGGCGGCGCAGCAATACCAGCGCGGCGATCGCATCGGCGGCTTTTGCCATCTCTATATTGGGCAGGAAGCCGTCGCGGTCGGCGCGGTGGCGGCCACGCGGCACGATGATTATCTCATCACCGCCTACCGCGATCACGCGCACGCGCTGGCTCGCGGGACCAGCCCGGACGCCTGCATGGCGGAGCTTTTCGGCAAGGCAACCGGATGCTCGAAGGGGCTCGGCGGCTCGATGCATTATTTCGACAAGGAGAATTATATGCTCGGCGGGCACGCGATCATCGGCGGGCACGTGCCGCTGGCGGCGGGGTTGGCGTTTGCCAGCAAGTACCAGGGCAAGGATCAGGTTACGCTGTGCTTCATGGGCGACGGCGCCATTAACATCGGCGGGTTCCACGAGGCGCTCAATCTCGCCGGGTTATACAAGTTGCCGGTGGTTTTCATCTGCGAAAACAATTACTTTTCGATGGGCACGCACGCCCATCGGTCCAATCCGCTCAAAGAGATCGTCAATCGCGGGAAGGGTTACGACATGCCTTCCAAGGTGATCGACGGCATGGACGTGCGGAAGGTGCGTGACGAGCTGAGCGTCATTGTCGAGCATGTGCGCAGCGAGCCGCAGCCGTACTTCGTCGAGGCGCGCACGTACCGGTATCGCGGGCATTCCATGTCGGACCCGGCCACGTACCGGACGAAGGAAGAACTGGATAAATATCGCGACCTGGATCCCATCGCGCAGCTCAGCGCGCAGTTGCAGGAGGAGGGGTCGTTGAGCAAGGAGGAGTACGAGAAGATGGATGCCCACGCCAAGCAGGTGTCCGTCGACAGCGTCAAGTTTGCCGAGGAAAGCCCGGAGCCGCCGTTGAGCGAGCTATACGATTACACTTTTGTCGATTCGCCGCAGATTGCCGCCTCGATTTGAGGCAAGGCCCCAACTTCCATTTTCGTGAGAGAGATTACTTACCGTCAGGCCGTCAACGAAGCGCTTGCAGAAGAGTTGGAGCGCGATCCCAACGTGTTTCTGATGGGTGAGGAAGTGGCGGAGTACAACGGGGCGTACAAGGTGAGCCAGGGGTTGCTCGAGCGTTTCGGGGCGAAGCGGATCATCGACGCGCCGATCAGCGAGGCGGGTTTTGCGGGGTTGGGCGTGGGCGCGGCGATGGCGGGGCTGCGGCCGGTCATCGAATTTATGACGTTCAGTTTTTCGCTGGTGGCGTTCGATCAGATCGTCAACAACGCGCCGAACATGCTGACCATGTCGGGCGGGCAGTTCAACGTGCCGGTCGTTTTCCGCGGGCCGAACGGGCCGGCGCATCAATTGGGGGCGACCCATTCGCATGCGACGGAGTGCCTTTACGCGAATTTCCCCGGATTGAAGATCTGCACGCCAGCGACGCCCCGGGACGCGAAGGGGCTGCTCAAGACGGCCATCCGCGACAACAACCCGGTGCTCGTTCTCGAGTCGGAAATGCTCTACGCGACCAAGGGAATGGTCGAGCCGACCGATGAGGATCTCCTGATTCCGCTCGGTAAGGCGTCCCTCCCGCGAATCGGGACGGATCTGACGATTATCTGCTACGCGCAAACGGTGCGGATGGCGCTGGCGGCGGCGGAGACGTTGAAGGAAAAGGGCGTGAATGCGGAGGTGCTCGATTTGCGGTCGATCAAGCCGCTGGATTTGCCAGCAATTTTGAATTCGGTGTCGAAGACGCACCGGGTGTTGATCGCCGAGCAGGACCGGCCCTTTTGCGGGATCGGGGCGGAATTGACGTTCCAGATTCAGAAGCACATCTTCGATGAACTCGATGCGCCGGTGTCGCGAGTGAGCCAGGAAGAAGTGCCAATGCCGTACAACGAAGCGCTTGAGGCAGCGGTGCTGCCGAGCGCGGACAAGATTGTGGCGGCCGCACTGGAGTTGTGCCCGGTTTAGCGGAGTCGCCTACTGCGGCGTAACCGCTTCTTTCGTTTTCTCGGCGGCATGCTTCGTGGAGTCGCCGACTTTCTTCGCGGTGCGCTTGGTGGCGTGCGCGGCGTCTTTGGTTCCTTCCTTAGTCTTGGCGACTGCGTGGCGGGTTGTGTTGGCGACTTTGTGGGTCGCGTGCTTGGTCGTTTCGACCGTGTCGCTGGCAACCTCTTCCGTTTTGTCTTTGGTCTTCGCAGCGACGTGACGGGTGGTATTCGCCACTTTGTGCGTCACGTGCTTCGTCGTGTCGACGGTGGCGCTGGCGGCGTCGGAGGTTTTCTCGCCGAGGGACTTGTCGGCTTCGTCTTGCGCGTGAACGGGGATTGCAAAGAGAGCCGCCGAGACAAAAAGAGGAGTGAATGGAAGTATCTTCATACTTTGGATTCGACGGGCGCCGGGCTCGCGGATGGCCCCGGGCCACGAATGCGCCGCCCTTTGATCTTGCGCGGGGGGCGGATCGTCGGTTTATTGGAACTCCCCGCGTTCCGACACTTCCACCACTTTCCACCATGGCCGAGATTACGATGCCCAAGCTGAGCGACACGATGACCGAGGGCACCCTCGTCACGTGGAAAAAGAAGAAGGGCGACACCGTCTCCATGGGCGAGGTCATCGCCGAAGTCGAGACGGACAAGGCCACGATGGAGATGGAGGCGTTTGAAGACGGCGTCATCACCGAGGTTTATGTGGCCGAAGGCGGCAAGGTGGCCGTAGGCGAGAAGCTTGCGATGATCGGCGGGAGCAACGGCGCCGCGCCTGTCAGCGAAAAGAAAGCCGCCGCGGCGCCGTCGCCCGCCCCGGAGAAACCTACCCCAGCGCAAGCGACGGAGCCGGAACGGCAGCCGACGCCGGGCGCCCGGGTGAAAGCGTCACCGCTGGCGCGCAAGGTCGCGGCCGCGGGCGGGATTGATCTCGCCGGGCTGAGCGGAACCGGCCCCGGAGGGCGTATCGTTCATAAGGACGTCCTTGCCGCCGGATCGAGCGCGCCGAAAGCCGTGGCCGCAAAACCGGCCCCGGTCGCCGCGGCGCCAGCCGCAAAGGGCGACCAGCGAATTTCCCTTTCCGGGATGCGAAAAACCATTGCCGACCGGCTCCTCCTCAGCAAGACGACGATCCCACATTTTTACTTGCATATTGAGGTCGACGCGGGGCCGCTGATGAAGCTGCGCGCCGACCTGAATGCAGCCGGTGAAAAAGATGGGAATAAGTTGAGTGTCAATGATTTTATTCTGCGGGCTGCAACGGTCGCCATCGGGCGCGTGCCTAGGGTAAACTCCTCCTTTGCCGGGGATGCCGTGATCGAGTATGGCGTCATCAACCTGGCGGTGGCAGTGGCGGTGGACGATGGCTTGGTGACGCCGGTAATCCGGGATGCCGGCTCCAAACCCCTCAAAGACATTAGTTTACAAGTGAAGGATTTCGCGGCGCGGGCGCGGACCAAGAAATTAAAACCCGAGGAATATCAAGGGGGCACTTTCACCGTCTCAAATCTTGGCTCGTATGGGATCGATCGATTCGATGCCATCATCAACCCGCCGCAGGCGGCGATTTTGTCGGTGGGGAACATTGTGAAGAAGCCGGTCGTGGATGCCTCGGGCGCCATCGTCGTGGGACAGCGGCTGGACCTTGGATTGAGCTGCGATCACCGCGTGGTGGATGGGGCGGTCGGGGCGCAATTTTTGGCGGCTTTGCGCGAGGTCATCGAGCGTCCGCTGGCGCTGCTGGTTTGGGCGTGAGCGCGGCGGGTTCGGCGTTGGTGATTGCCGGCCGGGAGTTCCGGTCGCGGCTGCTGGTCGGGACGGGCAAATTTTCGTCCAACGAATCCATGCGCGACGCGCTGGAGGCGTGCGGGACGCAGATCGTGACGGTGGCGTTGCGCCGGGCGGATCTAAGCGGGAAGAAAGATCCCTTTGCCAACATCCTCGATTTCATCGATCCCAAGCGATATCTCCTCCTGCCGAATACCAGCGGCGCGATGAACGCGGCGGAAGCGGTGCGGCTGGCGCGGCTGGCGGTCACGGCCGGGTTGCCGAACTGGGTGAAACTCGAGATTCACCCGGATCCACGGTATTTGCTCCCGGATCCGATCGAGACGCTGCTCGCGGCGGAGATCCTGGTGAAGGAAGGGTTCGTGGTGTTGCCGTACATCAATGCGGACCCCGTGCTGGCGAAGCGGTTGCAGGATGTCGGGACGGCCACAGTGATGCCGCTGGCGTCGCCTATCGGGAGCAACCGGGGGTTGGAGACGCGCGGGCAGTTGGCCATTATCATCGAGCAAGCGACGGTCCCAGTGGTGGTGGATGCCGGGTTGGGCGCGCCGAGCCAGGCGGCGGAGGCGATGGAGATGGGGGCGGATGCGGTGCTGGTGAACACAGCTATCGCGGTGGCGGGGAATCCGGCCGCGATGGGGCGGGCGTTCGCGAAAGCGGTGGAGGCGGGGCGGGAGGCGTTTGAGATCGGGCTGGGAGCGAAGGGGGAAACGGCGAGCGCGACGAGTCCGCTGACGGGGTTTTTACGTGACGCCGGACTAGAACAAGCTAACTAGGCTGATTGACGACATGATCACTCAAGTCTCGCTGCAAAACTTCGGACCGTTGCGTCAGGTGCATTGGAAGGGGCTGGGCAAGATTAACTTGATCATCGGCGGCAATGGCAACGGGAAAACGTTCCTGCTTAAAGCGCTCTACAGTGCGATGCGCACGCTCGAGGAGTATAAGCGTGGCGCCGTGCAGCGCTCCGCAGCGGAAATCCTCGTGGATAAACTCTACTGGACCTTCCAACCAGAGAAAATTGGAGACCTCGTTGCCAAAGGGGGAAACGGCGGCCACCTGCGATTTTCCATGACCTGGGGCAAAGACGACTTCTGCTACAGCTTTGGTAAAGACACCACCAAACAAATTTCATTTTTGGAAAACTACGTTCCCGCGCGACAAAGCAATTCCATCTTTTTGCCCGCCAAAGAAGTTCTCTCTTTGCATGACGTGATCCTGCGGTCCCGAGAGGAGGACAAGGTATTTGGGTTTGACGATACCTATCTGGATCTGGCTCGCGCCCTGCGCCAGTCGCGACGCCGGGGGAAGAACTTCCCTGAGTTCGCCAGCGCCCGCACGGAGCTCGAAGCGTTGTTCGGCGGCAAGGTGGAATGCGACGAAGACAACCGCTGGTATTTTCGCAAGGCGGGCCAGAAATTCCCCATCGGCGTGACGGCGGAGGGAATCAAGAAGATTGCTATCCTCGACTTGCTGCTGAGCAATCGTTATTTGGATCTCAACTCCCTCGTCTTCATCGATGAGCCGGAATCCGCGCTGCATCCTCGCGCGATTTCCGCGCTGTTGGACATCGTGGCAAACCTGGCGGACCGAGGGATCCAATTCTTCTTGGCGAGCCATTCTTACTTCGTGATCAAGAAGCTGCTCCTCATTTCCCAACAAAAGAATATGTCCATTCCTGTGCTGGCGTCAGAGGACGGAGAGTGGCGCCAAGCGGATTTGAAAGATGGCATGCCGGACAACGCAATTATCGACGAATCCATCCGCCTTTACGAAGAAGAGGTTGAGATCGCTTTGGCGTAGATGATCACGATTAGTGAATCGGGAATGACCTTCGGGCCGTACCGGGAAGAGAACTGCTTTTACGTAGAGCAGAGTAGAACCTACGCTCAGATTCAAACCGGCTTGAAAATCGCCGAATTTCTTCTTCTAAGATCAAGGGAGAATCAGGCACCCAGGTTATTTGTGGTGGAAGCGAAATCGAGTTCTCCCCGTGCTGCGAATGCCGCTCGATTCGCGGAATTTATCGAGGAGGTCAGGGACAAGTTAACCAACGGGCTCACCTTGATGATGACGGCGCGGTTGCAACGTCATGAAGCAGCCGAAGAGGAGCTTTCGCACGAGTTTAAAGCCTTCGATCTACGACTGGTCGAAATCCGGCTGGTGTTAGTGATTAACGGGCATCAGCCAGAATGGTTGGTCAGCATTCAAAACGCCTTGGCTAAGGCACTGCACTCGCTGGTGCGAACATGGGCGTTAGGAGCCTTCTCCGTTGTCGTAGTGAATGAACAAGGAGCGCGGCGACATGGGCTGATTTGCCAGTGAAGTCGATGGACCAGGATCGTTGTTCCGAACCTGCCGAAGCTGGACCGCATGCGCCTTCCAACGCTTTGCTCTTAAACGTCCAACTCCTGCAAGTCACATACTCTGGCGCTTCCGCGGTTGAAGAGGTGTCGTTTACCGTCGAACGCGGCACGACCGTCGGTCTCCTCGGCGAGAGCGGCAGCGGGAAGACCACGATCGGGCGCGCGTTGTTGAACATCCTGCCCGCAGCCGCACGCACGGCCGGAAGCGTGACGTTCGATGGACGGGAAATCCTCGGGCTGCCCGAACGCGAGTTCCGCCCGTTGCGCCGGCGCATCCAGATGATCTTTCAGGACCCGTTCAACTCCCTGAATCCCCGGCAACGCATCGGCGCCGTGATCGCCGAGCCGTTGGAAATTCACTGCCGCGACATGACCAAACGCGATCGCCTGGACCGCGTCGCCGAACTTCTCGAACAGGTTGGGCTGCCGGCGGACTCGAGCGCGCGTTATCCCCACGAGTTCAGCGGCGGTCAACGCCAGCGGATCGGGATCGCGCGGGCGCTCGCCGCCCGGCCGGAGCTGATCGTGTGCGACGAACCGGTCAGCGCGCTCGATGTCAGCGTGCAGGCGCAGATCGTCAATCTCCTGCAGGATCTCCAGGAACAGCTCGGGCTGACGTACTTGTTCATCGCGCATGACCTCGCCGTGGTCGAGCACATCAGCGACCATGTGCTCGTTATGCATCGGGGCCGGATCGTGGAGTCGGCGCCGGCGACGGAAATCTACGCGCGCCCGCAGCACGAATACACCAAGCGGCTCCTGGCGGATTTTCGGTTTTAACAAGCCGCGACTTCGGTTACAATGTCGCCGCCTTGAATCCTTACCTGCGGAAACTTTTCCGGTTCAACTGGGTGCTATTGGCGCTGATGCTGGGGTTGTGCGCGTTCAGCGTGGTCGCGATCTATTGCGCGACGTTCATGCGCGATCCGGGCTCGTACCTCTTTGCCTCCGCGCGCAAACAATCGGTGTGGATCGCCGCCAGCATGGTCATTTTCCTGATCGTGAGCCTGATCGATTACAAGTGGGTGCGCTGGGGCGCCCTGCCGGTTTACATCATCGGCGTGGGGCTGCTCGTGTACTGCAAGTTTAAGGGGGTGACGCATTACGGCGCGAAGAGCTGGATCGAGTTTCCCGGGTTCAGCTTGCAGCCGTCGCAGATGGCGATCTTGGGCGGGATCCTGGTCATCGCGCTGGTTTTGAGCGAATTCCGACGGCTGCATCCGATGCTCAAGCTCTTGATCTGCGGGGCGATTGCGGCGCCGCCCGTGTTGCTCGTCGCGCTGCAACCGCAGCTAGGCGGCGTGATCGTCTGGGGGCCGGTGGTGCTGGCGATGTTGTTCGTGGGCGGGATTCCGCTGCGTTATTTGATGGCGATCATCCTGGGGGTCACGGCGGTGATGCCCTTGGCGGCGCATCTGGCGCTCAAGGAGTTTCAATTCAAGCGGCTGACGACGTTCTTCCATCCGGAGGACGATCCGCTGGGCGCCGGGTGGACGATCATCAACTCGATGACCGCGATTGGCTCCGGGGGCTTTTACGGCAAGGGCTTCAAGGCGCACGACACGCTGGTCGAGCAAGGGATGCTGCCGCAGACGATCGCGCACACGGATTTCATCTTCACGGTGATCGGCGAGGCGTTTGGGTTTGTGGGCAGCGCGGCGTTAATCGTGGCGTTCGCAATGTTGTTGGTGACGGCGCTCTACATTGCGTTTCAGGCGAAGGATCAGCTGGGGTTGCTGCTGGCGATCGGGGTGTCGTCGCTGTTTTTCACGCACGTGTTCATGAACTCGAGCATGACGATCTCGCTGACGCCGGTGGCGGGGTTGCCGATGCCGATCATCAGCTACGGCGGGACGTTTGTGATGATCATCATGTTCGCGCTCGGGCTGGTGCAGAGCGTGTGGATCCACCGCAAGACGGTGCGGTAGGGGCTTCGATTCTTCCCCTCCTTTGGGGCTTTGCGTCCTTTGCGCGAGGATTATTTCAGCCTGTGAGGCTTTGGGGTCGCCCGTTTCTACTCAACAGCTCCCTCGACGGACTGTTGGTATTTGGTCCTCACGCAAAGGACGCAAAGCCGCAAAGAAGGGGAAGGGAAATCTTTCGGGTCGGCGCGAGCTGTTTCTGGGCTACTGCAGCCCGGCCTCGACCTTGGCGTAAAGCTGCTTGATCCGCTCCGCTTCGTGCCGATGGCAAATGAGGGTCGCGTCGGCCGTCTGGACCACGATCAGATCGGTGACGCCCAACAGGGCGATCTTGCCGCCTGAGCCGTCCGTAAAGACGATGTTTTGGTGGGCGTCGAGGAGGGTCAACTCGCAGTTGGCGGCGTTTTCGTGCTCGTCGGTCTTGAGGTACTTCGATACGGCGATCCAGCTTCCCACATCGTCCCAATCGAAGGTCGCCTCCAGCGCCAGCACCTTTTCCGCGTTCTCCATGATCGCGTAATCGACCGAGATCTTCGGCAGGGTGGGAAATTGCGCGGCCAGCACCCCGGCAAAATCCGGCCCCTCCTGGATCGCCTTAACGAACGCTCCGAGCGCCGGCGCTTGCGCTTCCAGTTCGCGGCGGACCGCGGGCAGCGTCCAGGCAAACATCCCGGCGTTCCAACGGAAGCCGCCCTGCTCGAAGAACGATTGCGCCAGGTCGGGCGCGGGCTTCTCCCGAAAACGCTTTACGGCGAATACGGCGGAACTTGCCGCGCCGGCCACTGTTACCGGTTCGCCGAGCTCGATGTAGCGATGAACGACCGTGCCGTCTTCCGCGAGGCGCTGCCAGGGGCCGGGC
>CAXUAZ010000044.1:20279-22506 GCA_964249195.1 uncultured Chthoniobacterales bacterium
CGCTCGATGTAGCCAAAGCCCGGGCACCCCCAGGCCGGAGGGAGGCCGCTGGTGACCAGCGCGCCGGTCTCCTGGGCGGCGGGCGCGGCGGCGGCCAGGTCGCGACGAAACGCGTCGCCGTCGCGGATGACGTGGTCGGCCGGGAGCACGATCATCGTTGCCTGCGGGTCGCGGCGCGCCACGAGCCCGACCGCCAGGGCGATGGCGGCGGCGGTGTCGCGTTTGGCCGGTTCGGCGACGATATTCTCCGGGGGCAGCGCGACGGCCGAGGCGCGCACGGCCGTTTCCTGATCCTGATTGGTGAGAATGAGCACGCGCTCCGGCGGGACGAAGCCGGTGAGGCGCCCGACGGTTTCCTCGAGCAGCGTCTGGTCGGAAAACAGCTTGAGAAGCTGCTTGGGCCGGGCGCGGCGGCTGAGGGGCCAGAAGCGTTCGCCGCTGCCGCCGGCGAGGATGAGCACGTAAGGGAGATTCGACATGGATGGCGCCGCGCGGGCTGACACCGTTAGCCGAGGAAGCCCCTTGGCTCAAGCATTCCTGCTCGAGCGCGCAACTTTTCGCGTGCCAACCGGACGGCTCGCATATAGCTTGCTAGATTATCCCTTATGAGTGCTGCGCCCCCCAAGGTAATGGAGACTTATCCCGCGCTGGGAGTGCTGGCGGTGGCTCGCGCCGCATTGGGCTGCGGGATCGGGATCATGGTGGCCAACCGTTTTGAAAGAACGTCCACGCGCAAGACGACCGCCATCGCGCTGTTGTCGCTCGGCGTGCTGGGCAATGTGCCGTCGATCGTGACGCTGCTGATGCGATTGATCAATCGCCCCGGGTCGGAGCGGATGGTGCGCAAGCGTCTGGCGTCGATCCGCGAAGGAGTGGCCAGGCAGGGCGACGAGTTATTTTAACGGGCGCGGCCGGAGGGCGGATTTTTGGACAGAATTAACGGAATTTAACAGAATTGAAGAAGGGGATGGACCATGACCTATTTGCAGTTCCATCTGCTCTTCAACGCCCCCGCCCTTGGCCTGTTGCTGTGGCTGACCCGAGGCCGGATCAGGGCGGCGCACGTGAAATGGATCGTTGCGATCTGCGGGATCGTGCTGCTCGTGACCACGCCTTGGGATAACTGGGCCGTTTACCGCGGCATCTGGGATTTTGACTGGAATCGCGTCACGCCCGTGCGGGCGACCATTGGCGGAGTGCAATGGCGTTTGCCGGCGGAGGAATATGGGTTCTTTGTGATCGAGACTTTGATGGTGTCGCTCGTTGCCATTCTGTTCCTGCCGCGCGTCGAGCGTGCCGGATGAAGTGGCATTATTTTACCCATTTGCTCGGTTGGACGCTGCCCGTCCTGCTGGGGCAATGGGCCGTCGGCGGGCGGATCTTCCGGCGCAATCTCCCTGCGGTGTTTGGCCCCGCGCTGATCGGCGGCGTGTTTTTTTCCATTGTCGATTCGTTTGCGGTGCGGGCGGGAATCTGGTTTTTCGATCCGCGGCAGATCGTCGGCTGGCACGTCGGGCCGCTGCCGGTTGAGGAAGTGCTGTTTTTCTTCCTGACAAGCCTGCTTGTGTCGCAAAGTCTGGTGCTGTTCCTGCCAGCAGAGTATCGGCGGTGACTCCCGTGCGGCTTGCGTTCGAGCCTCCGCTGAGGGATGATAAAGGAATGATCGGAGATATCCGCAAACATCTTTTGCTCACCCCGTTTGTTCCCTTCGCCGTTCGCACGGCGGACGGGCGCGAATATCCTGTGCCGACGGTCGACCACATTTATCTTCCTCCCGGCGCGGGGCGTGTGGTCGTCTCTGATGACGAAGGGTTCACCGTCGCAATACCCGCGCTTCTCATCAGCGGTCTCGTGCAGGCTCACTCGCCCGCGCCTCACTGAATCGGTGGCCGATGGACATGACTTCCATCGCCAGCCAAGGTGAAAATTGTCTCGTTGCCGCCTTGCTCGCGGAACTTCCGCAAACAGGTCGCAGCGTGCTCACCGCCGCGGGGGACGATTGCGCGGTTGTGTGCTTTCCGGGGTCGAAGCGGCGGCAATTGCTCAAGACTGACTGCGTCATCGAGGGCGTCCATTTTGCTAAAGGCACGTCTCCCGAGCAGATCGGCTGGAAGGCGCTTTGCCGGCCATTGAGCGACATCGCGGCGATGGGCGGCAAACCGAAGCACGCGCTGGTCACCCTGGCGGTGCATCCAGACACCGCCCTCGACCGGGCGCGGGGCATTTA
>CAXUAZ010000045.1:0-22355 GCA_964249195.1 uncultured Chthoniobacterales bacterium
GTGGGGGTGCTGCGCGTACGGGACGTGGGTTGCGGAAAGGAACTCCAGGTTTTTTGCGGCCGGGAAGCTTTCGGCGATTTCGGCGCGCACCGCATCGGCGAGGGCGCGATCGTCGGGGAACGCGCGCCGGTCGAGCACGGAAGCGCTGAGCAGGCAGCGGCCGGGCGGGGCGTACTCGGGAGCGATGTTGGTGAGCTGAGTGAAGTTGCGCGTGAGGCGGCGCCGGCCGGCGGGCAGGGCGAGCATGGCGCGTTTGTAGATGGGAGCGCTCGACGTGAAATAGACCGCGGTGACTCCGAGCGCCGGGGCTGGCGGCTCCGTCCCGAGCAAGCGGGCGGCGCCAGGCGCTTCTGTCGCGAGGACGAGACGGGAACAAGGGATGCGCTCGCCGGATTGGGTGATGACGGCACGGGCAAGATCGCCGGAGGTCTCGATGCGTTCGGCGCGGCAATTCAGGCGCAGGGCGTCGGAGGGGAGGCCGGCGGCGAGTTGGCGGGTGATCTCGCCCATCCCGGGAGCGGGCAGCAACGCACGGCCGGTCGCGAACTTTTTGAGATAATAGCGGAAGAGCGAAGCGCTGGCGCCGAGTCGATTCTCCAACAGCACGCCGCCGAAGAAAGGCCGCAAGAAGCGCTCGATGATTTTCCCCGAGAACCCGCGCCGCAGCAGGTATTGCGCGGTGCTGACATCGCGCGTAGATCGCCCCTCGGCCAGCAGGGCGGCGTCGGGGGTGGCGAACAACTCGGCCACGAGCGCCGCGAGGCGCAGGCGGTCGGAGAATGGAAAGACGTCAGCGAAGACGGTCTGCGGGAGATCGGCGGGGTGATGGAGCGGGTGGGCGAGGGTCCATTGGCGGCTGCCTTCGCAGAGGATCGCGCCGCGGTCGAAATAGCGCGGCTGGAGAGCGCCCAGATCGAGCTGACGGCGGGCGGCCGGGTAGCTGTCGAGGAGGACCTGGAAGCCGCGGTCGAGGGTAAAGCCGTCTGGCGTGACATGCGAGCGGACGCGGCCGCCGGGTTCGGGCTCGGCTTCCAACAAGAGAAACTCAACGTCGGCGCGGTGAAGCTCCCGCGCGCAGACCAATCCCGCGAGACCGGCGCCGATGATAAGGGTCATAGGATAAGCGTCCCCGGGGTGACTTTTATGTCCTTTTAGTCCCTTCCGTCCCTTCCTGAAAGGGACCTAAAGGACAGAAAGGACCTAAAGGACGAAAGCCTATGCCCACGTGATCAGCCGCAGCTCATGCTCCTGGGTCAGGTTTGGGTGCGTCGGCACCACCCGCACGCTGAATCCATAGGCGCCGCTCTCCGCGCTCGGGATCGTGCCGCTGTACGCGTAGCTGCCTCTGTCGCCGAGCGGCTTTAGGTCGGTGAGATCCAGGATCGTCGGTTTGCGGATCACGTTCTCCACGTTCTCGCCGTAGTACGCCTGCACCCGCACCTCCTTCGGATCAATCGGGCCGAGATCCACCCGGGCCGTCACCTTCAATGGATCTCCCACCTTGATGTTCAACCGATCCGGATGTTCCAATTGCACGTCGCTGATCCAGATTTGCGGCCAATCGCGGCGCATCCGGTCTTTCCATTGGCTCAACTCCGCGCCCTTCGCGCAATCGTTCGCAGAAAGCGCGCGATAGACCGACGCCGCCCGCTCGTACAAACGCTCGTTGTACTCCTTGACCATCCGATGCGTGTTGTACACCGGCGTCACGCTGCGGATCGACTCCCGCATCAACCCCAGCCACGCGATCGGCAACCGGCCATCCGGCTTCGCGTAATACAGCGGGATCACCTGCGTCTCGAGCAAGTGGAATAAACTCGCGATGTCCACCTCGTTCTGGAATTCCACTGAGCCATCGGTGATCTCCGAGCCGATCGCCCACCCGTTCTTGCCGTTGTAACTCTCGCACCACCAACCGTCGAGCACGCTCAAGTTTAACCCGCCGCTGGGTGGGAGCTTCATGCCGCTCGTGCCGCTGGCTTCCAACGGGCGCAGCGGGTTGTTGAGCCACAGATCGACGCCCTGATACAGCCGCCGGCCGATGTAGGCATCGTAATCCTCGACGAACGCCACCCGGTTGCCGAACTCCGGGCGGCGCGTGTATTGATACACGTCCTGGATGACCTTCTTGCCGCCCTCGTCCTTCGGGTGGGCCTTGCCGGCGAAGACGAATTGCACGGGGCGCTCCGTGTTGTGGATCAGCTTGAGCAGGCGCTCGGGCTCGGAAAACAGCAGGTTGCCGCGCTTGTAGGTCGCGAACCGGCGCGCGAACCCAATGGTGAGGATCTCCGGGTTAAGGATGTCGTTGATCTCGCGGAGTTGCTGCGGGCTTTCGCCGAGCCGCTCGCGCTGCACCCGCAGCCGCTGCCGCACAAACTCGATCAGGCGCTGCTTGAGCTTCTGATGCGTCGACCAGAGCCTGGCATCGGGGATGTCGATGACGCCGCGCCAGAAATCCTTGTCCGTGAGGTGTTCCTCCCAATCCGCGCCGAGATGATCGCGGTACAGGTCCATGAACTCCGGGGCGGCCCACGTCTTGGTGTGAATGCCGTTGGTGATGCTCGTGATCGGCACCTCGTCTTCCGGCACGCCGGCCCAGACGTTCTTCCACAATCCCTTGCTGACTTCGCCGTGCAGCTTGCTGACCCCGTTGGCCTGGCGCGTGGTGCGCAGGGCGAGGATCGTCATGCTGAAGGCGGCCGCCTTCTCGACCGTCTCCTGCCCAAGGCTCAAGAAATATTCGAAGTCGATGCCGGCCTGCGATGGGTATTCGCCGAAGTACCGCCGCATGAGCTCGGACGAAAATGCGTCGTTGCCCGCGGGCACCGGGGTGTGCGTCGTGAAGATGCTGGACCCCGCGACCACCTGCAGCGCGGATTTGAACTCCAGGTTGTGCGCCTTCACGTAGTGGCGGATGCGCTCCAGGCCCAGGAAAGCCGCGTGGCCTTCGTTGAGGTGGAACACCGCCGGCTTCAACCCAAGTGCAGCCAGGGCGCGCGGCCCGCCCATGCCGAGCACGATCTCCTGGCGGATCCGCATCTCAAGATCGCCGCCGTAGAGTTGCGCGGTGATGGCGCGATCTTCGGCGTTGTTGGCCGGGATGTCGGTGTCGAGCAGGTAGAGGTTGATGCGGCCGACCGCGAGTTTCCAAACCTTCGCGTACACGCTGCGGCCGGGGAGTTCGACGCTGATCGCCAGCGGCTCGGAGGCGCCCTCGGGCAGGATCTCGGTGACCGGCAGGTTGTAGAAATTCTGGTTGAGCTGGACGGCTTCCTGAATGCCGTCCCGGTTGATCTGCTGTTTAAAATAGCCGTGCCGGTACAGGAGCCCCACCGCGCAGAAGTTCAGGTCGAGGTCGCTGGCGGATTTGCAATGGTCGCCGGAAAGGATGCCGAGGCCGCCCGAGTAATTCGGCACGGACTCGTGGAAACCGAATTCGGCGGAAAAATACGCAATGAGTTCGCCGCGCGGGTCGGCGGTTTTGAGCCCGCGTTCTTTGGCCCGGCTGCGCGCGTAGGTGTCGGGGCGCGCCATGTAAGCGTTGAACTGATCGTGGACCCACTTGGCTTCGCGCAAGAACGATTCGTCCCGGGCGAGTTCTTCGAGTCGGGCTTGGCGGGAGAGCTGCAGCATGCGCAGCGGGTTGTGGTTGGTTTTCTCCCAAAGATCGACGTCGATGCGGCGGAAGAGTTTGCGCGCCGCGGGCTCCCAGCTCCACCAGAGGTTATAGACGATCTCCCGCAGAGGCTCCAGGGCAGGCGGGAGCTTCGGGACGATATTAAAGGTCTGAATGGTCTGGAGCATGGTAATCTTGGAAGGCGTGGCAGATCGCCCGGAGTCTAGCCGCGCGGCCCGCGCTGACAAGTCCGGAGCGGCCAACCTCCCGCCGGCCTCCTTCGCGGATGCGCTGTCTTGGTTGTGAGATTAGACAAGCTCAAAGGCTAAAGGACTTGTAATCCGGCCTGCAACGGTCGTACTATCGACCGGTGATATTGAGGGCTGTCGTTCATCCTGCCGTTGAGGGAGGATACTGGGCGGAAGTTCCGGCGTTGCCGGGGTGCTTCACGCAAGGGGAGTCGCTTGACGAGGTGCGCGAGCATCTCGCGGAAGCCATTGAAGGCTGGCTGAAGGCGGGTGACTCCACCGACGAATTGGCGACCGGGGATCAGCTCCTAGAGTTTGTCGTGTGAAACAGGTCTCCGGGAAGCGACTCGTCAAAGCGGTTGAACAGCGCGGTTGGGCTTTGAGCCGCATCAACGGAAGTCACCACATCTTCACCAAGGCCGGACGCACTGAGCGCTTAGTGATTCCTATCCACGGCAATCAACCCCTCAAAATCGGTCTGCTGCGTTCCATCATGAAGCTCGCAGACCTCGAAGAAACGGACGTGTAAGATCATCCCCCATGAACGCCTCCATTGTCCGAATCGGTCTCCTCGTTCTTGTCGCGCTTGTCACGCCGCTCGCGGTGCGCGGCGCCTCACCGAAGACGATGCTCCGCGAGATTAACCGCTTCGGGCTCAAGACGCCGGTGACCTTGCCCACCCGGACCGTCGCCGGCCATTACGCCAGCGATCCTCATCTCACCGGCGACGATCTCTACCTGTTTCCTGACGGCCGCTTTCTTTATCTTCAATGGGGCTGCCTGGAACCTCATACGATCCATGCGCGCGGCTGGTGGTCGATCCGAGACGGGTTCGTCGAGATGACTTCCGACGGCAAGATCCCAGACGAGGACGGACCGCGGGACGCTCGTTATCTGCCGCTTGCAACCGGGAACACGAAGCAGCCCATGATGCTCATGGGCGCCGGGTGGGATTACCGATATTTCCGCCAGAACGCCGCCGGCGGCCGGCCCGATTCCATGTTGACGGTGTGCACAAAGAAGCGGGTCGAATCCATCCCGCCGGCCGGAGGCGCGGCGCTCTACCGCAAGCTCATGCGCGAGAGCTGGCGCCTGGCGTATTTCGCTCCCGCGGTGACCGGACGGCCTTGAACCTTTTTCGGTCCTTTGAATCTTCCTTGAAGCTAGTAACTTGGATCTTTCCCCGTCATGCCCACGCTGACCCTTGCGCCACCGCACCGCTTCACGGTCGAGGAATACTACCGCATGGGCGAGACCGGCATCCTCGCGCCGGATGCGCGGGTGGAACTGCTCGAAGGACAAATCATCGATATGCTGCCGATTGGACCGTTTCACTCTGGCGTAGGCTCTCGATTGCTCAATCTCTTTGTCAAAGCGGGCGGGGAGCATTGGATCGCCCGTTATCAAGACCCGATTCACCTGAGCGAAAGATCCGAGCCGCAGCCCGATGTCGCTCTTGTCAAACCGCGCGCCGATTACTACCAACAGGCCCATCCAACGCCGGCCGACGTCTACCTGCTCGTGGAGGTGGCGGACAGTTCGGTGCGCTTCGACCGCGAGGAAAAGCTGCCGGCGTACGCGCGGGCCGGCATCGCGGAATTTTGGATCATCAACCTGGTGGAAAAGGTCGTCGAAGTTTATCGTGACCCTTCCTCAATCGGCGTCTACGGGGTCATGACGCGGGCGGCGGTCGGCGAGAACATCGCGCCGCATGCTTTTCCGGACGTCCTCATCTCTGTTGCCGAGCTGCTCGGGACGCCGCATCCTTCGAGGTGAAACTGGCTTCCTTTCTCTTGGCCGCGCTTCTGTCGGGCGGGACATTGCTCGCGGCGCCGATTGACGCGCCGTACAACCCGTTGATCCTCGAGCAAATAAAGACCATGCCGGCGGGCGGCGGGTATTCGGGGAGCCATCAAGCGAAAGTGGCGTTGATGGACGCGTGCTCGCTGGCGCCCGCCGGGATCAACGTCACGGCGGCCCGCGCGTGCCCCAGCTTCTGCTCGGGCGCCACTTACCTGGTGTTTCTCAAGACGATCGACACGCTCACGCGCCGCGGCGATTTTACGCTGGACGATCGCGCGCGCGCCGCGTTGCTGGTCGACAATCAGATTGACGGCGAGGGCGTATGGGGGCGTTGGAATGCGAATGGCCCCGGCACGGCACGGCTATTCAAAGAGATGAGCCTGGGGCCAAATTTCGCCAGCTTCGACCAGGCAGAGCCGGGCGACTTCATGAAGATCTTCTGGACGACGGCGGTCGGGCGCAAAGAGCACGGGCACTCCGTGATCTATCTGGGCACGGAAACGGTGAACGGGGTGGAAAACGTTAAATTTTGGTCGAGCAACGTTGGCGTGGGCTATAGCGCGAAGAGCGTGCCGCGCCGCAAGATCGTGTCGGTGGTCTTCTCGCGTCTGACCTCACCTTCGCGGCTCATCGGCGCCGCGACGCTCACGCCGAAGACCGATCCCTATCTTGCCAGCCTGCTGACGAAGGATTCCAACCTCACCGAAGTGCAGGAACGCTGCGGGATGTAACCCGCGCGGCCGATCCTACGCCGGCGCCAGATTATCTCACGCAGAGACGCAGAGGAAAGACAATTGCCTCTTCCCCCTTTGCGGCTTGGCGACCTTTGCGCGAGGCCCTTCTACCGCTTCCTCTTGGGTGGAGGCGTCGCAGGACTGCTAGACGAAGAAGGGCCTCGCGCAAAGGTCGCAAAGCCGCAAAGAAATCAAAGACAAATAGCAGGAATTCCTCCCCACCTCTGCGCCTCTGCGCCTCTGCGTGAGATTATTCCGGAAGTTCCGTCATCGCGGCAAACGGGTTCCGGTGGCGCGAGGGCCGATCTTGGTGTCCCTTTTTCTTATCATGAAAACTACTCTCCGCTTCGCCCTCCTGACGTTCATCGCCGCCGGCACGCTGGCTGCCGCCGATCTCGCTCCGGCCGACAAGGAATTCCTCTCCAAGTACGAGCCGATCCGCGCCGCCCTGGCCGCCGACGATCTCGCCGTCGCGAAGAAAGCCTCCGCCGCCCTGCCCGATCCCGAAGCGCAGAAGCTCGCCGGCGCCACCGACCTCGGGGCGGCCCGCGCCGATTTCGCCGCGCTCAGCGCCCGCGCGGTCAAGCTTGCGCGCACGACTGACGGCTACTACGTGATCCATTGCCCCATGGCCAACAAGGACTGGGTGCAAACGAACAAGGACGTCGCCAACCCGTACGAGGGCAAAGACATGCTCACTTGCGGGGTCGTCAAAAACTAACCTCCTCCCATCAAGCCCGGCCCCGCCTTTAGGCAGTCCGCGCAAAATGGGGCAACCACTCCTGCCCGGAGCCGCGATGCGTTGTGCATATGAAGAAATCTCCTAAGTCTGGCAATTCATCTAAATCGGGCTCGTCGGCGTCCACGGACATCAATGTAGCCATTCCTCAAAACAAGGCTGCCGGCGCCGCCGCGGGGGCGGTTGCGGGCGGCGTCATCGCCGGTCCGATCGGCGCCGTGGTGGGCGGGATCGCGGGCGCCCTGGTGGCCGGCAACACCGACAAGGTGCAGAAAACCGTGACATCCGGCGCGGAAGCGATTGTCAAGCGGAGCCCGGCGGCCAAGGCCGTGAAGAAGGCGGTCACCTCGGCCGGCAAGAAAACCGTGAAGGCGTTGACCACCGCAAAGACCGCCGTCACCAAGAGCACCAAGCCCGCGCCTTCCAAGTCGAAGGGCAAGCCGGCGCCGAAAGCGGTGGCCAAGCCCGTTAAAAAAGTCGCGCCCAAACCGGCTGCAAAGAAGGCGTATCCAAAGAAGCCGACGGCGAAGAAGCGCTAGAGCGTATTAAATTGAATTGTAGCCGTCAGCAACTCACGGGGACGGCCATTAAAAAGTATACGGGGCGGAGCCCATCCCTCCAAATATTTGGAGGGACGACCTCTGTGTCGTCCCTGACTTCGGATGGTCGAGCGGCTATAGCTTTACTTTATATGCTCTAGCCTCACTGTATTCGCAGAAACACCGCAGGATCGCCCATGATCGGCGCTCGGCGAAAATTAGGACGCGCCGCGAGATCATCGAGGAAGGGCTGCGCCGAGAACGAAGGATCCCATAACATCGGGATTTCTTTGGAGTCTGCGAAGACCACGGTGTCGACGTCTGATTGCGTCAAGGCGCGGTTAAAGGCGTCGCGGTCATACGCCGATTTGCCCCACGGGATGACGCGATTGGCAAAACCTTCCCGCGCGCGGAAGAGCGGGTAGTCGCGGCTTCCCTGCCCCGTGATGAGCAGAATGGTGCGGCCCGGCGGCAAAAGGTGGCTTAGCACCTCGAACTCAGAGCCGGTGTCGAAATAAACCGGCGTCTGCCAGCCGATGAGCTTGCCGAAGGAAAAGGGGATTTGCATCAGCATCAGGAACGGCAGCGCGTGCAAAGCCACCACTGTCCAAAAAATGATCGTTGGCGCAATCCGGCGGGACAGAAACTGATCAATCGGCCAAGCTGCCCCGAGCAGGCCAAAGGCAAGCGCCGGCATCAGGAAACGATCCGGCAATCCGGCGGCGGATTGCCAGCGCGTCTGGGTAACCACGGCGACCGTGAAAGCGGCCGACATCCCTAGCATCAGCGCCACGGCGAATCGGGCCTCGCGCGGAGCGTCCTGGCGGAAGCAGGTTGCCGCCGCGCCGACGCCGCCAACGATCACCAAGAACCAGCCGAGCGAAAATCGGTCGTCGAGATCGGTCACGCGCGGCACAAAGCCCCCGGGCCACACGCGCCCTACTTCCTCGCGCAGCGCTTCCGTGGCGCCAATGGTGTCAGCCGCGGATATTTCCCATTGTTCCAGGGTGGCGCGCGCCGTTTCAAACGGCATGATGGGCGGGTCGATGAGGATAAACGGCAGCCGCTTGAGCTGCACGATCATCGTGTGCCATCCCGGCGCGGGTTGGTGCGCCTCCCGCATCGCCAACGGTCCAAACGGGTGATGACTCGCCCGCAAGTTCGACACGAGAATGGGTCCCGCGCCGCCGAGCGCTGACGCGAAGAATAGAGTCAGCGCCAAAGCCGCGGCGCGCCTTTTCCACGATCCCGCCGGCCGCGGCAGCAACAACAGCAGCGGCGTCATCAGGACGAACGGCGCCGCGGTCCATTTGACCCCGAGTGCCGCCGCCGCGCCCGCCGCCGCCAGGCAACACGGGATCAGAGAGCCGGTCCGTTGCGCGACGATCACCCAATGCAGGGCGATCACCCCCAATAGCACGAGCCACAGATCTGGCTTGATGCCGACGGCGTTGGCCATGACCAGGGGCGCCAGCGCAAAGGCCGCAACCATTCCCAGCGCGGTGGGCAAGCGCACGCCGAGGGTCTGCAGGAGGGCCCGCATGGCAAAGAGGCTCAGCGGGTACGCCAGGAAAACCATGAATTTACCGGGCAGTTCCGAGCCAGAGATGATCGTCCCAAAAGCAAAGAGCAAGTCGCCGCCGATGGGGAAGACGGAGAGCCGGTCATTATGTGAAACGAAAGGCAGCGCGCTTGCATTTTCCATCCAGTACGCGGTGCGCGGGCCGTGGTACATCAGGTCGTCGAAGGCGTTGACCGACGAGAGGGTTTGCATCACGAACATCGGGCAGACCAACGCGAGCAGGATGAGCGTTTCCGCGCTGCCGAGCGACGGGAGCATCGGCGGGCGCCGCTGGACCGCGAACGCACTGACAATCGCGCAGACGCCGACGAGCACGCCGGTCCACACGCCGGAGGTGAGCGCGTGTGCGCACGAGAGCACGGTGGCCGTCGAAGTGATGAGGAGAAACCCGATCAAGCTCGCGCCGCACCAGAGTTGCGCGCCGTTTGCGCCCAGCGCCGCGCTCGCCAGGACCGACGCGGTCACGAGCGCAAGCAGCGCGAGGCAAAACCTGGTGTTGCCCGCATTGAAAATCCGCTGGTTCACCACGGCAGACTGCAGCGAAAACGGCACGTCCGGTTCGAGCGTGAGCCGCACCGAGTTCACCCCGCGCGTGAGAGCGAGCGGCGCCGTCGCGGAAAGCGCGCCGGCGTCGCCGAAGCCCCGCGTTTTCACCGCAATCGTGGAAGTCTCCGTCTTCCCTTGCTTGATCGAAACGCGGACTTGAGGCGCCGGTTGCGGCGTCGCGGGGAGGACACCCATCCGGAGATCCATGCGGCAATCGGTCGGCGCGTAGACAAAGAAGCCGGCGGCGGGCGCGACGGCGCCGGGCAGCTTGCCCGGCATGTGGATCGGCCAGCCCCGACCCGCCGAGAACGTGAAGAGCACCGCGGCCAGCGGGATCAATCCCCAGGCCCATCGTAGTCTGTGCGCATCCATTCGCCGCCGAGGTTGCGCTGATCTGCGCGCGCATTGCAAGATCGCGGCGGTTGCCGCCTTTCAAGGCGCGACCTAGCTTGGCGTCTTTATTTTGCCTGTCTCGCCTCTCTCCCGCTTTCTTCCTCGAGCCGGCGCGCCGGCGGGCAACGATCTCCTGCTCGACCGCTTCCTGCAATACGTCGCCGGCGCCGGCATCGCGCTTTATCCCGCCCAGGAGGCGGCGCTGCTCGAGTTGTACGAAGAGCGCAACGTCATCCTCAATACCCCCACCGGCTCCGGCAAATCGCTCGTCGCCGCGGCGCTGCAATTCAAGGCGCTCGCCCAGGGCGGGCGGTCCGTTTACACGTGCCCGATCAAGGCGCTGGTCAACGAAAAATGGCTGGCGCTCTGCCGCGAGTTCGGCCCGGAAAACGTCGGGCTCTCCACCGGCGACGCGACCGTCAATCGCGACGCGCCGATCCTCTGCTGCACCGCCGAGGTGCTGGCCAACATCGCCCTGCGTGAAGGCGCCGCTGCCCCGGTGCGCGATGTCATCATCGACGAGTTTCATTACTACGCCGACCCCGACCGGGGCGCGGCCTGGCAGATCCCGCTGCTTACGTTGCCGCAGGCGCGGTTTCTATTGATGTCGGCGACCCTGGGCGACACGGCTTTTTTCGAGAACGAACTCACGCGGCTCAACGGACGCCCGACCGTCACCGTGCAATCGGGATTACGCCCCGTGCCGCTGGAGTATTCCTACGCGGAGACGCCGCTTGCGCAGACGCTGGAGGGACTCGTCGCGGGGGGCAAGGGGCCGGTGTACGTCGTCCATTTCACGCAGGCCGCGGCGGCGGAGAGCGCGCAGGCGTTTACGAGCATCAACGTCAGCTCGCGCGACGAGAAAACGGCGATTGCGCACGCGCTGGAAGGCCGCGAGTTCAAGAGCCCGTACGGGCCCGAGATCAAGAAGTGGCTGCGGCACGGCATCGGCGTGCATCACGCGGGATTGCTGCCGAAGTATCGCGTGCTGGTGGAGCAACTCGCGCAGGCCGGATTGCTCAAAGTCATCTGCGGCACGGACACGCTGGGGGTTGGCATCAACGTGCCGATCCGCACCGTGCTCTTCACCCGCCTGTGCAAGTACGACGGGCAGAAAACGGCAATCCTGACCGCGCGCGATTTCCACCAGATCGGCGGCCGCGCGGGCCGCAAAGGATTTGATGACGTCGGCTACGTGGTTGCGCAGGCGCCCGAGCACGTGATCGAGAATCTGCTGCTCGAGCAGAAGGCAAGCGGCAAGAAGTTCGTGCGCCGCAAGCCGCCGGAGAAAGGGTTCGTGCAATGGGACAAGGCGACGTTTGCCCGGCTGATCGCGGCGCCGCCCGAGCGCTTGACGGCGAAGTTCCAGGTGACGCACGGGATGTTGCTCAACGTCCTGAGCCGGACGCACGAAGACGGTTGCCGCGCGATGCAGGCGCTCATCCGCAAGGTGCACGACACGCCGAAGGCGCGGAAGGCGCACTTCCGCCGCGCGTGGCAACTCTTTCGCGGGTTGGCAGACCGCAAGATCGTAGAATTTCATGAGTCCCATCTGCGGCTCAACGTCGATCTGCAGCAAGATTTCTCGATGAACCAGACGCTGTCGTTGTACGTCCACGACACGCTCCCGTTGATGGACCCGCAGGCGCCCGATTACGCGCTGGTCGTCCTGACGCTGGTCGAGTCGATCCTGGAAGACCCCGACCTGATCCTGCGCAAGCAACTCGACCGGATCAAAACGCGCGAGATCGCCCAGATGAAGGCCGACGGCATGGAGTACAACCAGCGCATGGAGGAACTGGAGAAACTCGAATACCCAAAGCCAAACCGCGAGTTTATCTACTCGACCTTCAATGCCTTCGCCGAGCGCCACCCGTGGGTAGGTCAGGAGAACATCCGGCCCAAATCGATCGCGCGCGAGATGTTCGAGGAGTTCCGTTCGTTCAACGACTACATCAAAATCTACGAACTCCAGCGCGCCGAGGGGCTACTGCTGCGCCATCTTTCCGGCGTCTATAAAGCACTCACCCAGACGGTCCCCGACGCCGCCAAGAACGACACGATCCGCGACATGGAAGCCTTCTTCGGCTTGGTCTTGCGCTCAGTGGATTCCAGCTTGCTCGACGAATGGGAACGCCTGCGCGACCCCAGCTACCGTCCGCTCGGCACGGAGGAAGTGCGCCCGCCCGGCGCCGAGGAAGCGTTGCGCGACATCACGCGTGATGTGGAAGCGTTCACCGCCGCGATCCGCACGGTGATCTTCACCTTCCTGCAAGCCCTCGCCGGCGGCGACGCGGCGGCCGCCCTCGCCACGGTTGAACCTGGAGAATGGACATCCGACCGCCTGCGCGTCGCCCTCGACGCGTATCTCATTGACCACCCCCGCATCCGCCTCGATCCGGCAGCGCGCAACCGCCGCAACACCTACGTCATCCCCGCGGAGGACAAAAAGACGTGGTGCGTCCAGCAAGTGCTGGTCGACCCCGACGACGCGAACGATTGGATGGCGGAATTCGAAGTGGATTTAGGCGCCTCCCGAGAGGCGGGCCTCCCGATCGTGTGCCTGGATCGGTTCGAATCCGTAATCGCATGATCGAGCTTACAGCCTCGGTACACGCAGTTCCGCAGGTGCAGAAGGAGACACCTGTCCAGCCCGTTGCCGACGATCGTATTGTTGAGCAGCTCTGACCTTTTCGGCCTCAACTCCTTGCTCGATGAGCAAGTTCGATAAAGTTGCGCCATGAAAATCAAGCATCTTGTTACCATTGCCGTTCAGCGCGGCTAGTTTTTCCTTTTTTTGCTGCTCCTTCTGTTCTTTGACCTTGCGACTGCGATATTCCTCTCCGTGACGCTTAATATAGTGCGCCTTGCTCTCTGATGATGCGATCGCGACGCGGTGTTTGGGCAGATCATCTATCGCGCGCGGCGTCAGACCAGACGGCAGTCGTTGCGGGACTGGTATCGGCGGTTGTGGGCTGGTTGACCGATAGAAACCATGTTGATCGCTTCCCAAGGGAACCGTGCGGTTGGGATTGAGGCCGGTGCGATCCTGAAAATCCCGCAGGCTTTCCTGCGCAGAGACGTGCGAGGCGGCGGCCATGACAGCCGTCATGATTAAGAGAGTGTTCCATTTCATCAGAAATTCATTTGGACGTATGCGGTAAAGCTATTCGCGTCATAACTCGCATAGGTCACGTTGGAGTGCAGATCGGTGCGAGTATACTGCGCGAAGAACTGCAAGCGGCAACCGTCGGTAAACGCTGATGCGCTCAGGTCCTTATCATACCACATTCGCACGACGACGCTCGCGATGAACTTGTTCTGCTCATCGTAGCGTGCGTATAGACCGGCCCCATCCGCGCTCTTGAATAAGTCGTATTCAGATTGCGTGGGCGACCAATCCTCGGAAAGCGCGAAGCCCACGCTGCGCACGAACGATGCCGCGTGGTGAATGCGCCATTCATACGCCAATCGGGCGCTATAATCGTCAAATTGAGAACGGCCAAGGACGCCAACAACATTGATAAATTGGTGCGCGTACGTCAGGTTGAGCGTTAAGGCAGCTTTTTCGTCACTGGGATCTTCAAGCAGCGTGAGGCTCTCGGTCATCTGCAATTGGTAAGTAAAGCCATCCGGGTCACTTTGGAATGCCGGCTCGTTCAAGCCGTCTTGCCGGTTGCCGGTGAAGCTGAATTGGGTGCTCGTGCGCGGGTACGGGCTGACCGTCACGCCGACCAAGGCGGAGATTTGATTGAGAGAAAGGTCCTGTTCGACAATTTGCAAGGTTTCGGTCGCGCGGGCAGTTGCAGTGATCCAGGGCGTGAAGGTGTGCTGATAGCCGGCGGACAGAGTGTGATAGAGAAGGTCCGCGCCGTGCCTGCGGTCGTAGGTGTCCGAGATAAATGCGTAATTGATCGTAAAGAGATCGCTCAACGCAAGTTCCTGGGGCAGCCATTTGCCGTCAGCGGGCGCGTCTTTCTCAGAAGCCGCCTCAGACTGGCGGTCCACCCCCATGTAGTACGGATGCTGTGTTTGACGGAGGTAATTCAGTGTGAGTGATGATTCATTGAAGCTGACGCTTCCGCGTTGCGTGCCCGTGGGTTCGGGATGGGTGCGTCCTTTGGTGATGTTATCGTTGAACCCGTACCCGCTATATACGCTTAGATTTACGGGCAGTTCCTGTTGGGGAGGAATGACGTCGCATCCGACGGTACCCAAGTTTGGATGAGTGCGTGTCCAAAGAGCCAGGTGCAAGCTGTCATTCATTCCGTCCAATTTATTTTGTGCTGCGGAGAGCTGATCCTGCAGCCCCTGGATCTCTGCCGCGTCAATGCCGGGTTCCTGTTTCTTCTCGCGGAGCGCTTGCGTGAGTTCGTTGACGCCAATCTGAACTTCGTCCCGCGAAGAGGCCGGATCGTTGATGTGCGCGGTGGCTTCCGCGGAGAGCAGGTTGCTCTGAGTGCCATAGTGAAGCTTGATCGCCTGCTTGATCGAAGCGAGGGCCTCTCGATATCGAGCTGCCTGATTCAGTGCATAAGCTTCGGCAAGGGGATAACGGGCATCCACCGGATTCACCTCAGAGGCCTGCCGAAAAAAGTCGTACGCAATGAAGGCCTGCCGTCTCGAAGCGATTTCCGCTTTTTTCGATTCTTCGTTTGCCCTCTTCGCATCCTCCGCTTTCCCGTCCTTCAGTTCCGTCTCTGTCTCGAGGACACTGCCTTCGCGGCAAACGGTTTGGTCGTCGCTCCAAGTCTTGAACTTGCAGGCGTGGAGATCTTTGCAGGCAGCTTCGATGAGCGGCTTGGCCTTGATGTCGGCTTTTTGAGCGACGGCTGTATCAGCGTAGCTTTCTTGGAGATGATGCGCCCCTTCAGAGTAGAGCTTTTCCGCCGCCGCATCCGTGTGCAATTCGGCTGTCCATCCGGGCGCCGCACTGGCCAAAATCAGCACCCAAGTAAACAATCGCCGTGGAACAACAATGGGAGAAACCAATTTTAACACGCTCGAATTCGACAAGGAACACTGACTCTTCAATTTCATAAACGTAGGTCGGGTAGAAAGTTGAGAGGACACTAATCCACCCTTGCACGTACGGAATACATACTAGAGTCTGGAAAGGAACTGCAAGCGTATTTTTAAAAATTTGCGCAATTTCCTGTCCGGCCGGAGCTGCCAAGCAACTCGGAAACACGATGAATGCGCCAAGGGGGGGAAAGCATTTCTGTCGTCAAGGCTTCGGCCTGCGTTGCCGAAACAGAGAATGCCAAGGAAGGGACTTGAACCCTTACTCCTTACGGAACCAGATCCTAAGTCTGGCGCGTCTGCCAATTTCGCCACCTTGGCGGTGACCTTTGCCGATGGCTTGCAGCCACTGCGGCCAAGGAGCAACTTTCCGTCCCGTGTTCGATAGTCGCAAGCCCAAATTGCAGGCCGTCAATTGCTGATGGCGGCCCCGGCGTCAAGGCCGTCTGCCGGAGACTTCGGATTATCTTGCATCAAGGGTTTGAGCGGTGCGCAGGCTCTTGGTGATCGATACGCCCCAGGGAAGGTCGTGCCTCCGAAGGCACGGCGCGAAAATAAACCAAGTCGAGCCGAGGTCCCGCGTAGAATCCATCTGTCATGAGAAGGGCACTATCGCCGGGCGTCACCATCCTCGCCGATCTTTGGCGGCAAATATTTTCGATACTAAGAACCGATCCGCTCAACTTCGTTGATTTGCGATTTCCGCTCTTCAAAGACCTTAGACCTCTCCCGGGCGGCTTTTTTGAAGAAAATCCAGAGGATGACTGTACGCCGGCACACCGCTTCCGCGAAACATCTTCATTCGATGAGATGTTTCTGGTCAATCACGCGCGCAGAATAGCGGTGAAATACAGTGAGTCGGTCGATCCGGATATTTGCAAGCGACTGTTAATGCTCGATCTCTCCTGGCAGTGGCTGCCAATGAGAAACATACAGCAACAGGCAGAAGCTCTCCGCGGAACGAGAAAACCCACCACTCTAAAAACCAAGGATGCAGCGAGAAGTAAAGCAGAGCGCGCCGATAATGCGCAGAAAGCCCGTTCCGTTAATACGCTTTATAGTCTGGCTATTATCATTGACGGAATTACCTTGGGGACAGCTTCATTGACTGTGTTGACGCGCCAGCCGCAAACAAGCGCAACCAGCTTCGCCAAAAAGGCCCCGCGTGTAAGAACAGGACGGAAGGCGGCGGGTATTCTAAGCGCTCAAGCGCAGTCGATGTTGAGGCTGATCGTCGATTATATCAGGACGGCCACCATGATGGAGTTGCGCGGCAAGGAGCTCGCGCACTTGCGCCGCCGGACGCAGATCGGATCGCAGCAGGATGTCCGGTTAAGAACGGTTCGAGTTCAACCCGTTGAGACCGAAACCACGATGCTGCGGCGTCTGCCGCAGACAAAGACGCATGGGGAGGGGTTAATCCTCATTATTCTTGATGAGATTCATCGGCACTACGATCAGCCGCTTTCGCTCAAGTATTTCGCGCGAAAACTTAAGCTAAACGCGGCGTACGTGTGTGCTTTGTTCACGCGATGTGTCGGCACATCCTTCAAGCGGTATCTGACTGATGTGCGCATCAACCAGGCAAAGTCCCTGCTCGCCGAACCTACTTGCCGGATCGCGGAAATCTCCTCGCAGGTTGGCTATCGCGATGGCAACCGGTTCCGAGCGGCTTTCAAAAAAGAAACCGGGTTGCCGCCCTCAGACTGGCGTCAAACCTGGCAGCTAAGGAAAGAGACCTAAATAAACGACTGATAATACAAACTTCCGACGGTTGTGAGTGAAGCGCGGTCCTGGCACTCTCGGAGCAAGTGAGAAACCTCACTGTCCAAATCAAATATAATCACGGGATTTGGTGAAGACTCGGATATCCCCAAATCCCCCAACCACACAGGAGCACTGCTATGCCTTCAACCATTCCTTACGATCCCAGCCTGGTTCTCGCAAATATCGTTCATCCTGACCGACTCAGCGTCGTGCAGCAGATTTCGGCTCTGCAGGCGGCTCCAGACGCGGCGCAGGAAACGCTCAACTCGTTGATCTCAATGCGCCGAAGCTTCGGCATGACCGCCATGGAGGTCCACAATCTCGGCGTTCAGGAAGGTTTCTTTGCGGGTGAGATCACCGCTTTGAACGCACAGGTTGCGGACGCCGCCATCGCATATGCGAAAGCTCGCGTCGACACCGAAAAGGCGATTCAACCGTTGCGCGCCAAAGTGCAGATGGTTCACTCGGACGTCGAGAGCCCCGTCGACTATGAGCGCAGCGATTTCAAGCAACTGCCTCTTTCCGCCAATTCTTTGAACATGGATGTGCAGTATTTTTCTTACGATAAGAACAGCCAAAGTTCGGCGACCTTTGCTTCCACCGTTGCCAGTTACGTGGCCGGTGCGGTCAGCGAATTGGGCACGGACATTGCGGGGCAGATGAGCCGCAGCGCCGCTTCCCAGGTAAACCGCCAGTTGGAAAATCATACCGTTGCCGGCACGCTGGTTTTCGCGTTGACCTGCACGCACCAGAACGCCCGCGTCATCGCGCCGTTCATCCTCAACGTGGATAAAGGCATCCGCGCGTGGAACAAGCTTTTTCCGGACAATATGATCAAGACGGACGACCCCGCGAACATGAATACCATTGCGCAGCAGGATTCAACCCCGCAGGAAAAATCGTTCAGCATCATCTCTGGCGTCACGTATGGCTCCAGCTTTGTGGGCATGGTGCATGTCCTGGACGTAACGGACACGCGCGCGAGCGAGAAGATCAGCGACATCGCCAATTCGCTCCAGGCTCAGATGGATGCGGGCAGTTGGTTCGAGCACGCCAGCGGCGGGTTCGGCGTTAACGAGGATTTTGGAAACGACGTTAAGAACCTGCTCAGTGCCCAGAACGTGTCTTCTCATGTGACCCTGATTTCGATGGGGATCATCCCTTCCATCGTCGCGAACGACATGGTTATCGCGGCGGAACAGTTCTCGTCGTTCGGAGGCAGCCAGGCAATCGACCAGATTGCCAATATCCAGAGCATGACGCAGTCCGACCAAACGAGTGTCAGGGCGGCGTCCGATGCCGCCCGCACCGGTCAGCAGATGATCGATCTCCAAGGCGCCGCCGTGAAAAACGCCTTGTCGGCGATTGCCAGTCATCAGGACGCGACCAACAGCGTGATCGACATCAACTCGATGATGACCGCGCTGCAAGACTTCGTGAAGCAAGCCTCCAGCGGCACGGCCGGAGTGCCGATCAATTATTATCTGAAGGAGATCACGGCCGCGATGTTGGCCGAGCAATGGCAAGCCAAGTACAGGCCCGGCAAGTACCTGGCGATTCAGAATGACGACTCCGGCCCGGCCTCCGGCGGCGCGAGCGCCGGCGGCGCTCGCGCCGGCCGCCGACTCCTAGCGCGGTGTAACATTTGATTCGGCCACGCGATCTTACTCGCCGTTCACGGAATCGGGCCGTCAACCAAGATCCTCGGCCCCGGAGCTGATCGCGTGGCCGATCTCAGCGTTACATCACGCTGCTCAGACAACTTCGATCGGTTTCGCTCAACCACGCTCAGTCCAACTAACATTAAATAAAACTATACTATGCCAATTACCACTACCCCAAATGATGTGATCCTAACCGGCCATGGGAGCTACCAGGGAGGCGCTGCCATTTGTCCTCTCCCGGCGCATGTAGAACTCCACTTACTGCAACCGGTTGGTTCCGCTCTGACCGAGACCGTCGTCAATGCCTTGGTCGGCAACTTGCCGATTGACCGGCTGATCGTGGAGCATAACGCTTCGGGAACAAAAACAGTCGACGATCTCTCCCGCATGGGGATCCCGCAGGTTTACACGGGCCCGACAAACGTGCCCAATCTCGTCCTGCACGACTTGGCTGACCTCAAGGCGTCAACCCAGGCCGCAGTTGTTAAAGGTCCTAATCATGTCGTTATGGTGTCGAAGGATACCGTCCTTTCCGATCTTCTGCTCTTACCGGACATTCAGCAGTTGATCAGAGTGCACACAGCCGCGAACACAAATCTGCGGATTTTTTGGGCTGCATGCACGTCCGCGACGGAGACGACGATCACCGGAACACCCGGGGTTCATAGCAACGGCAGAGCAGTCGCTCTGGCATTGTCCGCAGCGATCCTCGCAAAACCCAATCGCACGCAGGCGGAAATTTCGGCAGCTTGCCGCGCCGTCGACTATGCCGCGTTGCACTTGCAGGATACGGCGGGCGTCATCGCGGCCGCGACGGCCGTGGATCCGCAAATTGTCTCGTTGTTGCCGGGAGCAATCTGACCACTCTTGCGACGGCGATGCTCGGGCGCATGCGCGCCCGAGCATCGGGACAGACACTGCGCCGCTACCGATCTCGGACGTCGCGCTCCGCCGCGATCCAGTCGTCGAACTCGGTGCCGGGCTCGCCGGCTGACTCGCGCACCAGATACCGATAGAACGCCGTCTCGCGAATCTTCTCCTCGGAACTCAACGGCTCGTTGGAAGTCCCGGTCGCATCCGCAGCAGCGCTGACAGCAAATGCCGCCGGCAACGCGCTCTCGGTTACCAAGGGCGCCTCGCCCGTCACGCCGCTGTCGGCGGAGGCGCTGTCCGCGAGGAAGGAACTTTCTGTGGGCGTGATCAATCCAGAACTGGCGGTAGGCAGCGGTTCATCTGTCCACAATCCTGTCCTTGCGGAAGGGTCAGCCTGGTCAAATCCAGTGATCGGACCGGGGTTGCCGGATGGCAGGTTATTCTCGGCGTCGGCAGGATGGAATGCAGGGGTGCTCATAATTTTTCGGTTAAAGTTTGCTTCGATGCCAACGCGACCTTTGGACCTGCGAACCGGGCGTTTTTCCAAAGCGCATTTGCAAGTTGCATTCTGGCCTGGTTCCGCCATCTTCTCCGTCCTTTCCATTTCTCCAGCCATGGCCATCCAACTCAAAATCAACGCCCAGAGCCGCACCGCGGTGGGACGCAATGCGGTCAAGAAGCTCAAGGCGGGCGGGTTTGTGCCGGCGGTCATCTATGGCGCCAAAGACGCCGCGCAAAATCTGCAACTCGTTGAACGCGATGTGCGTAATCTTCTCGGTCATGCCTCCAGCGAGAGTGTGCTCGTCGAGGTCCAGATCGAGGGCGCAGGGCTTCGAACGGCCTTGATCTCCGAGGTGCAGCATCATCCGGTCAGCCGGGCGATCCTCCATGTCGACCTCCACTCGGTCGCGATGGACGAACTTCTCACGGCCGAGGTGCCGATCGTGCCGACCGGCGAGGCCGAGGGCGTCAAGACGGGGGGCGGATTGCTCGAGCAAAACCTGCGCAATCTCGAGATCGAATGTCTCCCCGGCGATCTGCCGGCGGAAATCTCCGTAGATGTCAGCGCGCTGAAGATTGGCGACGCCATCCACGTGCGCGATTTGAAATTGCCCAAGGGCGTCACCGCGCTCAACGATGCGGACCTGACGGTCCTGGCCATTGCCGAGCCGACCGTTGCGGAAGAGCCGGCGGCGGCTGCTCCAGCGGCAGCCCCGGCGGCGACGGCCGAGAAGTCGACGACGGAGACCCCGGCGGCTTCCTGAACCGTTACGTAACAACGCTTGGTTTTTAGCGCCCGACCTCATGACTGATGCCTTGCCGATCCGACTCGTCGCCGGCTTGGGGAACCCTGGGCGCGAGTACGAGAACACCCGGCACAACGTAGGTTTTCTCGTGATCGATGCGCTGGCCGCCCGCTCGGGGTTGGCGATGGCGTTTTCCAATTCCTGGCAGGCGCTTTGGGGCAAGGCGGCCAACGGCTGCTGCTACGTCAAACCCATGACGTACATGAACCGCTCCGGCCGCACGGTGGGCGCGATGGGTAAATTCTACAAGTTCGAGCCCGCGCAGACGCTTATCATTTATGATGATCTCGCGTTGCCGCTCGGGCGGCTGCGGATTCGCCATGAAGGCTCCGCCGGCGGCCACAACGGGATGCAATCGGTCATCGAGCATCTCGGAACGCCCGCGGTCCCTCGCTTGCGGGTGGGCATCGGCGCGGTGGGCGGCGGCGGCATGGTCGATTACGTGCTCGGCCAGTTCAAAGCCAGCGAGCGCGCGGCCCTCGATGACGCCGTGGATCGCGCGGCCCAAGCCGTGGATTGCGCCTGCCTCGAAGGCGTGGCCGCCGCGATGAACAAGTTTAACCGCCCGCCCGAAGTCTAGTCCCCCGCAGTTTTCTCTATATATGAAGCATCGATACGAAGGCCTGCTCGTCCTGGATGGACAGGGCAAGGAAGACACCATCAAGGAAATCATTGAGCGCCTGGAGAAGGATTTCTCCAAGGAAGGCGCCGATCTCGAGCAGACCCAGAAGATGGAGAAGCGCGATTTCAGCTACGCGCCCGGTCCGTTGACGGCCGGTTATTTCGTGAATTTCATTTTCCACGCGGAGCCGACGGTGATCGACAAGCTGCGCGCGAAGTTCAAGTTGGATCCGGAGATTTACCGTCAGCATTATCAAAAGCTGCGGGCGAAAAAGGTCGCAAAGGCGGCTTAATCCTCTAAATTTGCAAGCATGGCGAGTCTCAATAAAGTCATGCTGATCGGCAACTTGACCCGCGATCCGGAGATTAAGTACACGCCCAAGGGGATGGCCATCGCGGAGTTGGGGCTGGCGTGCAACCGCAAGTACACGGTGGAAGCCACCGGCGAAAAGCGCGAGGAAGTGACGTTCATCGACGTCACCCTCTGGGGCCGCCAGGCGGAACTGGCCAAAGAATACCTCACGAAGGGCCGCCCGGTCTACATCGAGGGGCGTTTGCAACTCGATACGTGGGATGACAAGGCGACGGGCCAAAAGCGTTCGAAGCTGAAGGTCACCGGCGAGACGATGCAGTTCCTCGGCGGCCGCAATGACGGCGGCGGAGGGGGCGGAGACGGCACGGTCGCAAGCGCTTCTCCGAACACATCGGCGTCTTCCACGACACCCGCGAGCGGTGCGGGCACGTCCGTCACTTCAGGCCTATCCGGCACGGCAGGCGCGCCGCCGGCCAGTTCGTCCCCGAGCGTGCCGCAATCGACCATAGCCAATATCCAGCCGATCTCGGTGACCACAGCCCCCGGCCTGACCCGCAACATGCTGACGACGAGCGTCACCGTCTGCCA
>CAXUAZ010000046.1:0-22231 GCA_964249195.1 uncultured Chthoniobacterales bacterium
GGCCTCGGCGCGGCGGGAGCGATGGTCGCCGTGGTGGGGCGCAACGCCGAGCGCGGCGAGGCGTGCGCCAGACGAATCGCTGACGCCGCCGGCCACGCCTATTTTTACCCGGCCGACGCCATGAGCGCCGCCGACCTCAAGCGCGCGCACGGAGACATCGCCGCGAAGCTCGGGCCTCCGACCATCCTCATCAACGCGGCCGGCGGGAACGACCCGAGCGTCACGGTGACGGCGGATCGCTCCTTCGAGCAGATCGCCGCGGCCGATTGGCGGGCGAGTTTCGACCTCAATCTGGTCGGCGGCGCGTTGCTGCCGTGCCAGGAGTTTGGCCCGGCGATGTGCGCGCGCGGCAAGGGCAGCATCATCAACATCGCCAGCGTCTCCGCGCACCTGCCCCTCTCGCGGGTCGTGACGTATTCGGCGGCCAAGGCGGCGGTGCTCAACCTCACGCAATTCCTGGCCCGCGAATGGGCCGCCCGGGGAGTGCGCGTCAATACCCTGACGCCCGGTTTCTTCCCGGCCGAGCAGAATCGGCGGCTGCTCTTTCATGAGGACGGCTCGCCGACCCCGCGCGCGCAGTCCATCCTGGCGCACACGCCGATGGGTCGTTTCGGCGAGGCGAACGAATTGATCGGCGCGGCCGTGTTCCTCGCCAGCGCGAAAGCCGGCGGATTCGTGACCGGGATCGATCTGCGGGTGGATGGCGGCTTCCTCTCGCAAACCATCTAGCGCCATGACCGCCGCGTTATCTGCCGTCGCGCCCGCGGGCGAGGCCGTGACTTCCGCGCAGATCGTCGATCTGGTCGCGCGTGCGTGCCCGGCCGTCGACTACCGCGGCAAACGCGTCCTCGTCATCGTTCCCGATGCCACCCGCACGGCGCCGATTGACGCCTTCTTCGCCGCGCTGCACGAGCGGCTCTCGCCGGTCACGAGCCGCTTCGACGTCATGATCGCCCTCGGCACCCATCAGCCGATGAGCGAGGAGGCCATCTGCGAACGGCTCGGCATTTCCCTCGCCCAACGCCGCGGGCCATACGGCAAGGTCGAGTTAATCAACCACGATTGGCAGAACCCGCATACCCTGCGCTCCCTCGGCGCCATCCCGGCGGCGGAAATCGAGGAGCTCTCCGGCGGACTCTTTTCCATGGAGGTGGAGGTGCGAGTCAACGCGCGCCTCTTCGATTACGATCAACTCATCATCGTCGGCCCGGTTTTCCCGCATGAAGTAGTCGGTTTCTCAGGCGGCAATAAATACCTGTTCCCCGGGGTCAGCGGGCCGGAGGTGCTGAATTTTTTCCATTGGCTGGGCGCCGTCGTGACCAACCCGATGATCATCGGCAACAAATGGACGCCCGTGCGCCGCGTGGTCGATCGCGCGGCGGCGTTCGTCACCGTGCCAAAGCTGTGTTTCTGCCTGGCGGTCGCCGGCACGACCCTCGCGGGGGCATACGCCGGCACGCCGGAAGCAGCGTGGGACGAAGCCAGCGATCTCTCGCGCAAGCTGCACATCGTCTATAAAGAGAGGCCGTTTCAGACCATCCTCTCCTGCGCGCCAAAGATGTACGACGAGCTCTGGACCGGCGGCAAATGCATGTACAAACTCGAACCCGTGCTGGCCGACGGCGGCGAGCTCATCATCTACGCGCCGCACATCACCGAAGTGTCGGTGACGCATGGCGAGTTAATCGAGCGGATCGGCTACCATTGTCGCGATTATTTCCTCAAGCAGTGGGATCAATACAAAGACATCCCGTGGGGCACGCTCGCCCACTCGACGCACGTGCGCGGCATCGGCACGTATGAGGATGGCATCGAGCATTGCCGCGCGCGGGTCACCCTCGCGACCCAGATCCCGCGCGAGACGTGCGCGCGCATCAACATGGGTTACCGCGATCCGGCCACGGTCGACGTCGAGGATTTTGCCGACCGCGAAGATGAGGGGATTCTCCTCGTGCGCAAGGCGGGCGAGATGCTCTACCAGTTGCGCGAGCCGGCCGCGTGGGCTCGCTGTCAGAACTGACCCCCCACTTTGACGAAGACGAACACCAACTTCCGCTGGGCAATCTGCCTCCTGTTGTTTTTCGCGACGACGATCAACTACATGGATCGGCAGATTTTGTCGCTGATCAAACCGATCCTCGACGATCAACTCCACTGGACCGACACGCAATTCGGCGCGGTGAACTCCGCGTTCCAGGCGGCCTACGCGATCAGCCTGCTCTTCTTCGGTTGGTTCATCGACAAGTACGGCACGCGGATCGGCTACGCGGTGTCCATTGCGGCGTGGAGCCTCGCCGCGGCGGGTCATGCGCTGGTGGCGTCGATCGGCGGATTCGTCGTCGCCCGGGTGGCGCTTGGATTGGGTGAGGGCGGCAATTTTCCCGCGGCGATCAAGGCCACGGCGCAATGGTTCCCCAAACGCGAGCGCGCCTTTGCGACGAGCCTTTTCAACTCCGGCGCGAACGTGGGCGCCATCCTCGCCCCGGCCCTGGTGCCCGCTATCGCGCTGCACTTCGGCTGGCACTGGGCGTTTATCTTCGCGGGCGCGGCGGGCTTTGTCTGGGTGGCCGTGTGGCTAAGCGTCTTCGGTCTGCCGCGGCAGTTAAAACAGGTCTCCCCCGCGGAGATCGCGCACATCGAGTCCGACCAAGATCAAACCTTGAGCAACGCCCGGATCCCCTGGGGCGACGTGTTGAAGTACCGGCAGGCGTGGGGCTTCGTCAGCGCGAAGTTTTTGACCGACCCGGTGTGGTGGTTTTTCCTGATCTGGCTGCCGGATTTCTTCAAGAAAACGCGCGGGATGGACATCAAGCACAGTTGGAGCCTCCTGGTGACGATCTACTCCATCGTGACGGTGCTGAGCATCGCGGGCGGTTGGCTGACCGGCCGGCTCGCGAGCCGCGGCTGGACGATCACCCGCGCGCGCAAGACGACGATGCTCCTCTACGCCGCGCTCGTGCTGCCGATCAGTCTCGCCACGCGGGTGGATAACTGGACGGCCGTCCTGCTGATCGGCCTGGCCGGCGCCGCGCACCAGGCGTGGTCGGCGAACTTATACACGACCGTATCGGACGTCTTCCCTCGGCGGGCGATTGCGTCCGTGATTGGGTTGGGCAGCATGGCCGGGTCCATCGGCGGGATTCTCTTCCCGCTGCTGACCGGCTACACGCTCGACCATTTGCCCAAGACAGGGTACGGCATCATCTTCGGTCTGTGCGGGGGCGCTTACCTGGTGGCGTTTGCCGTGCAATCGATCTTGAGCCCTACGTTTGAGCCCGTGGCGATCGTCGAATAAAATGGCGCCTCGCTGCCTGACATCGGTGGATCGTGCATCAACGCGTAAAAGCCGCTTCTTCCAGTAAGCGCAACGCCGGTTGCGGGAAGACGCCCAGCACGAGGATCGCCGCCACCAACGCCCCGATCGTGATCCGCGTGATCGTCGACAGCGGAATAGGCGCAAGCGTCGGGCTCGGGCCCAGTTCCGGCGTGAAATACATCGCGCGCACCACCTTCAAATAATAGTAAAATCCGCACCCCACCGACACCACGCCGATCACGCAAAGCGCATACTGCTGTTGGGCGATCGCCACCGCGAAGACAAAGAACTTCCCTAAAAATCCCGCCGTAAACGGCAACCCCGCCAACGACAGCATCGCGATCAACATCCCGAACGCGAGAAACGGCGAGCGCTTCGCCAGCCCGTTGAAATGGGCGATGTCATCCCCCGCGCTCGCGTTGGCCACCACGATCATCACGATGAACGTGAGGAGCGTCATCAACAAATAAGCGGTCAGATAAAACGAGATGGCACCCAACGGGAGCTGCGACGAAATCGGGTCGCCTGCCCGCGGCGCGATCTTTGCAATCGCGGCAAACGCCACCAGGATGTATCCCGCGTGGGCAATGCTCGAATACGCCAGCAACCGCTTGAGGTTATTCTGCGGCAGCGCCGCGAGGTTCCCGTAGATCAACGTGGCGCCAGCCATCACCGCGAGCACGATGCTGATCCGGTGCGTCACCGCCTCCGACGGGATCTGAAAGAAAACATCGCACACACGCAGGAACACAACGAACCCAGCCGCCTTTGAACCCACCGAGAGGAACGCCGTAATCGGCGTCGGCGCGCCTTGATACACGTCGGGCGCCCAGATTTGGAACGGCGCCGCCGCGATCTTGAACCCCAGCCCGATCGTGATCAGCAGAAAGGTGAACAGGATGGGCGTCGCGTTGCCGTGGTAAGCCGCCAGCGCCTTCGCGACCTTGTCGAGGTTGGTCTCGCCCGTGAGGCCAAAAATCCAGACGATTCCATACACCAGGAAGCCCGTGGACAACGCGCCGAGAATTAAATATTTCACGCCGGCCTCCAACGACGCGGCGTTGCGCCGGGTGTAGCTGACCAGCACGTAAAACGAGATCGTCACCAGCTCGAGCGACACGAAGATCATCGTGAAATCGATCGCGGAGACCATCCACATCAACCCCGCGCACGTGAACACGGGGAGCGCGAGAAATTCCCCGAGACCGCCTTGCGCGGTCGCCCCCGGCGTGAATTTACGCACCACCGGGAGGTACTCGACCGACATGATCAACACGATGATGGTCGTCAGCAGCGCAAAGCGTTTGAAGTACATCGCCAGCCCGTCAACCGAGTAGAACGCGGAGTACACGGGCGAGATGATGCGATCCGGCGAAGGGTCGGCCAGGAAGCTGAGCAGCAGCACCGTCGTCAGGCCCGCGATGCCCATGTAGCCGATCACCTTTTTGTCGAGGCGCTCGGCGAACATCTCCACGATCAGGAGGATCAAGCCAAGCACGAGCACGGCGGCCTCCAGGGATAATGGACTGATCTGAAACATAGAAAAAGAAGGGGCGCTTTTTACCGTCGCGCGAACGCCAGGTCCGCGGCGCCTGGGGGCGCGTGCGATCCGATCAGCTCGGTCTCCTGCGCGGGTGCGGTGAGAATGGGTTTGAGCAAGTTGACGAACAAGCTCGGCCTGAAGCCGATCGTAATCAGGCCCACGAGCAAAAGCGCCAAGGCCCAGCGGCGGTTGCCCGAAAGATCGCTCGTTGCGGCGGCCTCGCCCTCGCGCGGTTCGCCGAGGAACACGCGCCGATAAGCCCGCAACATGTAAACCGCGGACATCACGACGCCCCAAAGCGCGCAGATCGTCGCGACTTGAAAACGGTCGAAGTGAACGCCGGGAACCGTCTGGCCCATGTGCGCGCCGCCGCTGATGTCCCCCAGGAAAGCGCCGAAGAACACCATGAGTTCCGACGGAAAATTCGCGAACCCCGGCAGACCGATCGACGCGAACATCGCGATCCCGAAGACCAGCGCCAGATACGGCATGGAACTCGCCAGCCCTCCGAGTTTGCCGATCTGCAACGTGCCCGCGCGGGCGCGCACCTCGCCGGCCACCGCAAACAACGCGGCGATCGACAACCCATGGGCAAACATCAACACCGCCGCGCCGGTCAGGCCGATGACGTTGAGGCTCGCAATGCCCAGGAAAATATAACCCATGTGCATTACGCTCGAGTAGCCGAGCATGAGATCGAGCCGCTTCTGCGCGATGGTGACGAAACCCACGTAAATGATGTTGCCGACCAGCAAAATGAGAAGCCAGTTCATCCAATGCTGCATGCCCGCCGGGAGCAACGGCACGGCGATGCGGAGCAGGCCGTAGAGACCGAACTTCTTGAGCACGCCCGCGTGCATCATCGCGGCGGGCGTTGGCGCCGACGCGTAGGCCGCCGGCGCCCAGGTGTGGAACGGGAACAGCGAGATCAGGATCCCAAAGCCAATCAGCACGATGGGGAAGATCCGCACCTGCGCGGCCGGATTGATCGCGCCGGCGTGCTGCTGGAGTTTCGCGATGTCGAACGTCCGGTCTGCCAGCGGCAAACTGATGTACAAAGCGACCAGGCCGATCAACAAAATAAAGCTGCCAATGGCCAGGTAGATCGTGATTTTCCACGCCGCCGCGACGCGATTGTCGCCATGTCCCCAGATGCCGATGAGCAGGAAGGTGGGGATCAACGCGAGTTCGTGAAACGCGTAGAAGAAAAACAGGTCGAACGACAAAAACGCGCCCATCGCCCCGGCCGAGATGAGCAGCAAGCACGCGTAGAACGTGTTCTCGCCCGACTCGATCTTCGGCGTGACCCAGACGGCGCTGAGCGTGACCATCGAGGTCAAGAGCGCCATCATCAGACTCAAGCCATCGGCCCCCATGATGAACTTCAGGTCGAGCGCCGGCGCCACTTCAAAGAGCGTATAGTGATAAGGCCGCCGATAGTAGGCGAACTCCAGCAGCGCAAGCACGGTCATGGCCGCCCCGGCGCCGATGGACACTTTCCGCGCGGGCGCCCCGAGCAGCGCGAGCGCCGCCGCCAGCAGCGGGATCAAAATGAGGAAAGGCAGAACACTCATGGGTTAAATCAGGATTGCGACGTAGATCAATGCCACCACGCCCACCCCAAAGATGAATGCATACGCCTGCAAGTTACCTACCTGCAAGAACCGCAGCACGAAACCCGAACCAAACACGCCGCCGCTCACCCCGCGCACGCCCAACCCATCAATGACCCAGCGGTCGAACCAGCCGCAGGCCCGCGCGATGCTGTCCTGCGTGAGCCGGATTAACGAGGCGTAGAACTCGTCGAAGTAGAACTTGTGGCGCAACAGCCCGATGCGAATCGGGTCCGCCGTTTTGCCCGCATACAAGGCGACACCGCCGAGAATGCCAACGGCGAACGCCGTCACCGCCAGCGTCGGCACGACAAAACTGTGCGTCGCCTCGTCGTGGCCGCCGCTCATGTGGAAAACGTTCGCCACAAACCCCCACCCGGACGCCACCGCCGGGATGGCTAGCAGCGCCAGCGGCCATGACATCACGGCCGGCGCCTCATGCGAATGCTCGGCCGCCGGAGACATCGGCCGATTCAGGAACACCACGACGAAGAGCCGCGCCATGTAGAACGCGGTCAGCAATGCGGTAAAAAGCCCTAGTCCACAGATCCACGCGCTCTTGTGGCTCATCGCCACGAGGATCGCGTCTTTGCTGTAGAAGCCACTCAAGAAAGGGCAACCCACGAGCGCCAGCGTGGCGATGGCGAACGTTAAAAACGTGGTCGGCATCTGCGAGCGCAGTCCGCCCATTTTCCAGATGTTCTGCTCGTGGTGCAGCTCGTGGATGATCGCGCCAGACCCGAGGAACAGCAGCGCCTTGAAGAACGCGTGCGTAAAGAGATGAAACATCGCCGCCTCCTTCGCAAGGCAGCCCACCGCGCAGATCATGTAGCCGAGTTGCGAGAGCGTGGAGTACGCCAGCACGCGCTTGATGTCGCTCTGTTGCGTGGCCATCAGCGCGGCCAACACCGCGGTGATGATTCCGATCCATGCGATCACATCCTGCGCCACGGGAACCAACGCCACCAGGAAACTGATCCGCACCAACAGATACACGCCCGCCGCCACCATCGTCGCCGCGTGGATCAAGGCCGACACCGGCGTCGGGCCTTCCATGGCATCCGGCAGCCAGACGTGCAGCGGAACCTGCGCCGACTTGCCCATCGGCCCACAGAAAATCAGGAGCGCCGCGACCGTCAGATAAGGCAGGAACGGCGCGAGCCCGACGCTCTGGTAATTAGCGAGCACCGTCTGGATTTTGGCAAATTCAATGTGCCCGGTGACCGCCCACAGCATCAGGATACCGGCCATGAAACCGAAGTCGCCAATGCGATTGACGAGGAACGCCTTGTTCGCCGCCGCCGCCGCCGAGGGACGATTGAACCAGTGCCCAATCAAGAGGTAGGAACTCACGCCGACGAGTTCCCAGAAGATGAAGATCATGACGAAATTATCCGCCAGCACGATCCCAAGCATCGAGAACATAAAGAGCGACAACCCGGCAAAGTATCGCGCCTCGCCCTTGTCGCCGTGCATGTAGCCGACCGAGTACACGTGCACGAGCAGGCCGACCGTCGTCACCACGATCAGCATCGTCTTGCTAAGGGAATCGACCGTCGCGCCGAAGGGCACGCGCAACCGCTCGCCAAAGTTCAGCCAGTCGAATTGCACGTGTAAATCGCCGCCGGCAAACAGCGCGACGCTGCCCAGAAAGGCGATTGCAACCGCCGCAATCGACACGTACGAACTCAACGCGTGCGAGCGGCGCGTCACCAGCAAGATGGTGAGCGCCGCGACCAGCGGACTAAAGAGGACGATCCAGGGCAACGATTGCATGAGCGCTAGAACTGCAACTTGTTGATGTCGTTGACGTACATCGTCTGCTTGGCGCGGTACAGCGCGACGATGATGGCGAGACCCACGGCCACCTCCGCGGCGGCCACCGTGATGATGAAGAACACAAGCGCCTGCGCGTTATAGTTAATGAGGCCGTCCGGATTCAAGTTGAAACGCGAGAAGGCGACGAGCGAAAGGTTGGCGGCGTTGAGCATCAACTCCAGGCACATGAAGATGATAATGATATTGCGACGCAGCATCACGCCCGCAAAGCCGATGGCAAAAAGCAGTCCGCTGACCAGGAGATAATCGTTGAGCGTGACCACGGCCTTATTGCAGTTCCCGTTTGCTTAACACCACCACGCCGACGGTCGCCACGAGCACGAGCGCGCCGACGATCTGGAGCGGGAGATTGTATTGGGTAAAGAGGAGCGTGCCGACGGCGCGGACGTCGTCCACCGGCGCGGCCAGCGCGGGCATCCCCCGGCTTCCCGCCGGGTAACGTTTGAGCACCTCGAGAAGCTGCGCGACGAAGACCAGGGCAACCACGACGCCGCCCACGATCGTCGCAATGTGCGTCCGCGGCCGCTGGCTGGGCCGCAGATCCAGGAGCATGATGATAAAGAGGAAAAGCACCATCACGGCGCCCGCGTACACCAGCACCTGGATGATGCCGATAAAGAAGGCGTCGAGCGAAACAAACAGCGCCGCCAGCGCGATGAAACTCACCACCAGGCTCAGCGCGCTGGACACCGGGCTGGGTTGCACGATCACCGAGCAGGCAAACGCCAGCATCACGAACGCAAATAACCAGAACAACAACGGGCTCATCACGTTACTTCCGGGCGTTCCACTTGTGCACGAGCCCGGTCTTCAAGCCGCCGATGTCGTACAGTTTTTCCTTGTCGTGCACCATTTCGCCACGCGTGAGGCCGGTGATCGCGTAATCCTTTTGCAGGAAGATGGCCTGTTCCGGGCAGACCTCTTCGCATAATCCGCAATAGATGCAGCGGATCATGTCGATGTCGAACGCCTTCGGGAATTTTTCCACCTTGCGAAACTCGTCGCCGTCCGCGATCTCGCCGGGCTTGATCGTGATCGCGCGCGGCGGGCAGATGAATTCGCAAAGCTGGCAGGCGACGCAACGTTCCCGGCCGTGCTCGTCGCGCACCAGCGCCGGCGCGCCGCGATAGTACGAAGGGAGATGACTGTCCCATTTCTCCTCCGGATACTGCATGGAGACCTTGGTTTGACCAAAAAACATCTTGATCGCGTGCTTGAGCGTCGTCGCCAAGCCGCTGAGGATCGCAGGCAGATATAACTGCTCTTTGATCGTCAGCTTGGGACGGGAAACGGTGATGGCCATAAGATCAGCTCGGGAACCACTTCATGATGAAGGCGGTAATGAAGATATTGACCAGCGCAATCTCGAAAAAGAAGATCCAGCCGAGCTTCATCAGTTGGTCGTAGCGAAATCGCGGCAGCGTCCAGCGCACCCAGATGAAGAAGATGAGCAGCATCGCCACCTTGGCAAAGAAGCAGGCGATATTCACGAGACCCCAGAAGGCGCCGAAGATTCCGGGGCCGCTGCCATCGGGGATGAACGGCACGTGCCAGCCGCCGAGGAACAACGTCACGATAAGCGAGCAGCCGGTGATCATCGCGGCGTATTCCCCGAGGAAAAACAGCGCGAACTTCATCGACGAATATTCCGTGTGATAGCCGCCGACGAGCTCCGTTTCCGCTTCCGGCAAGTCGAACGGGGTCCGGTTCGTCTCGGCGAAGATCGAGACGGTGAAGATGAAGAACGAAATCAACATCGGGATCCACAGCACCAGCGTGCGCAAGGTGGGAACGCCGGCGGTAAGAGGGAGGATTGTCCAGCCGTTATGCACCTGGTATTGGACGATCTTGGACAGATTCAACTCGCCCATGATCAGGAAGAGCGGGATCACCGAAAGCCCCAGCGACAGTTCGTAGGAGATCATCTGCGAGGTGGACCGCACGCCACCCAGAAACGGGTACTTCGAGTTCGACGCCCACCCGGCGATCACGATCCCGTAAACGCCCAGCGACGCCACCGCAAAGACAAAGAGAACGCCGATGTCGACGTTCGCAATCACCATCGGCTCGCCGAAAAGCGTGCTGCCAAAGGGAACCACGGCGATGGTCAGGATCGCCGGCACCATCGCCAGACACGGCGCGAGCCAGTAGTAGAACTTGTTGACGTGCGCCGGCGTAAAATCCTCTTTGAGCAGGAACTTCACCGCGTCGGCGATTGGCTGCCCCAATCCGCCGAGGAAAGGCAGCACCTGGATGTCTTTCTTAAAACCCAGGAGGGTCGTCGGCAACCCGGTGCGGTTTGGCCCGATGCGGTCCTGGATCAAGGCGCTCACCCGCCGCTCGGCGTACACCGTGTACGACACCATCGGCAGGATCACACCGAAGATGATCACGAGGATCTTCAGCAGCGAAATGAGCGTAAATTGCCAGTCCATGACTTATTGCGTGGGTGGCGATTGCGGGACGTGCTTTGGGTCGAGGTCGCGCAAGAGCGGCACGCCGAGATCGCCGATCTTGCTCAGGCTCAATCCGGCGAACTCTGGCACGTCGCCCGCCATCGCCTTAAAGAGGTCTTCGATGGTGTAGATGCCATTGCCGCCGCCGAGCGCCTGGATCAGGTCACGCAGGATTTCCCAATCGTCGCCCGCGCCGCCGGGAGGGCTCACCGCCCAATTCAGCCGCTGCAGGCGGCCTTTGGCGTTGATCATCGAGCCGCGTTTTTCGGCAAACCCGGAGCCGGGCAGGAGGACCGACGCGGCGGCCGTGGTGGGGCTCGCGGTGATGGCGAGGGAGATCAGGCAGGGCAGCAATTGCAGGGCGTCCGCGGAGATCCCGCACTCGGTCGCATCCTCGCCCAGGCAGAGGAGCGCCTTTACCTTCCCGGCGCTCACGTCCGCGGCGATTGCGCCGAGGCGCGGCTCCTTTGCCGCCACGCCCAAGAGACGGGCGCCGGCGGTGTTCGGATTGCGGTCGGCGCTCATGAGAATGCCGTCGTCCACGCCGGGGCGCGGGAGGACATCGATGGCTTCGCAATCGAGCGTGCGGGCGAGTTTGCGCACGAGATAAAGCTCCTCGTTGGTCATGCGCGCGCTGGCGATGATCGCGATCTCATCGGCGCGGAATTTGCGCAGCTCGGCCGCGGCTTGCGCGATGGCGGCGCCGAAACTCGCGGTCTGCCTGCGGCCTTCCACCTTGATCTCGGCGGCGGAGAGGCGGTGGTCGCCGTGCAGATAATGGAAATTGAGGCGGCCGTAATCGCACATCCAGGCCGAGTTGACGTCGTTGTTCTCGCGCGGCGTCTGGCGGTAGACCTTGCCCTCGCGCGTGCCGATGATCGTATTGCAACCGGTCGCGCAACTCGTGCAAAAGCTCTTGGTTTCCTTGAGGAACCAGACGCGCATCTTGAACCGGAAATCCTTGGAAGTCAGCGCGCCGACCGGGCAGATGTCGACCGTGTTGAGCGTGTAGTTATTGTCGAACTCGCGGTCCGGATGCGCGGTGAGGCTCGTAAAGCTGCCGCGGTCGACGAACCCGAGGGCGTCATCCTTCGCGATCTCCTTAGAGAAGCGGATGCACCGCGAACAGAGCACGCACCGCTCGTCGTCGAGCATGATGCGCGGGCCCAGATCGACGTGTTTGGGCTTCTTGACCTTCTCCTCGAGGAACCGCGAACTGGCCTGCCCGTATTCGATGCTGAACTCCTGGAGCCGGCACTCGCCCGCCTGGTCACAAATGGGGCAGTCGAGCGGATGATTGATCAGCAAAAACTCTAGCACGCCCTTGCGGCAATCCTGCACCATTGGCGAATCGGTGCGGATGGCCATCCCTTCGGCGACATCCTGCGCGCAGGAAATCTGCGGCCGGGGAATCCAGTTGATCAACGGCTTGCCATCCGGCCCCAACTCCGGCTTGCGGTCGGGCGTCATCTTGGGCATGCCCATCTCGACCATGCACATGCGGCAATTGCCCGGTGAGGACAACTTGGGGTGATAGCAGTACCGCGGGATATATTTACTGGCCTGCCCGCACGCTTCGATGACACGCGTTCCTTTCGGGAACTGCAGCCACACACCGTCGATCTGGACGTTGAGCATCTGCACCGGCGTCGGCGCGGGAGAAGTGGTTGGATTGCTCATCGAGATGAAATTAGCCGACTGACCACGAGAAGCCGCCGATGCGAGCGGCCGTTGAATCCGCAACCAAATCGTCTGACACAGGATCGATTTTCAAGCCCAGATGTCCCAGCGCGATGTTTCCAAGCACCACCTCGTCACCGAACTCAACTGCGCCCGTGAAAGCCTTGGCCCGACCGGCTTGAAGGAGAATTGGACCAACGTATCTGCATTGCACTGCCGGACCCTCAGAAGCACTCATGCGTCGGGTGTCACAAGCGTGCAGTGCAAGCCGCCTCACGATCGAAGCCGGAAGATACAGATGATGGACATCCGTATCCACCACTGCCGAAACTTCCACAACCCGGGCGGGAACGCCGAGCGCATTTTCCAGCCTTATGATGACGTTTCTCGGCATGACTCAGTGGGCGTGTGCGACTTCATCACCGTCGACGAGAATCGGCCGGCCATTTTGCAGGGCGACGCCGTCCGAAACCTCGCGAGGCGTGACGTTCCTGGTGGCCTTCGCGGCGAATTCTTCCTTGAACTTGTCCGTGAAACTCTGGACCGGCCAGGCGCAGGCCTCGCCGAAGGCGCAGATCGTCTTGCCGGCGATATTGTCGGCGACGTTCTTCAAGACGGATGGATCCTGCGCGGCGCCTTCGCCTTTGACCATGCGGTCGGTGATCTTCTTCATCCACAGCGATCCCTCGCGGCACGGGGTGCACTGGCCGCAGCTCTCGTGAGCGTAGAATTCGTTAATGTTATTGAGCGTCCACACCATGTCGCGCGTGTCGTCCATGATGATGACGCCGCCCGAACCGGCCATTGAGCCGACCGCCGCCAGCGTGTCGAAATCCATCGGGATTTCCTCGATCGTGATCTGCTTGTCGACCATCGCCCCTTCCGCGTTCTTCTCCTTGATCTTGAACGTCTCGTCCGCCCGGAGCACCTTCGCGGAACTGCCCCCGGGGATGATCGCCTTGAGCTTGCGCCCCGGCTTCAATCCGCCGCAGAAATCGTTGATCAACTCGCCCATCGTGATCGACCCCAACTCGATCTCGAAATAACCCGGCTTCTGCACGTCGCCGCTCACGCACAGAACGCGCGTGCCGGTGTTGTTCGGCTTGCCGATCTTCGCAAACTCCGCGCCGCCCATCCGCATGATGTGCTTCACGTTGCATAGCGTCTCGACGTTGTTGACGATCGTCGGCTTCTGGTAAAGCCCGAGCACGGCCGGGAAATACGGCGGCTTGATCCGCGGGTAGGCGCGCTTGCCTTCGAGCGACTCGATCAAGCCCGTCTCCTCGCCGCAGATGTAGGCTCCGGCGCCGCGATGCACGTAGATCTCGCAGTCGAAGCCCGACCCGAGGATGTTCTTGCCCAGGAAACCTCTTGCGCGCGCCTCGGCGAGCGCCGTCTCCAGGATCTTTGCGCCCTGCGGGAACTCGCCGCGGATGTAGATATAGGCGAGGCGCGCGTTCACCGCGAAGCAGGAGATGATCATCCCTTCCAGGAGTTGATGCGGGTCCTGATGGATGATGTAGCGATCCTTGAAGGTCCCGGGCTCCGACTCGTCCGCGTTGCAGATCAGGTACGTGGGCTCCTTGCTGTCGGGCTTGATGAAGCTCCACTTCACGCCGCACGGGAAGCCTGCGCCGCCGCGGCCGCGCAGGCCGCTCGTTTTCACCTCGTTGACGATGTCGACGCGATTCCACGTGATCGCTTTTTTCAGCTCCTCGTAACCGCCGTCGGCGAGGTAGCAGTCGATGTCTGGCGTCCAGCCGGGGCGGTCGATGTTCTTGAACACGATCCGCCTTTCGCGGTCGTGCGGGGGTTTTAGGAGGGATACCATTGGGGGGGGCTAATCGTACTTGGCCAGAATCTGTTGCGCGTCGTCCTTCGTGACGGCCTCGTAGAAGTCGTCGTTCACCATGCAAACCGGGCCAGTGCCGCAACTCGCGAGGCATTCGACAAATTCGATGCTGTATTTTCCGTCTTCCGCCACCGTAACCGGGTCGCCGTGGCCGTGGCGCACGTCGCGGTGGATGCCGGTCATCCCGCAGATGTCGTCCATGAGCCGGTACGAGCCCGCCATCGCGCAGGAAAGCGTGCGGCACACGCGGATGTGGTGTTTCCCCGGCGGCTTCGCGCGGAACATCGGGTAGAACGTCACCAACTCCAGGATGTTGATCGGCTGAAGCTCGAGTTTTTGCGCGATCCAGTTCGCCGCTTCCGTGCTGACAAACCCGAAATGCTCCTGCACGAGATGAAGCAGCGGCAGCGCGGCGCTGCGCTTCGAGACGGGGTAATGCGTGATTACCTCGTCGATCTTCTGCTCGAGCTCGGGCGGGATTTCCATCAATTGGACTTCGTGGTGGTCGTCGTGGTGGATTTCACCTGACCGTCATCCGTGGTGGTGGCGGTGGTCGTCCCGACCGTGCTGTTGAATTCCTCGACCTCGTCGTTCTTGTAGGTCACCGACAACGATTCCTTGCCTTCGACGTAGGTCACCGTCTGCTTCTTGAAGATCACCATTTCCTTCACCTCGCCGCTGGTGGTCGGCGCGCCGAACAGAGCGACAACCTGCGAACGGGTCATGCCCTTTTGCACCTTGGCGATGTTCGCTGGAGTCAACTTCACGTTGCCGGGCGTGACGGTCGCGTTGCCCTGTTTATCACAGGCGGCAACGCCGAGGATGGTCGCGAAAGCGAGTGTGGCGGAGGCGGAGAGGGAGAGGATGCGGGATGTCATAATGTTAAGCTAACGGTCGCATTCGCCCATGACAAAGTCCATGCTGCCGAGGATCGACACGACATCGCTCATCATGTGGCCGGGGAGGATCTCAGGCAGGATGCTCAAGTTTACGAACGACGGGGCGCGGATCTTCATCCGGTGCGGCACGCCGCCGCCGCGACTGTTGATGTAAAAGCCGAGTTCGCCCTTGGGATTTTCCGCGCCGAAATAAATCTCGCCCGGAGGCGCGTCGATGCCTTCGGTGACGACCATGAAATGATGGATCAACTCCTCCATCTTCATGAGCACGCTTTCCTTGGGCGGCGCGACGTTCTTGCCGTCAACGATGTTGATCGGGCCATCGGGGATCGTGTCGAGGACCTGGTGGAGGATGCGCACGCTCTGGCGCATCTCTTCCAGGCGCACAAGGTAGCGATCGTAGCAATCGCCCGTCGTGCCGATGGCCACCTCGAAGTCGTACTTTTCGTAATCCAGGTACGGGTGCTTCTTGCGCAGATCGTGGTCGACGCCGGAGCCGCGCAGATTGGGACCGGAAAGGCCGTAGGCGATGGCGCGTTCCTTTGAAATGACGCCCACATCGCGCGTGCGGTCGACGAAGATGCGGTTGCGGGTCAGCAAGCCGTCGACCTCGTTCAGGCTCGGGATGAACTCTTTGAGGAACGTCCGCAATTGATCGGGGAAAGTCGCCGGCAGATCGCGAATCTGTCCCCCCACCCGCGTATAGCTGGTGGTAAAGCGGGCGCCGGTGAGCTGCTCGCAGAGATTATAAATCTTCTCGCGCTCGGTGAACGTGTAGAGGAACACGGTCATCGCGCCCGTGTCCATGGCGAAGGCGCCCAGGCCCAGCAGGTGGGCGGAGATGCGCGCCAACTCGCAACACAGCACGCGGATCGCCTTACCGCGCGGCGGGAGTTCCCAGCCCATCAATTTTTCCACCGCGAGCGCGTACGCGACGTTGTTGGCCAGCGGGGCCAGGTAATCCAGCCGGTCCGTGTACGGCACGAACTGGTTGTACTGCATGTTTTCGGCGATCTTCTCGTCGCCGCGATGCAGGTAGCCGATGTCGGGCGTGGCCTTGGTGATGATCTCGCCGTCGAGTTCCAGCACGAGCCGCAACACGCCGTGGGTCGCCGGGTGCGACGGGCCCATGTTCAGGATCAGCTTCTCGCCGATCATGTCTTCCGTGGGCTCGCGGCTCGCCTCGAGGGCGATCTGCGCGCGGGTCACGGTGTCGGGCGCTTCGATCTCTTGGGTGCGCAGGGCCATGAATTTAGAAGCGCCCCCGCGAGGCTGGATCAGCCGAGGACAATTACAAGTAAGTTCGCCGCAATCCGGGGCGCAAGCGCAATTTGTGAAATATTTCACAAGCTCCGCTGGACGGCCCTCCCGGAGGCCCTAAAGTGAATCTCCCGGCCGACGTTCCCGGAGCCTCCTTTATGAGCAACGACACCGCCAGCTTGCCGCCCGACGCCGCCCGCCTTCACTGGCCGCACTCGTCCGGCGCCCCGGGCCGCCCGCGCGTGGTGGTCATCGGCGGCGGGTTCGGCGGGATGGCCGCCGTCCAGCAGCTCAAAGGCGAGGAGGTGAACATCACGCTCATCGACCGGAGCAATCATCACCTGTTTCAGCCGCTCCTCTATCAGGTGGCCACGGCGGGTCTGTCGCCGGCGAACATCGCGCGGCCTTTGCGCGAGATTTTCCGCAATCAGGAGAACGTCGAGGTCATCCTCTCAGAGGTGAAGTCCATCGACGTGGAGGCGCGGCGGATCGTCACTTCGGATCTGGTGCTCGAGTATGATTACCTGATCGTCGCCACCGGCGCGCGCCACAGTTATTTCGGGCACGACGAATGGGAAAAATTCGCGCCCGGCCTCAAGAGCCTGGCTGACGCGCTCGACATCCGCAAACGGATGCTCGTCGCCTTCGAGATCGCGGAGAAGGCGCTCGACACCTCCGAGCGCGAGGCGGCGCTGACGTTTGTGATCGTCGGCGCGGGGCCGACCGGCGTCGAGATGGCGGGCGCGATCAGCGAGATCGCCCGCAAGACGATGACGCGCGATTTCCGCCGGTTCGATCCGACCCGGGCGCGAGTCATCATTATTGAAGGCGGTCCGCGGGTGCTGGCGGCGTTTCCCGAGGATCTCTCGGCCAGCGCGAAGACGCAGTTGGAACAGATCGGCGTCGAGGTGCGGGTCAACGTGGCCGTGACGGGCGTTGACCAGAACGGCGTGGAACTCAAAGGCGGCGAACGCATCGCGGCCCGCACCGTGGTCTGGGCGGCGGGCAACGCGGCGTCGCCTCTGGGCAAGGCGCTCGGCGCGCCGGTGGATAAGGCCGGGCGCGTGACCGTCCAGGAAGATCTGACCATTCCGGGGCACCCTGAGGTGCAGGTGATCGGGGATCTCGCGCATGTGGCCATCGGCGGCGGCAAATCCGTGCCCGGGGTCAGCCCCGCCGCGATGCAGGAGGGCAAGCACGCGGCCAACAACGTGCGGGAAATGACCGCGGGCGGCAAGCCCGTGGCGTTCCATTACTGGGACAAGGGGAACCTGGCGACCATCGGTCGCAACCGGGCCGTGGCGGATCTCCATCTGGTTCGTTTCGGAGGATTCCTGGCGTGGGCGGCGTGGGCGTTCATCCACGTGTTTTTCCTGGTGGGGTTCCGCAACCGGCTCGCGGTGATGAGCGAGTGGATTTATAATTACGTCACCTTTTACCGCGGCTCGCGCCTGATCACCGGGACGGACTTGCGGGATGAAATCCTGCGGCATCCGGCGGAGGGTTGCGCGCCGGCGAAAGCGCTGCCGGACGCGTCGCGCCCGTAATTTCCGGTTGCCATGACCATCGAGCGTTGCATCCGATCCGAGCGAGAATCCCCGCACCCGCGGCGCGTACGTGGCGTTGATGGGGAGCTTCTGCGCGTTCGTCGGCGGGTTGATTGCGGCGGTGGTTTTGTCGGGCCGCAAGTTGCCGAAGGATGCACCGAAATTGGGCGAACTCGCCTTGATCGGCGTGACGGCGCACAAGATGGCCCGGGTGATCACCATGGCGCGGATCACGAGTCCGCTGCGGGCGCCGTTTGTGACGGAGTCCAAGAGTTGCGGCGAGGGGGAAGTGGAGGGCGAACCGCGGGGCGAGGGCTTGAAGATGGCCGTGGGCGAACTGTTGACCTGCCCGTATTGCATCGGCATGTGGATCACGACGCCGATGTGGTTCGGCATGATTCTCGCGCCGCGTCTGACCCGCTTCGTGGCTGGGATTCTAACGTCGGTCACGATCGCGGACTTTACGCATCGCGTTTATCTGAAAGCGAAGAAGTGGGGCGATTCGTAAAAGACATCGCGGCAGTATGGTTAGTTCAACGACGGATCGTCGGGCGCGGCGGCCTGCAACTTGTACACGGGCCCCAGCGCGCTCATGATCTCCAGCCAGACGTTCTCTCCGGCTCCCGGCGCCGCCGCCTCGGCCGGCGCGGGCACGAGCACCCAGGAGCTTTGCCGCAGCTCGGCTTCCAGTTGGCCCGGCGCCCAGCCGGAGTATCCCACAAACGCGCGGATGGAAGACGGTTCCTCGTCTGCCCGCTCAGCCAGTTCTTCGAGCGAGAGGTTATGCTTGAGATCGATTTTCTCGGCGATCGGGTCCCAGCGCAGGTGAGCGAAGCTGAGTTGATCGTGACCCACCGGGCCGCCAAGGTAGACGGGCGTTTGCGCCAGCAGTTCGCTGCGATCGTGCTCGGGCAGCAGCTCCGCGGCCGTTTTGCCCAGCGGCCGGTTGAGGATCAATCCAAACGCGCCCGCGCCCGCCTCGTGCGCGGAAAGGTGCAGGATGCTGCGCCGGAAGTTATGGTCGCGCAGACTCGGGTGCGCCACCAGGAGCAGACCGGCTACGGAATCGGAAAGTTCAACGGGTTGAAGCGGTCCCATGGATGACGAAATTATAGGCCAGGCTGCCGGCCGGCGCCCCTGCGGCGACGGCGCCCGGAAAAAGCAGCAACTGCCGCACCGGGCTCTTCTGGCGGACGAACGCCGGGATGCCGAAGCCGCCCTCCAGGTGTCCCCGGCCTGTGAGCACCACGAGTTTAACGTCCGGGTGGGACTCGACAAATTCGATGATCCGCCTCGCCATGGTTTGCTCCCAAAGCACCTGCGCCTTGTAGAAATTCTCGACGTTGCCCGCGCCATGAGGCGTGCGCGCCATTTGCTCGGTGAAATGCTCGAGACCCCCCGGCAGCGGTTGAAACCCCGCCGGCGCGAGGGCTTTTTCCTCGGGCGTCAAGTTCAGCCCGAACGCCACCTTGTGACTCAAAACGCCCGGGGCATTGAGCGCCACGCTCGGGATGTTCTCGGCGAGGCTCCAGCGCAGCATGGTCTCGTACATCACCGACTCCGCGCCCCAGCTGCGGCGCCAGTTGGAGCGTTCCAGCAAGCCGTCCGAGCTGATCTGGCGCCGCTGCCATTGGTCCAGCAGGGTTTGCTGGGTGACGTCGAACATTTCCCAGCCGATCGCGTAGTTGACGCCCCTCGCCTTGAGGCCTTTGAGGACGTCGAACTGATATTCGTGGTCGGCGTTGCTGTTGTGCGTCTCGCCGATGTAGATGATGCGGGCCTGATCCAGGCGATCCCAAAAGGTGCGTTCCGCCGCGCTGGGGTCTCGCGGCGCCGGGGCCGCCACGCCCGCGCCGGGCTTGGGCAACGCGAGGCGGGCGTTGGGGTTGACGCACCCGCCGAGAAACAGCGCCAAAGCCACGCCCGCCCCAAGGCGCCGGCCCGCTCGCGAGGGCAAAGGCGGGCGCGGGACGATTGACATGGAGCTGACAGGCTAACACGGGCCGGCGCGTTTGCATAACGCCGGGGGGCGGGATTGCAGCAAGCATTTGACGCGAAGTCAGATTCACGTGATTGGATTCCACGCGATCAAGGCGGCACTTATGACAACTTCCCTTTTCTCTAGCGCGGCGCGACGGCTCTTTCTTTGCGCGATGGTCGCGCTGACCGCGACGGCCGTCCGCGCGCAATCGCCGGCCAGCTCTCCGGCGGAAGGCGGCAATATCATCGCGGTCGCCAAGGCGGCCGGCGGATTCGACACGTTTCTCAAGGCGGTCAAAGCGGCCGGCCTGACCGACACGTTAAACGGCCCGGGACCGTTCACCGTCTTCATCCCCACCGACGAAGCGTTTGCAAAGCTGCCCGCCGGCACGCTCGATAACCTTCTTGATCCCAAAAACATCGAGAAGCTCAAAGCCACGCTCTCCTACCACATCGCGCCCAAGAAATTGACCGCCGCGGAGATCGCAAAGGTGGATGAAATCAAGACCCTTGGCCCCACCGAGATCGACGTGGATTCCTCGGCGGACGGAAAGACCATCGAGCTGGACGACGCGAAGATCACCAAGCCCGACGTTGCCGCGTCGAACGGGTTGATCCAGGTAATCGATCTGGTGCTTCAACCCTAAAGCAATGCGCCCGGCGCCCTAGCCGGAAACGAAGTAGGCAAATTTCCAGCCGCCATTGACGAGTTGGATCCCGGCCCGGTAGCCGTTGTAATGCGCCTCGTCCGTGACGAACTCCTTGGGCGCCACCATAAACCTCTCCTTCGGCACGAAGCGTTCGTTGAGGATCAGGGTCAATTCCGGCCAGACGTTGTTCTCGTCCCAGTAGGCAAAGACCCCCGCCCCCTCGGCCGGCGGGTCCAGCCGATACCCGAAATCGGTTGTCATCATCCCGGCCAGGGTGTTGACGTCGTGCGCCGCGACCACCTGGCGCAACCGGCCCAGGAACGATTCGAAGGCAACGTCCTGGCTTTGATCCGGGATCGATGGTCCCGGCTTCTTCTTCGTGGTGGCGGCGGCGGCCGGGTCGTGCTTCTCCGGGGTGGTGTCGCAGCCCGCGACGCCAAGCAACGCGGCCGACAGCAGACAAATGAGTGGGCGTTTATTCATGAAAGCGATTTCGCAAGCTGGCGAGATTGGGCCGGCTCATCCCCGGGGCGGTTGCGGCGCGGCAACCGCTTGAGCAGCGGATGCAAACAGAACAGGAAGAACAACAGCGCGCCAAACCGCGCGATCCCGCCGCTGGGCGACACCCGCTGAATCCGGCCCGCCCGGATGGCGGCGAAGACTTCGTCGATGGTTGGAGATTCCCCCGCGACCCCGAGCAAGGAATAATTATCCCCAAAGAACACGCGCCGGTGCGCGTCGGACGTCGCCAGGAGCGGCTTGCCGGCCTTCTCCGCAAAGCGCGCGGCGCGGGCGTTGGGGTTCAGGAGCGGCACGTGAAAGTGACAAAATTCCACCGCGTCGAAGCAATCCGCCTCGCGTTCGATGCGATCCCCGATTGACCCGCCGATGCGGTAAAACGGATGCGGAGCGAAGATCAGCAGGGAATCCCCCCGCGCCGCGCGCAATCGCCGCAGGTCGTCAAACGTGTGAACGCCGGCCGCTTCTTCAGCGGTTAGATTCAGCACCACGACATCCGCGCCTTCGATCCGCAGTTCGCCGCCGGGAATCAGCAGGATGCCCAACTCCCGGGCGCGGGCGGAAACCTGGGGATCACGGAAGACGCGGTCGTGCAAGGTAATGGCGATGGCGCCGAATCCCAATCGGTGCGCCCGCTCGATGAGTTCGAGTGAGGTGTAGTCGACGGCGTCCAGTTCATCCTCGGCGGTGTGGAGGTGGAGATCCGCCTTGATCCACGTCAAACGCTCTTCTTGCATCGTATCCATTCGGCCCCTTGCAGACGGTCCTACTCTAGAAGACGCCTAGTTGTTCGCGCAACCACGAAAAAGGTATGGCGGCGCCGCAAAAATCCGCGCTTGCGCCGATGCGGGCTGTAATGGTAGGAATGCGGTCCCAGAAAGCTCGGGTGGTGAAATGGCAGACACGTGCGTTTGAGGGGCGCATGCCGCAAGGCATGAGGGTTCGAGTCCCTCCCCGAGCAATCCTTTCCCTTGGCAGTCACTCTGGCTGCGGTCCTGAAGGTCCTCGCGCAAAGGTCGCAAAGCCGCAAAGGGGGAAGGATTGGCAACCACGTTCTGCCGTCCTTCTCTGCGGCTC
>CAXUAZ010000047.1:0-13711 GCA_964249195.1 uncultured Chthoniobacterales bacterium
GGCCTTTGCTGCCAAAGGCGCCGGAAGTCAGCGCTTCGGCCCCGGCCGCAGCGGCCGCCAGCCTGATTTCGCTGTTTAATCCGCTGGAGGAAAGATATTCGCTGCCGCCGAACCGCCTGAAACTGCTCAGACCCGGCGACGAGGTCTCCTCCGGCCCACCGAAGCCCTCGCGCGCCAGCATGTCCAGGGTGCGCAGTTGATCTTCTCCCAGATTCCCGAGCGCGCCCAGAAGCGACGCCGCCTCGACCGGGCTGCCGGTTTGCAAACGCGCCAGTACATCGGTGAGATCTTCCTTCGGCCGCATCGCGCCTTTGAGAAGATCGATCAAACGCTGGAAACTCAGGTGGAACGGCAGCGTGGCAAACGCGGGCTCGGTCTCGGGCGCGACGCCCTCCGGCGGCATCGTGACCGGGCCGGACGTGGCGAGCGGACGCCATTGGCCATCCCGGCCGCGCGTGGTCAATTGCACCGAGTATTTGCCGCCCGGCTCGCGGACCCCGATGTAACGGCTGGCTTCCGGCGGAGCGAGGCTGATCCGCGCTTCCACGGAACCATCCGCGCGCAAGACTTCGAGCGAAAACGTCTTTGAGCCCCGCGCGGCCCAATCGAGATCCCAGTAAGCGAAGAGTTGGCGCGGATCGTACGCGACGAGATAAAGGCTCTGGGTTCCATAGGTCGCCGGCAATTCTCCCAAGTGCTCGAAGGCCGGGGCCGGGGTGTACCCCGGGACCGGGGACGCGGCCGGCCCCTCGGGTGTGACAGGCTCTTGGGAGAGTTGGAACGGAGCCGAAGCCGCCCGCGCGACGAGGCTGCCGCCGCCCTGCTCAGGAAGCGGGGAGTCAGCCGACGCGCCGGTGGCACTTTCACTCATGGTTACATGTTGCTACCCGTCAAATCCCAGTTGTCAATCCGATGCTGACGCAACCGAAGTTATTCTGCCGGCGATGGACGCGAAGCGGTTCTCATTTAAAGTGCGCGCCGAAGCCATGTTGACCAAGCGAGTGATTCCCTGTCTGGACGTGACCGGCGGCCGGGTCGTCAAAGGCACGCGATTTTTGCAATTGCGCGATGCGGGCGATCCCGTGGAGTGCGCCCTGGCGTACAACGAACAGGGCGCCGACGAGCTCGTTTTCCTGGACATCACCGCGTCGTCGGACGACCGCCGAACGATGATCGACGTGGTGGAGCGGACGGCCGAACAGTGTTTCATGCCGCTCACGGTAGGGGGCGGGGTGCGTTCGGCGGGAAATGTGCGGGACCTGCTGTGCGCCGGGGCGGACAAGGTAAGCGTGAACACCGCGGCGCTGGCGCGGCCGGCGTTGATCGACGAATGCTCGCGCGGCTTCGGCGCACAGTGCGTGGTGCTGGCGGTGGACGCGAAGCGAGGCCCGGGGGGTTGGACGGTCTACACGCACGGAGGACGCAAGCCCACCAGGCGGGACGTGATCGAATGGGTGCGCGAGGCGGTGAGCCGCGGCGCGGGGGAAATCCTCTTAACCAGCATGGATGCGGACGGCACGAAGGACGGTTACGACATCGAGCTGACGGCGGCCGTGTGCGCCGCGGTGAACGTCCCGGTGATTGCGAGCGGCGGCGCCGGCACGCTGGAGCACATGGCTGAAGTCCTCACGCGCGGTGGGGCGGATGCGGTGTTGGCGGCGAGCATTTTCCACTTCGGCGAGTACAATGTCGCCGCGGTGAAAGGATACCTGGCGGAGCAGGGGATCGCGGTGCGGCCGTGAAGCTCACGACAATTGCCGCGAACGGCTATCCCTTGGCATTCGGGGGATGCGAATCAGTGTTTACGACATCTATGGCTAGCTTGCCGCCGGGATGACGAACGCGGAGATCATCGAGGAGTTTCCTGAACTGACTGTCGTCGATATCCAGGCTGCGCTCGCCTTTGCGGCAGACCGCGATCATCATCTGGTCGGCGCGGCATGAAGCGTTGGAATTAAGGACCCCATCGGGGCGCCGGCGGCATAGGCGGCGAGTATCATGCGTGAACTTACGACGATTGCCACGATTGATCATCGCTGTTAATCTTACGGCCATGCAGGTGACGCTTACCAGCCAGCTCGAAGCGCTTGTTCAAGAAAAGGTGCGCAGTGGGCGCTACGCGGACGCAAGCGACGTGGTGCGCGATGCTTTGCGCGCGCTCGAAGAAAGAGGCGGAGAAGAATCTCCAGCGCTCGAGGCGGCCGTGATCGAGGGGGTGCGCAGCCCCCATCGCACATTTGGAGCCACCACTCTGAATCGAGTGCGCCGAGCTGCAAGGAAGCCGTAGCCGGTGAGCAAGCGCGTCAGCATCTCCAGTCGCGCTGAGACTGATCTGGCTCATCAGTATCGCTGGTATCTTGAAAATGCCGGCGTAGAGGTGGCAGAGCGGTTCCTCATTGCTTTTGAGCGCCGGGTGGTTCGTCTGACGCAGAATCCACTGTTGGGTCGATTGCGGCGATTCCGGTCAGCCGAGCTGGTCAACATACGGTCTATTTCCTTGCGTGAAGGGTTCTCTGTTCACTTGATTTTTTATCAGGCTTCGGAAGATCGGCTCTCGATTGAACGTGTCATTCATGGCGCCAGAGATTTGCCAAGACGTCTTTTGGAGCCGCCGGAAAGTTAAACAGATTCTCCAACCGCGACCATGGACGCGATCTACAGTTGGGCGAATCAACTAAACCGAACGATCTCACGCTGGTAAAACCGGATGGCGTTTCTATCATCCAACGATTGCGCCGCCTGCTCGAAATCGGCGCCTACCTCCCCGGGCGCGTGCGCGTCGGAGCTGATGACCATCGGGATGCCCGCGGCCTGGGCGAGGGCCACGAAATCGGGAGCGGGGTACAACTCACCCACCGGCTTGCGCAGGCCTGCGGTGCTGATCTCGATGGCCGCGCCGCCTTCCAAGATCGCTTCAATCGCGGGCTCGTAAAATCGGCGCAGGTCTCCCGACGGTCGATGACCGAACTTCTTCACCAAATCCGGGTGCGCCAGGATGTCGAAGAGGCCGCTGCGGGCACACCGGTTGAACTCGCGCCAATAGAGCGTCCAAATCTCCTCCACGGCGCCCGGAGACGATTCAAACCGGGAGAGATGCCTCGGATCGTCGAACGCCCATCCCGGCGCCAGGTAATGCACGCTCCCGATCAGGTAATCCCACGGCGCCAATCCGGCGAGATCTTCGATCCACCCCTCGCGGCCGGCGATGAAATCGCATTCCAACCCGAGCCGGACCGGGTACGGCGCAGCCTGCGCGCGGGCGTCGAGGATCATTTCCACGTACTGCGGCAACTCGGAACGCAGCATGCGCCAGTCGTCGAACGGCTCCGGGCCGTCCATCGGGCAATGATCGGAAAAGCCGATCTCGGCCAGCCCGCGCGCCTGCGCCGCGCGGACGTATTCCATCGGTTCGCCTACGGCATGGCGGCAAAGCGGGGTGTGGACGTGGTAATCGGCGAGCGAGGAGAGCGCGAGCATTTTGGGATTTTCGTTTGGCGATTGCGGCTTACCCTGCGAGTAGTTAAGCCCCCGCGCCAATGAAGTTCATCGATAACGTCTTCACCCAACTCGCGCGCCATCCCAAGCGGATCGTTTTCCCCGAGGGGGCCGAGCCGCGCACGCTCCTGGCGGCCGCCGAGTTCGCCGGGCGCCATCTCGGCGCGCCCATTCTGTTGGGCAATCCGGACACCATCCAGAGCGTCGCCAAGAGTGAGGGCATCAATCTCGCGAAATCGAAGATTGCGCATTACGACCCCGCCAGTTCCAGCGAGATGCCAATCTTTTGCCAACGGCTCGAACAACTCGAACGCTACAAGAAACTCGGCTTCGACGACGCGCGGCAGCTCATGAGCAATCCGAATTACTTCGGCGCCATGATGATCCAGTACGGCCTGGCGGACGGGCTCGTCGGCGGGGTCGGCGAATATTCCAGCAGCTTGCTGCGGCCGCTGTTGCAACTGCTCAAGCCGCTGCCCGAAGTGCGGACGGTCTTCGGTTGCATGGTCGTCGAATTGCCGGGCCAGACGGTCGGCGAGGATGGCGTGCTGTTCCTGGCCGATGGCGCGGTGATCCCGGACCCGAGCGTCGAACAACTGGCGACAATCGCCGTGCACACGGGCGAACTCTATTGCCGCCTGCGCGGGAAACGGGCGCGGATCGCGATGCTGAGTTTTTCCACCAAGGGCAGTTCCGCCTCCGCCTCGGCGCAGAAGATGGCGGCCGCCACCGCGCTGGCCCGGCAGAAGGTGGAGCAAAAGATGGCGACCGGCGCGTTCACCGGGCTCGAGATCGAGATCGACGGCGAAATGCAGGCCGACACCGCCATCGACGCGGCCCTCGCCCAACGCAAGGCGCCGGGGAGTCTCGTCGCCGGGCAGGCCAACGTGCTCGTTTTCCCGGACCTCAACAGCGGGAATATTGCCGTCAAGCTCTTGCAATATCTGGCGGAGGCGCGTTCGTACGGGCAGATGCTGCTCGGGTTGTCCAAGCCGGCCGCCGACATGTCCCGCGGCGCCACGGTCGAGAGCATCCTGGGGGTGGCCGCGATCGTCGGGCTCCAGGCCATCGAATACCACACCCTTTAATGATTACAGAGATGACTAACCATCCACGATCAACACCTATGAAATTACCATTTATTCTTTGCACCGTCGCGGCGCTTGCGTTCGCCGCCCCCGTTCTCCGCGCGCAGGACGACGCCTCCAATATCCTCGACGGCGCCCAGAAGGGCATCGAGAAGCTCAAAAAAGAGATGAAGGCGCAATCCGATTCGCGCAAGCAGATGCAGGAGCTCCAGCAGCAACTCAAGGCTCTGGCCGAGAAGCAGGAGGCGCTCACCAAAGACCTCGAAAATGTCCAGCAAGCCCGCCGCGAGAGCGAGGCCTCGGCGGCCCGCCAGACCGATAAAATCCAGCACCTGTCGCGCGAGGTCGAGCACCTCGAAGCGCAGGCGCAGGAGTGCGAGAAATGCATGGAGACGATGAAGAAGGCGCCGGCCGCCGCAACTCCCTCGCCTGCGGCGCCGCTCCAGGCGACGCCCGGCGTGACCCCGGCGGTCGAGCCGTCGCCCGCGGCGACGCCCGCCTCGTAGCGCCCGCCGCGCGATGAACTCGGTCACGCCCCGCCTGTTCGTCGCCGCGACGCGGCAAAACGACGGCAAGACGACGACCGCCCTCGGGTTATTTGCCGCGTTGAGGCAACGACTCGGGCGGATCGGCTACATCAAGCCGGTCGGGCAGCGGTTCGTTGAGGTCGAGGGCCAGCGCATCGATGAGGACACGCTCCTCATGGATGACACGTTCCACGTGCAGGTGCCGCTCGAAGCGATGAGCCCGATCGCGATCGAGCCCGATTTTACCCGGCGCTACATCGAGCACGCGAACAACGAATTTCTCGTCAAGCGGCTTCGGCATTCGTTCGACCGGGCGGCTTGGGAGAAGGATTTTGTCATCATCGAAGGCAGCGGCCACGCGGGAGTGGGGAGTGTGTTCGATCTTTCCAACGCACGGGTGGCCAAGCACCTCGAGAGCAAAGTGGTGATGGTGACGTGCGGCGGCATCGGCAAGCCGATCGACGAGATCGCGCTCAACAAGGCGCTGTTCGATCAGGAGGGGGTCGAGATCGTCGGCGTGGTGATCAACAAGGTGCTGCCCAAGAAACGCGGTTACATCGAGGAGTTTGCCCGGCGCGGGTTAGCGCGGCTCGGGATCGATCTGCTGGGCGTGGTGCCCGACGAACGCGTGCTGGCGGACCCGGAGTTAACCCAAATTTGCAGCAGCATCGACGGCGAATGCTTGCACGCCGGCAAGGGCGATGGCGTGCGGCGGGTGCGGCACATGATCATTGGCGCGATGAGTTCCGGGAATGTGGTCGATGAGTTCCGCCCGGGGACGCTGGTGATCACGCCGGGGGATCGCGAGGATATCATCCTGGCGGCGTTATCGAGCGATGCGCTGGCGGAGGAAAGCAACCGGGCGTCTGGCGGGGCGCCGATCGCCGAGCACGTGGTGGAGGGGCTGGTGCTGGCCGGCGGGATGCGGCCGCACGCGAGCATCTTGAAGTTGATCGAGGCGTCGCACGTGCCGGTGATCGTGTCGGAGTTGGACAGCTTTGCGGTGGCGAGCAAGATCAACTCGATGATCGTCAAGACCCTCCCCGGCGATACCGAGAAGATCGATAAGATCCAGTCGTTGATCGAGCACTACGTCGAGGTGGATCGGCTGCTGGAGAAGTTGCGCGGGTAAGCTGTAGCGGCGGTCTATGACCGTCGGTAGATGGACTGCCGCACGGGGCGCTCCGCGTGCAGACCGATTACCGACGGTCATAGACCGCCGCTACAACGAGTCAATACACCTCTACCGGAGACCGTTTGCCGTCTTCCGGGCTGCGGCTGGCGGCGGCCTCGGGTCCGAGCGTTCGCACCCGCAAATCCCACACTTCCTCGTCGATGGCGCGGAACGCCTCCTCGCTGAACGCCATCGGCCGCGCGAGCCGTGACTTCGCTGTCGCCACCGACGCCAGCGCCCGCTCTACCTGCGCGGCCGGAGCGTTTTCCAATGCCGCCCGCGCCCGGCCAATTTCTGTGATGCGGTGGCAGATCATCGCCATGTCGGCGCCGGCGGCCATGGCGAGCGCGAGCGTCTCTTCGAGTTCGTATCCGTTGAGGATTGCGCCCATGTCGAGATCGTCGGTCATCACGAGCCCGCGATAGCCGAGTTCTTCGCGCAGCAATCCGGTGATTACCCGGCGCGACAACGACGCGGGGCGCGCCTCGTCCGGGTCCAGGCATGGGTAATGCGCGTGGCAGACCATGATGCTGTCGAGCTGATCCCGCAGCGCGCGGTAAGGCGCCAGCTCCAGCGCGTCGAGCTCGGCCCGCGTGCGGTTGATCACGGGCAGGACGTGGTGCGCGTCTTCCCGGGCCGCGGTGTACCCAGGGAAGTGTTTGCCGCAACTCGCGATCCCGGCGCCGCGCAATCCGGCGTTGAAGGCGCCAGCGAGCCGCACGGTTTGTTCGACATCCACGCCGTAGCAACGTCCGCGCAGGGAGTTATCGACGTCCTCGTTGCCGTCGACGCACACATCCAGCACGGGGCAAAGATCCAGGTTAAACCCGAAGAGGCGCAGAAGCCGCCCGGTGATGTCGCCGTGGCGGCGGATGAGATCGGCGTCATTGAGCGCGCGGAGCTGGCTGGCGCTCGGCGGCTCGTTGCCCACGGCTTTGAGACGAGAGACGCGGCCGCCCTCCTGATCGATCGTGATGATCGGCTCGACAACGCTCAGGTCGCGCAGATCATCGAGGAGTTTCCGCAGGCCGGCGGCGGTCGCGATGTTGCGCGTGAAGAGGATGTAACCGCCCGGCTGCACGCGGCGCAGGATGGCCGCGGTGGCGGAGTCGAGTTCCGGCCCGGGCAGGCCGACGAGGAGCAATTGGCCAAGGGAATCCATAGAAAAAGAGTGCCAGTAGAAGCCTGGACCTCCCCGGTGTCCAACGTTGCCGTGCATTTAACACAGAGAACGCAGAGGGGAATCGCACCGAGGGCACAGAGGAATGCTGAGGTGGATTTCCTAAATTCAGTTCTCGGTGTCCTCTGTGCGATCCTCCTCTGTGTTCTCTGTGGTAAAAATAACGCCCACCCCCTAAATTGACGCCTCAATGGAGCGGATCGGAATTTACGGCGGCACGTTCGATCCTGTTCATGTCGGGCATTTGATCCTCGCCCGCGATGCCGTGGAGCAACTCGGGCTCGCGCGGATGATTTTCATTCCCGCAGCCATCTCGCCGCACAAATTGACGAGTGCGCCGAGCGCTCCAATGGAGGCGCGCTGGGCCATGGTGCAGGCGGCCATCGCGGAGGAGCCGGCGTTCCGCGCGGATGATTGCGAGCTGCGCCGCGACGGGCCGTCGTATGCGTTCGACACGGTCGCGCGGTTGAGGGAGCGGCTTGCGCCCGGCACGGAAATCTTTTACCTGATCGGCGAGGACAACGTGCGCGCGTTGCCCACCTGGCACCGAATCCAAGAGCTGCGCGCGATCGTGCAATTCGTCGTCTTTCGCCGCCGCCACTCCGCGGAGGCGCCGGTCCCTGCCGGCTTCCCGACGCTCGACCGCGTGATCGACATCTCGTCGACCGACATCAGAATGCGGGTTGCGAGCGGGCGCTCCATCCGCTATCTAGTGCCGGACCCCGTGGCCCAAATCATCGACGCCCAGCAACTTTACCGAGGAGTCATCCCATCGCCCCCGAAGAATTAGCCCGCGAATGCGCCCGCCTCGCCGCGGACAAAAAAGCGGAAAATCTCGTGGTCCTCGACCTGCGGGGCATCTCGACGTTCACCGATTTTTACGTAATCTGCTCGGGCTCGAGCGAGCCGCAACTCCAGGCGATCGCCGGGGAGATTCGCGACCGGTTGCGCGACGATTTCGACGTGCGCCCGGTGGCGGTGGACGGGTTCCCGGTCAGCCAGTGGGTCGTAATGGATTACCTGTCGGTGCTCGTGCACATCTTCCATACGGACAAGCGGGATTTCTACGCGTTGGAAGACCTTTGGAGCGACGCGCCGCGCCTGAAGCTGCCGCAGCCGGTCGCACTGTAGGCAATGGAACTGCTCGTCGAGACGGACGTTGAGTGCCCGTATTGCGGCGAATGGTTCCCGTTGGTGATCGATACGTCGCAGGGCGATTACGATTCGGTCGACGACTGCTCGGTGTGCTGCCGGCCGATGACGCTCACCGTGCGCTGCGCACCGGGCGTTCTCCACGACGTCTCGACGGAAGCGGCCTGACTCTGGTCTTGCATTCGAAAAGCGGGCGGGATACAAAAGAAACTTCCCCCGTCTATGTACGAGCAACACGAAGCGATTGTGCGCTTGCTGCGCGACAACGATCCGGACACGGTGCTGCTGCTCAAGAGCCAGCTCGTGGAAGGCGGCTCCGACAGCATCGGCCACCTGCGCGACCTGGCGGCGGTCGACGACGCCACCGTGAGCGCCCACGCCCACGAGGTATTGGCGGAAATCGAGAGCCGCGGGGCCTTCGACGATTTTTCGCTGCTCTGCCACCTCTTTCCCGACGACGGCAACATTGAGGAGGCGTGCTGGCTGCTGGCGCGCATCTTCTTGCCCGGGGTGGAGACGGAACATTACCTGCGCAAGCTCGACATCTGGGGCCGGCAGCTCACGCGGCTGACGGGGAGTTGCATTTCGACGCGCGAGCGGGTGGCGGTGATGACAAATTACCTGGCCGGCGACCTCGGGTTTCGCGGCAATTCGGATCAATATTACGAGGTGCAAAATTCGCTTTTGCCGAGTTTGATCGATTCGAAGCTGGGCATCCCGATTTCGTTGGCGATTCTATATATCGTGGTGGCGCGGCGGGCGGGGATCAAGGTGGAGGGGATCAATTTGCCGGGGCATTTCATCGTGCGGCACGGGGATATTTTGTTTGATCCGTTTCATCGCGGGAAGATCCTGATGCAGGCGGATTGCGAGGCGATCCTGCGCAAGCAAAAGCTGGCATTTCAACCGGCCTACCTGGAGCCGGCGAGCTCGCGGATGATCCTGATCCGCGTGCTGGCGAATCTACTCTATATCTTCCAGGACAACGGCAACGAAGCGCAGCGCGAGCGGATCGCGGGTTGGTTAAAGGCGCTGGAACGGAAGTAAGGGGGCTCCCTGGCCACTTTCGAGCGCGCAAATGGACTCGTTCAGCCGCTGCGCATTGGCTGGACTGCTCATCAAGTAGGCGGTTTCTTCCATGCTTTCGTAGTCGGCGAGCGACAGCATGACCACCGCGCCACTGCCATTGCGTGTAATCGTCACGGGAGCATGATCGGCGACGACTTCCTCCATCGTGGAAGCAAGTTGTTCGCGCGCCGCCGTGTAGGGAATGGCCCTCATGCGTCAAGAATACCGGGCAGGCTGTATGCCGTCAACGGAAATGAGACACGGCGGAGTAGATCAAATCATTCTATCCAGTTGGCATCAGCGTAGGAATAACCAACCGCCCGGCGGCGATAGATGCGGAAATCGGAGTCGAAGGTCCAAACGCGAGGCTTGTCATGGAGTTCAGCGAGGCGGACGAGGCAGGCATCGGCGAGCGACATCGGTTGGTCGCGGTAGCGGTGCATGAGTTGGCGGAGCGGGGCGAGATCGCTTTCAAGGGAGAAGGCGATCTGGAGCACTCCCCGTTCGATCAACGCAAGCAATGGATCTGCGTCGAAGCCGTGTCGACGCAAAATGTGCGCGGCTTCGGCGATCACTGGTTCGCAGGTAAACAGGGGCGGCCGAAGCGTCGCGATGGTCGCGCAGGCCCAGCGGTGGTGCTCCGCCTGCCGGGCGAGGAAGGCAACGAGCGGTCCGGTATAGGCGATAACGACCTCGCTCACTGGCCGAAGTCTTCGAGATATTTCGGGTTTGTGGCGATGTCACAAGATCCCTCAAGGCACGCGTTGCATCGCAGCAATACCGAAGATAATCGGGAAAGGGATCGCGCTGATTCCGGTGCGTCCATCAAACCAATGGCGCCGCTTAAAAAAACTGCCGCTCGGCCGCTTCCTTGATCAAGGTGGGCGCGCTAGGATTTTGCGAAAAATTTGACGTGCGGAAGCCCATCGAAGTGTTGGTCCTGGGTCCACAGCACGGCGTTGTGGCTGATCGCGGTGGCGTAGATAATCGAATCTGCCAACGGAAGTCGAAAGCTGGAAAAAAGGTCGGCGGCAGCGACCGCGATCTCTGCGCTGAGCGGGATGACTTCGCCCGAGCACATGGCGCGAGTGACCGCGTCCGCCTCCGGCTCGCTCCGCTGCCGGAGAATGACTCTGCGAACCTCGCTGATGATAATGGTCGGGACAAGAAGGTCTGGAAGACGCATCAAGATCGGCCGGAAATAAACGGTATTAGGTCCTTCACTCAGCAACTCAATCCATGCGGAAGAATCCAAAATCGCGGGTTTCATGGCCAGAGTCCGCCTCGACTTTCACAGTCCGCGATCAGTTTCCCGCTCGAATTGCAGAGGCTGGTCCGACTTCAGTAAGCCGATCAGTCTTTCCGGCGGCAGAATGGGCGTGAGTTCAATCCGCCCTCCGCTTGTGGTGACCGCAACCCGTTGTCCTGGTTGAAGCTGCAACGTTCGCCGAATCTCCCTTGGGATAACGATCTGAAATTTGGGTGACAAAATCGAAGTTGTCATACAAGCGGACGTTCCACCCACAGATTGTGGATTGCAACCCGCAACAGCACGGATTGTCACACTCGTACGATCTCGGGGAGGGGCCCGAGGATCTGACTCATGCGCCCTACGGCGACGGGGTGATGACGCGCACTTTGGTAAAGTCCTTCGGGTTTCAGGTCATAAGACCCTCAAAGCGCCTGGCAAATGCTTCGATGAAGATGTCGGCCAACGGGCGTTTCAATTGACTGCCGGTGCGCCTCTTTGCAATGTGGATCGTCCAGAGTCGGTGGGCTTCCACGGTATCCTGCCAAATCCATGGTTCGAGACAACCGACTCCAGCCTCGCGCAGAAAGGCTTGCTGCAGGTCATTCTTGCCGCCGAACGCCGGGGCGAGTTCAATGTAGGTGACCCGGGCAAAGGATCAATCCATCTTCGAGGTATTGCGCCAGGCATCTGGCGGAGGGTAATCCAAAAACGGGATCGCCCAAATGAACGTCCAACAGGACCGAGGTATCGACCACCCACGCCATGGGCTAATCCTCTTCGTCGGCTCTCAGCACCTTCATCCATGCCTCGGTCGAACCGCTTCCCAAGTCATGTCGCCCGGCGAACCCGAGGGCGGCTACCGGGTCAGGCTTATTCAGCGTCGGCGGGATGGCGATCAGGCGGCATTCGCTAGCGGATACTTTGCTCCAGATGACCGTTTGGCCAGCCTCAAGATGCCTCTCACGTCGCAACTGCGCCGGGATGGAGACTTGTCCGCGTTCGGTGATCGTCGCTTTCACATGATATTTATGTCATGTGACATCGCGAGAGACAAGCGAAGAACGAGAATAGCATCGCTTTCCAGAGAACGGAACAGCGGCTCAGCGCCGGCGTTATAGCGCCGCGAGCAGAGTCTCGACTTCGCTAGGGGCGGTGCGTTCCTCTCGCGTAGCGAGGACCTTGATCTTTAACTGCGGCCACTCGGCGCCAATGACCAACGCGTGCTTCGCGCCGAGAGTTTCGGCGGTTTGAAATTGTTTGCCTACTTTTTGCGCGGTGAGTGGAAAATCCACGGAGCGGCCGGCGTCGCGGAGTTGGCCGATCAACTTGAGGGCTTGGGGGCGGTGTGGTTCGTCGGCGATCACGACGTAGATCTCTGGCGCGGTCGCGGCCATCGCGGCGGCCGTGTGGGAGATTGACCGGAGGAGGTCCAGCAGGGTCACGTCGCCAACGGCAAACCCAAGAGAGGGCAAGTTCACGGCACCGTCGGAGAGCAGGCCGATGAGTTCGTCGTAACGGCCGCCGCCGGCTAGGGCGCGGGACTTTTTGGCGCGGTCGAAAACCTCGAAGACGACGCCCGTGTAGTACGCCAGGCCCCGGACGATCTTGGGGTCGAACTCGACGAAATCGCGCAGGCCGCGGTCGGTGAGGTCGGTTTCCAGCGCGGCGAGGGAGCCGCCCAACTCGGAGGCAGGGCGCGCGAGGAAGGCGTCGAGCTCGGGACGGGTGACGTTGAAGGGTTGCAGCTTGGCGTCGGTTGCTTCCGGTTTGTCGCGTTCGAGTTTGTCGATGATCTGGAAGAACTCCGGGGCGCGGTCGGCGGGAATGCCGCGGGCAGAAAGGAAGTCGAGCCAGACGTTGCGGTCGTTGATGCGGACGTAGAAATCGTCCTTGGTCAGGCCGAAGGCGCGCATCAGGTCGATGGCGAACGCGATCATCTCGGCGTCGGCGGCGGGAGAGGCTTCGCCGACGAGATCGCAATTAAGCTGGGTGAACTCGCGCAGGCGGCCTTTTTGCTGTTTTTCGTAGCGAAAGAAGTTCGCGATGGAAAACCACTTGAGCGGCTTTTTGTATTGTTTGTCCACGGCCGCGATCATGCGGGCGAGGGTAGGGGTCATCTCGGGGCGGAGGGCGACTTCGCGGCCGCCTTTGTCGGTGAAATCGAAGAGTTGGCCGAGCAGTTCACCGCCGCTCTTTTTGCGGTAGAGCTCGATGGGTTCCAGGGTGGGGCCGTCGACCTCGGAGAAACCGTAACGGCGGGCGACCTCACGCCATTTGGCGAACAGATATTGGCGCGCCGAGGCGTCGGCGGGGTAGAAATCGCGGAAGCCGGGAAGGGGTTGCATCGGACCGCGGAGTCTCGCAGAATTTTGGACAGAATTAACAGAATTTTACAGAATTAGGGAAAAGCGAACGGATCCTCCGCTCTGCCAATTCTGTTAAATTCTGTTAATTCTGTCTAAAAATCAGACGCGTGACTTCGCCAGATGGCGCTTGAAGAGGTCCAGCGTCCGTTCCCGTTCCGTTTTGTGATCCACCATCGGCGCCGGATAGCCTTTTGCGAGACTGCCGCTGGCGGGCGGGGCATGCAATCGCTCCACCGGGACATCGCGCAACTCCGGGAGGTACTGGCGGATGAAGGCGCCGTTCGGGTCGTGATTGGCCGATTGCGTCCATGGGTTCTGGATGCGGAAATACGGGGCGGCGGCGGGGCCCCCGCCGGGGCCGCCTTGGCCGTTGGGCGGGGTGTTGTGGGGAGCCCCGGCGGCCCGCGGG
>CAXUAZ010000047.1:13721-21530 GCA_964249195.1 uncultured Chthoniobacterales bacterium
GCGTCTTTGGTTTCTGTATGCCGAACTCCGGGGCGGCGTCGGCCCCGACCCCGGCGCTCCATTGCCAGTTGCCGTTGTTGTTGGCGATCTCGCCGTCGACGAGCTGCCGCATGAAGAACGCCTCGCCGGCGCGCCAGTCGATCCGCAGGTCTTTGGTGAGGAACATCGAGACGATGATCCGCAGCCGGTTGTGCATGAAACCCGTCGACGCAAGCTGCCGCATCCCGGCGTCGACGATCGGGAAGCCGGTCTCCCCCTCGCACCAGCGGCGGAATGGTTCGCCGCTCGATTTCTCCCACGGCAGATCGCGCATCGCCGGATTGAACTCGCGATCGAGCACCTCCGGAAAGTGAAACAGAATCTGCATGTAGAAATCCCGCCATGCCACCTCGCGGGTGAACTTCGCCGCGCTCGCCGGAAACGCTTCGACCGCTTCCCTGGTCCGCGCCAGGATTTCCCGCACGGAGAGGAGTCCCCAACGCAGGTCCTGCGAAAAGCGCGAGCAGTTGCCGTCGCTGACTCGTTCGCGGGTGGTGACGTAATCGGGCGCGATCTGCTCGATAAAACGGTCGAGCCGTTTGCGCGCCGCCGCCTCGCCCGGCTCGATCGTTTTGGCGTTGGAGGGTTGCAATCCCCAATGCGCGAGCGTCGGCAGCGGGAGACTTTCGATGCGGGCCGGGGTCGTCAGGCGCCGGAGCTTGGGGCCGGGGTCGCGCCGCTCGAGTTTGTCCCAGGCGTTGAAGTACGGGGAGTAGACCCGGTACGGCTTGCCGGCGCCCGAGAGGACCTCGTCCCGCTCGTGCATCGTGACGTCCTGATGCGAGGAAACGGTCACGCCGCGTTTGCGCGCCATGGCTTCGACCCGGGTCTCGGTCGCGCGGCCAAACGGATCGGGATCGCGGTTGAAATAAATGGCTTCCGCGCCGGTTTGCTCGATCAGCGTCTTGAGGGCGTCCTCGGCGGCGCCGCGGCGGATGATCAATCGGCCGCCGATCCGCTCCAGGTCATCGGTCAGCAAGCGCAGGCAGTCGCAGAGAAATTGTTGCCGGTTGGGTCCGGTCCAATGGTGCGTGCCCTTCCATTCGCTCAGGATGTAAACGGAAAGCACTTCTTCTGCCGCTTCAGCCGCCGCGGCGAGCGCGGTGTTGTCCGTGAGTCGAAGATCCCGGCGGAACCAGTGGATGACGCGGCGCATGCGTGGAGAATACACGCGGAAAGTTGAAATTTGCACCTTTGTCTTGTCCCTTCCCCCATGAGCGTCATCGAAGTCGAAGGCCTGACCAAGGTCTACCGCACCTACCGCAAGGAGCAGGGCATCTGGGGCGCCATCAAGGGACTCGGCAAGCGGCAATACGACGAGACCCGCGCGGTCGACGGCGTGTCGTTCACCATCGAAGACGGCGAATTCGTCGGCTTCCTCGGGCCCAACGGCGCGGGGAAAACCACCGTGCTCAAGATGCTCTCCGGGTTGCTCTATCCGACCAGCGGCCAGGCGCGCGTGCTGGGGTTCGTGCCGTCGGAACGCAAGGACGCGATGAAGCGTCAATTCAGCCTCCTGATGGGGCAAAAGAACGCGCTCTGGTGGGACTTGCCCGCGCGGGAGTCGCTGGAACTCAACCGCGCCATCTACGGCATCGCGCCCGCGGAGTTCCGCCGCGTGGTTGGCGAAATGACCGAGCTGCTGGACGTGGCCGACAAGATGGGCGTGATGGTGCGCGAGTTGAGCCTCGGTGAACGGATGAAGATGGAGCTGATCGCGGCGCTCCTGCACGGCCCGCGCGTGTTATTTCTCGATGAACCCACGATTGGCCTGGATGTCGTGAGCCAGAAGAAGGTGCGGGAGTTTCTGCGCACGTACAAGGCCGGGCAGCCCATCGTGACGATGCTCACCAGCCACTACATGCAGGACATCGAGGAATTGTGCGCGCGCGTGATCGTGATCGATGGCGGCCGCATCCTGTACGATGGACCGCTGGATGCCATCGTGGACCGGTTTTCCAAGGACAAGCTGCTTGATCTGGAATTTACCGAGCGCGACGCGGCACGGAGTTTTGCGGGGATGGGCGAGATCGTGGAGCAGACCGATCTGACCGTGCGGCTGCGGATCCCCCGCGCGGAGGTGGCGGCGGTGTGCCGCCGGGTGCTCGACGCCTATCCGGTGCGGGACATCAGCGTCCAGGAGCGCCCGGTGGAGGAGGTGATCGCGCAGCTTTTTGGCGAGAGCGCCGCCAGCCGGGAAACCGCGCCTGAAGGGACTTAAGGGACCGAAAGGACGGAAAGGACCGAAGGGACGTAGGAGGCCCAGGTTGAGAATTGCCGACTGCACGCTTCTGCGGTGAGGCGGCGAAGGCAGGCGGGGTCGTTGAGAAGGCGTTCCATCGCGGCGGCTAGGGCGGTGGGTTGGGTTTGGTCGACGAGCAGGCAACCTCCTCCGGCGGCGGTCTCGCCAAGCGCGCCGTTCGCGCCGCAGATGCAGGGGCGGCCGTGCCAGAGGCTCTCGAGAATTGGCAGGCCGAAGCCTTCGGCGAGGGACGGGAAAACCGTGAACAACGATGCTGCGTACGCTTCTTCCAACGTGGCGTCGTCCACGTGGCGCAGCCAATGCACCGGGGCCGCTTTCAATTTCTCGATTGCGGCGACCACCAGAGCGCCGTGCCCGGGCGTGGTGCGGCCGATTAGGGTCAATTCGAAGTGGGCGCCCGCGTCCCAAAGCCGGCGAGCCGCTTCGAGCAACGCCAGGTGGTTCTTACGCGGCTCGAACGTGCCGACGCACAGGATGCGCGGACTCTCCGGCGCGGGCGCCGCGGGCCGCGCCTTCCCGGAGTGATCAACCGGCCAGCCGAGCACGGTGATCGGCGCCGGTTCGTGCCCCGCCTCGACCCAGAAGGCCCGCAACTCGTCGCGCGTCTCCGCGGAGACGGCGATCACCGCATTCATCGTGTCCAGGGCGCCAAGGTAATCGCGCACCCCGGCCGCGTTCGCGGCCGGGGTGATCTCCGGGCGGCGCCAGGCGATCGCGTCGTGGCAGACCGCCACCTTACGCCTGGGGAACGCCCGCAGGAATGCCACGCGATTATCCTGGAAAATCTCCGGCACGAACAACGTGTCGCGCGCGCTCATCAGCGCGGCCAGATCGATCCGCGCCCCACGCCGTCGGACCGCGCGCGCGAGCTGGCTGAAAACCCCCGCCGGATTTGCGCGCCGCCCCGGCTCCGCCTCGGCCTGCCGGCCCGCGCGAAACGGCGCCTCCAGGAACCCGCGTTCCCTCCCCGAAAGCGTGCAATACGATCCCAGCCGCGCGTCCCACGCCACCGGCGTCACCGGCGCTCCCGCCTGCCCGAGGCTGCGGAAGATGCCCCGCACCGCACGCTGCACCCCGGAATTGACCGGTGACTTGCAGGAACTCGTGACATCGAGATAAATCATGCGCGCAGGCGACAAACCGCCGTGGACTGGGATACTATTGCAGGCGTGCGAGAGCATTCCAAGGCCGTCGATGGCTTGGCGATTGCTATCCCTCCTTCCGCGCCTCACATGGACGATCCGATGCAAGAAGTTGACCGACTCCGCGACGCCAATCGCGATTTGCTGGAAGAAAATCGCCGTCTGCGCCAGGCCTGCGACGTCTCCCAACGCGGCGAGCAGCGGTACCGGCTCCTGATCGAGAACACGCTCGATCTGATCTGCGAAACGTCGCAACACGGGGTGTACACCTACGTCAGCCCGAACCACCTCCAGGCGCTCGGTTACCGGCCCAAGGAACTGCTCGGCAAGAATTTTGCCACCCTCATCCACGAGAGCGACGTGGATGCCGTGGTCGAGAAATTCAGCGAGTGCATTGTCGGCGGGATGCCCTACGAATGCACCTACCGCGTGCGGCATCGGGACGGGAGCTGGCGCTGGATGGAGACGATCGGCAAGCCGGTGGAAGCCGTGCTGCCCCCGGGCGCGACGCCGGCCGAGGAACAAGCCGTCTTCGTTTCCCGTGACATCACGGAAACCCGGGAGACCCGCCGCGCGCTGGCGGCCGAGACCGATCGGCTGGCGGTGACGTTGCGCAGCATCGCGGAGGGCGTCATCGCGACGGATCTCTTCAGCCGAGTGGTGGAGGTCAACGAAGCGGCGTTGCGGCTGACCGGGCTCAAGCGCGAGACAATCGTGGGCGCCATGCTCGACGATTGCCTGCGGTTCATCGACGAGGCCACGGGGGGCGCGGTGGAAAGCCCGGCGTTGCGGGCCTTGCTCGAACGCCGCGAGTGCCACCTGCCGGTCACCGGCAACACCATCCTGCGCAGCCGGGAAAACGTCGAGTTCATCGTGGCGGCGAGCGCGGCGCCGATCACCGGCGAGGCGGGCGATCCGCAAGGGGTGGTGCTCGTTTTCCGCAACATCACCGCGCGCCGGCGCACCGAGCAGGAACTCCTCAAGCTCAACAAGCAGGAATCCCTCGGCCAACTGGCGGCGCGCATTGCGCACGATTTCAACAACCTGCTCACGGTCATCATGGGCAATCTGTCGCTGGCCAAGATCCTCCTCGCGCCGGGAGACGCGGCGTTGCGCCGGCTGGTCGACACGGAAAAGGCGTGCCTGCGCGCGAAGGATCTCACCCGGCAGCTCCTGGCGTTTGCCCGCGGGGGATTGCCGACGAAGAAACCGCTTGCCCTCGAGCCGCTCGTGCGGGAGTCGGCGCGCCTCATCATGCAGGGGACGGAGGGAGCTTACCGGCTGAATTGGACCGCCCCGCTGCCCAACGTCAACGCCGACGCCGAGCAGATCCACCAGCTCCTGTACGAGCTGCTCACCAACGCCGTGCAGGCCAGCCCGCCCGGCGGCGCCGTCTACCTGCGCGGCGAGCCGGTGGTGCTCGACGGCGCCAACACGCTCCCGCTGCCGGAGGGTGCTTACGTGCACCTGAGCGTGCGCGACGAAGGGGTGGGCATCCCGGAGCAACATCTCACGCGCATTTTCGAGCCGTTCTTCTCCACGAAGGAAAACGCGCGCGGGCTGGGTCTCGCGACCTGCTTCCTGATCGCGCGAAATCACGATGGATTTATGACGGTGGATTCCAAGCCGGGTTCAGGCACGGAGTTCCATCTTTATCTGCCGGCGCTGCCGATGGAGGCGGACGAGCCCACGGCACCGTTGGCGGAGCGGCCGCCATTGTCCAACCTGCGGGCTCATGCGGAGATCCCGAGCTGGTCGGTGCTGCCGCCCGCCCGCACCGCCCGGCGACCCTCCGCAGGGCGGGTGCTCGTCATGGACGACGAGCCGCCCATCTGCGAACTGGCGACCGAACTCCTCACCCGCAACGGGTACGACGTGGACTCCGCCCTGGACGGCGAGGAAGCGATCGCCAAGTTCGTGGCGGCGCGGGCGGCGGGCGATCCTTATCTGGTGATCATCCTCGATCTGACGGTGCGGCGCGGCTTGAGCGGGATGGACGCCATGGGCCGTCTGCTGGAGATCGATCCGCAAGTGCGCGCGATTGTTTCCAGCGGGTATTCGCAGGACCCGATCATGAGTCACTATCGGGAATACGGGTTCTGCGGGGTGGTGAGCAAGCCGTACAGCATCTCGGAGCTGCTGCAAGAGGTGGAGCAGGCGGTGTTGTGCGAGTAGGCGCTCGTAATCAGAAGCCGGCGTGGACACCGTCAGCGGCGAGGTCGCGAATGGCGGTCAGGATATCGTCGGTCACCTCCAGGAAAACCATCGTGACCTGAAAACCCTCACCGTCCTCCGCCGGGTCGCAATCAACGACGACGCCCTGGGTTTTCAAGAGCCGTGCGGCGTTGGAAGGCGGCGGCTCGGTGATCTGGAAATTCACGCTCAACTCGGCCCCGGGCGCGAAACACCAACGCGTTTTCATCCGCAATCCGCGCGTGCAGATGTGCAGGTTTTGAAAATCGAAATCCGCGGAATCCGCGCCGTAATCCAGATGGATTGACGCCACCGTTTTTCCAGAGGGATCCAGGATCATCGCGAGCGGTCAAACGCGCGCCGTCAAAAGTCTGGGGGGCTTCCTGACGTTGCGCGGACAAGGAGAGACTATCACCCGGCAACGGGCTGTCAACGCGGGGATTGGCCTGCCGCGCCGCGGGCGCGGGCTTCGAGCAGGAGGCGCGACGCCAGGTGCGCCATGGCGATCGTGATCCCGATCGTCGCCAAGAGGCCGGCGATCCAGCCCGCGTACTGGGCGGCGCTGGGCCGCGCGCCTTCCTGCCAGATTTTCCAGCCAAATTGCCCGAGCTGGCCCAGGTAGGCGTAGAGCAACATGCCCGGCGACCAGCCCACCCCGATCCACAACATGCAGGGCCAAAACCGCAGCCGCGTGAGGCCGTAGCAGTAGTTGAAGAGGCTCGTGGGAAACAGCGGGCTGAGTTGGCTCAGGAAAACGATCTTCCAACCCTCGCGCTCGATCGCGCGATCCAGCGCCTGCCACTGCGGACGCGACGCGAGATGGCGCTCGATGAGCCCCCGGCCGAGCGTGCGGCTGATCCCAAACGCCCCTGCCGCGCCCAGCAGATGGCCCGTCAGCGCGAGGAGGAACCCCTTCCAGACCCCGAAGAAAAACCCGCTGCCCACCACCAGCACCCCGGCCGGCAGCAGCAGCAGATTGCAAGTAGCGTGGAGGAACGGATAGCCGACCGCGCTCCACGGTTCGTAGCGGTCAACGTTCAGCCGCATCCAACCCACAAAGCGGTCGAGCGGATACAGCCGGCTGACAACGAGCAACACGCCCGCGCCGATCGCCAGCGCGCCGATCTGCACCGCGACGGCGCGGGCCGGGCGGAAGGCCGCGGGAGGCGGCGGAAGGGTGGAGTTCACGCGGGGTTTTTTTAACCGCGGGCGAACTGCGCGAGCTCCACGGTCGTCTCATACTGCAGGAAGGGCGTGATGAGATAAACGCCCGGGAAATGGCCGAGCACTGCGCGGCAGACTTCTTTGGCGAGGGCAACGCCCATGGCGCGGCCTTCCGGGCCTTCCCTGCCGGCGATCTGCGCGCGGACGGCATCCGGGATAAGGATGCCGGGCACCTCGTTGTGGAGAAACTCCGCCTGGCGCCCGTTGAGCAGCGGCCAGACCCCAATGAAGATCGGCACGCCGAGCGCGGCCGTGCGTTTGGCGACGGTCTCCACCAGCGCCGTGTCAAAGACGGGCTGGGTCATGACGTACTGCGCGCCCGCGGCGATCTTGCGCTCGAGGCGCGCGATTTGCGCGTCGAGGTGCTTCGCGTTGGGGTTGAACGTGCAGCCGCTCACAAAGCGCGTCGGTTTCTTGATCGATTTGCCGACGTGATTGAAGCCTTCGTTGAGCCGTTTGACGATACCGAGGAGCTGGACGCTGGTGACGTCGTAAACCGACTTCGCGCCGGGATGATCGCCGACCTTCGCCGGGTCGCCGGTCAGCGGCAACACGTGGCGAATGCCAAGGGCGGAGAGGCCCATGAGTTCGCTCTGGAGCCCGAGCAGGTTGCGGTCGCGGCAGGAGATGTGCAGCAGCGGCATGATGCCGTGGCGTTGCTTGAGGAGCGCGCCGGCGGCCATGTTGCTGACGCGCAGGATGGCCAGGGAATTATCCGCGAGGGTGATAGCGTCGCTGCCGGCGTCGGTCAGCGCCTTGGCCCCGGCGAGGAACCGGTCCATTTCCATGGTCTTGGGCGGGTCGAGTTCAGTGACGATGACCGTCCGGCCGCGCGCGATCAGATCGAGAATGCTGGTTTCCTCCGCCTCGGGGGCGGCCGCTGGCTCCACGACCTTCACCGGCGCCGATTCGACGCGCCGCCGCGCCGGCTTGCTCACGACCGGCGCC
>CAXUAZ010000048.1:0-21252 GCA_964249195.1 uncultured Chthoniobacterales bacterium
TCCCTCCCGCCCGCATTTCGGATCGTCGGCGCCCTCCCATGAGCGCGAGTGAATCCCCCGATGAAATCCTCATCGTCGACGACGAACGGATGAGCCGCAGCCTGCTCGTGCGCGCGTTGGAAAATGGGGGCTACCCCTGCCGCCAGGCCGCGAGCGGCGAGGACGCCTTGAAGGCGATCGAGGCGCAGCCGCCGTCGCTCGTGCTGCTCGACTACGCGATGCCCGGGATCAACGGCGCGGAACTTTGCCGGCGCCTGCGGGCGCACCCCGAGAGCGCGGTGGCCCAGGTGCCGATCATCATGCTGACGGGGATGTCGGGCGAGGAGCAGGAGGTGTTCTGTCTGGAGGCGGGCGCCAGCGACTTCGTCACCAAGCCGGTCAACGCCGCGGTGCTGATGGCGCGGATCGGCACCCAGCTCCGCCTGCGGACCCTGCGCCAGCAACTCGAGCAACAAAACCAGGCGCTGGCCGATTGGCGGGCCGATCTCGAGCGCGATCTCGAGGCGGCGCGGCTCACGCAACAGACGATCATCCCGCAGAAGCTGCCGGCGGCGCCGGGCTGGGATTTTGCGTCGTATTATCAGCCGGTCATCCAGGTCGGGGGCGACATTTACGATTGGACGCGGCTGCCGGACGGGCGGCTCTTTTTCTGGATCGCGGACGCCACCGGGCACGGCGCCTCGGCGGCGCTGCTGACGGCGTTGGCGAAGTTGCTCTTCGGCCACGCCGCGGCCGCGGAGAGTTCGCCGGCGGAGATCCTGCGGACGGTGAACGCCGAGTTTCACGCGAATTTCCGCGGGCGCTTGTTGCTGACCGCGATGGGAGTGGCCGTCGATCTTCAAAGCGGGGAAATCCGCGTGGCGGGCGCGGGGCACCCGCCCTTGCTGGTGACCCGGGCGCAGAGCGGTCTGGAAGCCATCCGTTCGCAATGCCCTCCTCTGGGTCTATTACCCGAGATCGAGGCCGCCGAGGACCCGGTGACCCTCGCGCGGGGCGACGGATTTTTTCTGTTCACGGACGGCTACTACGACATGGTCAAGCCCGACGGGGAACGAATGGATTTTGCCGGCTTCGAGCGGATCGTGTTGGAGACGCAGCACCAGGACGGCGGCGCGAGCGGTTTCCTGACCCGGCTCATCAGCCGGCTGGAACGCTTCTCCGGGCGGGAGGCGTTCACGGACGACCTCGCGGCCATTGCGGTCATGCGGCCTTTTTAACACAGAGGACACAGAGGGGAAACGCACAGAGGACATAGAGAAGAGGGGATGGGGGGAGGATTGAGAGGCAAAAACACCGCCTTCCTCTGCCTCTGTGCATTTCCCCTCTGTGTCCTCTGTGTCCTCTGTGTTAAAAAAGGCCGTTCCCTTTACGGATGCGGCCGCAGACCGACCGCGGTGCGCACCCGGGCCATGACCGCGTTCGAGGCTGCCCGCGCGTGCCGGGCGCCGTGAGCCAGCACGTCGTCGACGTAACCCTTCTCCGCCAGGATCTCTTCCCGCCGGGCGCGCATCGGCGCGAAGAATTCCCAAATCGCCCCGAATAACCGCTTCTTGAAGTCGCCGTACCCAACCCCGCCGGCGCGGAATTCCCCCTCCATCTGCGCCACGGCTTCGGGCGGCGCCACGAGCCGGTACAACGCCAGGATCGTTGAATTCTCCGGGTCCTTCGGAGTCTCCACCGGCGTGGAGTCGGTCACCAGGCCCATCACCTTTTTTCGCAAAACCTTTTCCTCGGCGAAGATCTCGATCGTGTTGTGGTAACTCTTGCTCATTTTCTGTCCGTCGAGCCCCGGGACGGCCGCCGTCGCCTCCTGGATGCGCGGCTGCGGCAGCTTGAAAACCTCGCCGTAAATCTCGTTGAACTTGACGCCAATGTCGCGCGTCACCTCGAGATGCTGCTTCTGGTCCTTGCCCACCGGCACCACGTCGCTGTCATATAAAAGAATATCCGCCGCCATCAGCACCGGGTAGGCGAAGAGCCCGTGCGACGCCGCCAGACCGCGCGCCGTTTTATCCTTGAACGAATGGCAACGCTCCAGAAGGCCCATCGGCGTCACGGTAGAGAGAATCCACGCGAGTTCCGTGACGTGGGGGACGTCCGATTGGAGGAAGAAACACGCCCGCGCGGGGTCGAGCCCGCAGGCGAGGAAATCGAGCGCCACGCCGCGACTGTATTCCCGCAGAAGCGCCGGGTCCTGGATGCTCGTGAGCGCATGGTAGTCGGCGATAAAGTAGAACGCCTCGCCCTGTTCCTGGAGCTGGATGGCCGGCCGCATCGCGCCGAAATAGTTGCCGAGGTGAAGGACCCCAGTGGGTTGGATGCCGGAGAGGATGCGAGTCATGGGGAGAGCGATGCTAGTGGCGACCGGGCGGAAGATCAAAGGCAGAAGGATGAAGGATGAAGGATGAAGGAAATCCAGTATCGGAGGCTTTCCTTCTGCCTTCATCCTTCTGCCTTCATCCTTCTGCCTTCATCCTTCAACAACCAGCGCCAACGCAACGGCAAGCCGCTGGCGCGCCGGGGTCAATCCGCGGACGAATCGCACGAACGACGCGATCCGCCAGGGATGAGTCAACAGCCAAAGCGGCAGTCTGACATACCGCGGACGCTGCCGGGCGACATCGAAAAGCACCGCCCCTGGCGCCGGGAAATCCTGATCCCACGCGTCGCTGATCACGCGCACCGACAGCATCGGAATCCCCGCAGCTCGGCACCGCGCGGCGATCCAGCCGGTCTCCATGTCAACGGCGTCGGCGCCGGTCGCCGCCGCCAGTTGCGCCTTGGCCAGAACCGTCTCGGCAAGAAGCGGCTGGGTTGTCAACGTGACCCGGCGGCACCCCAGCGACTCGGACGCAGTCGTCGCCCATCCAGGATCGGAATAATTTTCGCCGATGACGATGTCGCCCACCGCCAGCCCGGGCGTCAATCCACCGCCGAAGCCGCTGGCGATCAGCAGTTCCGGGCGCGTCGCGAGCGCGGTTTGCAATCGCTCCTGGCAATCCGCGCCATCGCCTACCCCGGTGAAGACCACCGTCACGTCGCAGCCGCCAAGTGTTCCCGTGATCGGCGCGAGCGGTCCGCGCCCGGCGGACCGATTCTCCAGCCGCCGGATAAAATCGCGCCCTTCATCCGGCAACGCGAAGGTGACTGCCACCCGCCGCCCGCTCACTCGTCCCCCGTGTGGATGATGACCTCGATGTGCTCCTTGCCCGCGGCGGCGTCGATCGCGGGCAACGGCGCCGGCAGTTCACCGCCCGTGACCGCCAGCCGGAAGGCCGCCGCGCGCGCGGCCGGCAACTCGACGTAGAGATGTTTGTCCGCACCCGTTGGCAGCCCTTCCGCCGCCGAGCCGCCGAGATCATGCGCGAGTTGGGTGACTTTTTCCACACGCGCCGCCAGGCGTTCCGGCGAACTGCGCAACTCGACGCCCGAGGCGTCCAGGCTCGCGGGGGGCGGCAGGTCTTTCTGCGCGGCGCGTTCCAGCGAGCCGCGCAGGGCGCTGACATCCGGTTCGCCCCGCGCTTTGCCCCAGGAGGCGAATGTCCCCTGCCGGGCGGAAAAATGATACACCAGGGCCGCCGGCAGGCAGACCAGCGCGAACGGCAAAAGCACGAGGATGGTCAACAGCCACACGCGCCGGCCGGGGGAGAGCGGAGCGAGATCGGCGGTGCGTTGGCGGTCGGGCGGGTTCATGCGGGCAGACCTCTCCCATTAGAGCAACGAAATTGCGCTCGCAAGGCCGGAAAAGGCATGTTACGACACACCTCGCAAGGACGGCGGCTGCTCGCCCCTCCCCTTTTCCGCATGTTTCGCCGGCTTCTCCTTGTCTTCAGCCTCCTCGCCGCGCCGCTCGGGCTCCTGGGGCAGAACCCTTCGGCCGACCTGATCCGACAGGGGAACCTCCTCTTCGACCAGGCCAAATACCCCGACGCCGCCGCGGTCTACGAACGCCTCCTCAACAGTTATCCGAACGCGGAGTCCGCCCGCGACGCACAGATTCACCTGGCCTACAGCCGATTCTTCTCCGGGCAATTTCAACCGGCCATCGACCAGTTGCGCAAGATACTGGGCAATCCCGCCACGCCCCCGGAGTTGCAGGAACTGTCCTCTTCGCTCCTGCCACAGGTCCTCTCTCAACAAGCCGGCGCCCTCCCGCCCGCCGACGCCAGGCGCAAGCCGGGGTACGAATCGGCCATCGCGGAATTTGGCGCGTTCATGCAGAAGTTCCCCAAGAGCCCGGAGGTGGAAACCGCGCTCTACGGCCGCGCGGTCGCCGCCTACCAGATCGGCAGTTTTGCCGACGCCGAACGCGATTTGCGCCAGAGCATCGCGACGTTTCCCCGCAGCGACAACGCGGACGACACCGCCTTCTTGCTCGCGCTGACGATTGGTTCGCAGGCGAACATCCTCCTCGCCAAGTCCGCCGCGGCCGCGATCAAGAGCTACGAAGAAGCGCGCGCCCTCCTCGCCGGCGTCATCAACAAACGGGCCGACCCGGCCCTGGTTAACGACGCCCAGTACCAGCTCGGCGCCACCCTGCTCGCCCAGGCGGCGGCTTCGCCCCCGGGCGCGAAGCCTGCGCTTCTCGCCCAGGCGCTCGCTTCGTATCGCGCGGTGCAGCCGCGCGAGCCGATGATCGCGGCGCAGACGGCTCGCATTGCCCGCTTGCGCGACCAGCGGCTCGCCGAAGCGCGCAAAGGGCCCGCCGCCGACAAGGCGCTCCTCCGCCAACTCGAGAGCCGGATCTCGCGCGAGCAAGGCAAGCTGGCCTCCCTGCAAGGCAAGGAGGACTCGGTGCTAACGGCCCGGCTGCAATGCGCGGCCGTTTTTTATCAGCAAAATCGCTACGACGAGACGCGTGTGCTGATGAACACCCTGGCCCCGGTCGCCACGCGGCCCGACGACGAAAAATCCGTCCTCTGTTTCATTGCGCTGAGCTACGCCGGGCAGAACAACACGGCGAAGGCGGTGGCGGCGTACGACAAGTTCCAGGCCAAATACGCCGGCGATCCCATCGCGGAAAATCTTCCGCTGGTGATGGGCGCCATGTTCATGGGCGGCGCGGCGCCCGATGCATCGCGCGCGAATAGATACTTCGCGGAGTTCACGAAATATTACCCTAACAGCAATCTGCGCGACGTCGCCATGCTCCAGCAGGCGAGCACCTCCGCCTCGCTAAAACGGTACGATGAGGCGCTCCAGACGATCGACGGGTTCCTGGGAACGTCGCCCAAGCGCGAACTCGTCGCCGCAGCCGAGCTGACCCGCGCCGGGGTGCTCAAGGACAAGGGCGACTTCCCGGGCGCCCTCGCCGCGTATCGGAAGGTCCGCGACACGTTCGCCGACCGCCCGGAAGCCGAGGATGCGGCGTTCTTCGTCGGCTGGGTCGACCTGCAAAACCACGATGCGCCCGGCGCGCTGGCGGAGTTGAAAACGTTCCTCGCCAAGCACCCGGACAGCAGGCTGGCCGCCTCCGCGCTGCTCACCCAATCGCAGGCGCAACTCGCCTCTAACGCGAAGGAGGCCGCGCTCGCGTCCCTGGCCCAGGTGATTGCAAAATTCGCGAAATCGCCCGAAGCCGCCTCCGCGTATTTCCAGCGCGCCAATATCTACATCGCCGACAAGAAGTTCGACGACGTGGTGAAAACGCTCACGGAGTTTGTCGACAAATATCCGGACGATCCGCAGGCCCTTGCGGCGTGCGATCGCATCGCCGCGATCCAGCTCCAGGGCAACCAGCCGGCGCTGGCGGCGGGCACGTACCAGAAGTTCATCGACCGCCAGCCCGCCGCCCCTACCGCGCCCGAGGCCTTGGGCAAGATCGCGGCGCTCTGGCTGCGCGCGGCCCGGCAAATGGGCGCCTACATCGTGCTCGGCGCCTCGCAGCGCGATGCGTGGACCAAGGACCTCAGCGCGAGCATCGCCGCGAGCGAAAAGCAGCTCGACGTTTACCCCGACGCTCCCGCGACCGCGCTGGGTTTGCAGACGCTTCTGGACTGCCAGCGGCTCCTGATCGATGCGCGGTTGAAGACCTTCGACCAGGTGCGCGAATACTTCGACGCGCTCGCGCTCAAAAATTCTGACCGGCCTGCGGCCCGGAGCCGGATTGTTTTCCGCGTCGCATCGCTGACCCTGGAGAAAAATCCGGCCGCCGCGCTCTCCGACATGCAGAGCGCGTATGACCCATCCGTAGTCTACAGCCCGGCCGACCTGGATCAATACAGCGGGCTTCTGCTCGGCGATCATCCCGATGCCGCGGAGGCGGTGTTCCAGAAGCTGGCCAACGACTACCCGGTCCCGCCCGGCGTGTCGCCTGCCCAGGCGCCGCCGGAGGTCCAGGATGCACAGGCCATAGTGCTGTATGGCGCGGGCGCCGTCGCGGAGAAGAAGGGCGATCTGGCCGCTGCCGCAGCGGCGTACGAGACGTTGAAGAAGACCTACCCGCGTTCGTCCAAAACGCCGCAGGCCAACCTCGGCATCGCGCAGAGTCTCGTTAAACAAGGCAAGCCCGATCAGGCTATGCCGCTGCTGGCGGAAGTGGCGAAATCACCGGCCGCCCCGCTCGAAACGCGCGCGGGCGGGATGATGCTGCTGGCCAAAATCCAGCAGGCCAAAGGGCAGATTGGCGCGCTCGACACGTACCTGAAATTGCAGGCGTTTTATCCCGCATCGTCGCAGGCGGCCGAGGCATTATGGCTGGGCGCGCAACTGCTGGAGAAGCAGGCCGCCGGGTTGCCCGACACGGCCTCCGCGCCTAACGCCCCGACCAAAGCCTCGCAAACCAAGCGCGCCCGCGAGGCCTACAATACCATCGTGACAAAATACCCCGACTCGCCGTTCGCCGCGCAAGCCAAGGCCAAACTTTCGTCCGCCGTCAGCCTATAAACCAGTCATCCTGAGCAGCGAGCTTGCGAGCGTCGCCGAAGGACCTTACTGACTTTCCGGCCCGGGCAGCTCCGACCGGAGTCCACCGCCCGCAATCCGGGGTCAGTAGGGTGTTTCGGCTCCGCTCATACCTCGCTGCACTCAACATGACCGGCTTTCCCAATCCGCATCACCATCCCCCAAAAAAAGCTGGCCGCGCGCAAACCCGGGGCCAACAAAGGGATTGCCCTTTTGTAAGACCCGACGCAGAAAGGATTGGCCGGCCATGATTTCCCGTCGCCGCTTCGCCCAACAACTCGTCATGCTTACCAGCTCCGCCGCTGTCCTGGGCGCCCTCGAGCCCTCGCGGGAAGCGCCGGACCTGGTGCTGATCCTCATGGCGGATCTCCATTCGGGGTACGCGTACACCGCGGCCTTGCTGGCAGCGGTGCGGGACGTCGTCCGCGAGCACGAAGGCGCCGCGCCGGTGCGGATCGTCATCAACGGCGACATCTTCGAGGGCGGCAACGTGCTGGCCCATCGCAGCGGGGGCGCGATCGATTTTGCGTTGATCGAGGAGCTGGCCCGGCTCGCGCCCGTCACGGTGACCATCGGCAATCACGACAGCGATCTGTTCGACCCGGCGGAATTCGTGCGGGAGACCGCGAAACGCGGCGCGACCGTGCTCAGCGACATGGTCGACCCGCGCACGGGTGAGACCTACGGCAAACCGGGCCAGGAATTCCGCGTCGCGAACGGCAAAAGGCTCGTGCGCATCGCCGCCGTGGGCACGCCGAACCTCGGCACGTACCCGGAGAAATTCCGCGCGTGCTACGCGATCCCGGCGCCCGCGGATTACGCGCGCAAAAACCTCGGCGGGTTGCTCGAAGGGGCTGATCTGCGCGTGGCGCTGGTCCATTCCCGGTTCACCGACGACCTGGCCGTGCTCCCGTGCGCGGGGCAGCCGTGTCTGCTCCATGGCGGCCACGAGCATCTGCGCTTCACGCACTCGGAGCCCGGCCGCCTGCATTTGCAGAGCGGCGCGTGGTCCAACGCGTTTGCCGTGGCCGAGGTGCGGTTCAACGCGGGCGGAGCGGAGATGCGCGCGCGCGACGTGTTGCTGGATCGCAATGCGACGGCTGACCCGAGTTTGAGTGCGTTGATCAAGAAGCAGTCGGCCGCGTGGCTGACGGCGGATGATCTCCGGCCCATCGGCCGCCTGGCCGGGCCGCTCAATCTGGAAAAAGCCGTGCTCTTCGCCGGCGAGGCGATCCGGGAGGCGGCCGGGGCGGACGTCGCATTTCTCGGGCACACGACCTTTGGCGACGGCCTGCCGGCCGGCGACATCACGCCGGTGGATCTCGCGGCATTCGTGCGCTTCGACGGCGGGCTCGCGGCGGCGACGGTGGACGGGGAGACCCTCCTGGGCGCCATCCTGCCGCGCACGAATCAATTTGCCGATTTCCCGTACGAACGCCGCATCGGCGATTTTCTGCACGGCACGGCAATTGACCCTAAGCCGGGCAAGCAATACCGGATCGTCGTCAACGCCTATGCGACTGCGCAGAAGGCATACTTCGGCACGGACGCGCTCCGGTTTACGCCTGTGCCCGATCTCCAGCTCAAAGCGGTGATCACGGCTGCGATCGCCGTGAGCTAGAAATCGCCGTTGCTGAAGCTGCCGCCGAGCATCTGGCGGTACTGCTGTTTGCGTTGTTCGAGCGGGATTTGCAATTGATCCCACGTCGGCTTGTCGAGAAACGTGATCTGGGCGCCGGCGTAGTTCGCGGCGCTTTTATACAGGAGGTAATCCTTGCGGCCGGTCCATTCGCGCACTTCGAGATCGGTGTCGGTCCCGGGCAGACGATGCTTTTCCAGGCTATGCACCGGGCCGAAATCCGCCTCGAGCGATTTCAGGATGCCGCGCGTGCTGCGCTTGCCGTCGATGTCGACGTTGATCGAATACAGTCGGCCTTTGAAGAAATTGTATTGGATGCGGGTGACCTCAAATCCCGCGTAGGAGAATTTTTCGCCGGGCGGTTTGTAGGTCAGCCAGCGGCCGGTGTCCTCGACGAGCGTCAGGCCGTGGAACGACTCGAGCGGGGCGCCGAGTTTGGCGTTGGGCAGGCCGTTGGCGCGATCCAGATCGTCGACGGAGCCGGCGCGCGCGATGCCGATCAACGCGAGGAAAACGAGAAGGAGGGACGACTGGCGCATGGGCGAACCGAGCCTAACGCAAAGTCAAAGGCGGGCAAATGAAAGCCCGGGGGAACATTGCGATTGATCTTTGGCGGCCGGTTGCGGACGGTACGGCCCCTCTCTGAAGCCACGCATGAATTCCTCTGAAATTTTCCAACGCATTTCCCCGGCCCTGGCCGCGCAAGTTTTCGGATACCTGCTGGAGCGCGAAAAGCCAACGTTCAAGGCCGCGATCCAGACGCTGGCGGCGCAGCGCAAATTGCGTCCGGTGTTCGTGGAGCGCAAACCGCGGGAGGAGCGTTTCGTCTGGCTGCAAGGCGCCTTGAGCCGCCCGGCGGCCGAGCCGATCGCCGCGAATCTGATCCAGATGTGGCTCATGGGTGAACAGTCCGCGCTGTTGTGTGATTTCCTGGATGCCCTGGGCATCGCGCACGACGAAAAAGGGGGCATTGAGGCGCTGCCCGAGAGTCCGGCGCCGGAGCAGCTTCGCGCGGCGGTCGATGCGGTGCTGGGGAAGCATCCGGCGGAGACCGTGGCGGTGTATTTGCAGAGCTTTCAGTCGATGGACATCGCCGGATGGCCCGCGCTGGCGGAGATCCTGGCTGGAGACGAACGGCTGCGGCTGGGAGCGTAGGTATTAGAAAGAATGGACGCTATGGACGCTATGGACTGGATGGACAAAATCCTGCCTCTGGTCCATCGCGTCCATTCTGTCCATCCTAAGACCGGCGTGGTATCAGCTTAGCCAGCGTCGGGTTAGCCGAGAGCGCGTCGCTAGCCTCCACAAACGTCCGCACCAACTCTGCCGGCGCCGCGGCCGCCGGGCTGATCACTTCCAACGCCCGCGACGTGATCCTCACCTCACCCACAAACCCTGGCAGCCGCAGAAAACATTCGCTGCAATCAGACGGATACCGCAGGTTCGCCGCGCCGCCCGGGGCATCCTCCAACTCATCGATCACCTCCTCCATCTTCACCGCCGCCGCAAAGCTGAACGCCACCTTGTTGAACACCCCCGCAAAGACCTCGTTCAGGCTGCCATCCGCAAAGACTCCGATGTCCCGGATCGTGTGCAGATCATACGAAAGCTGGAAATCCCCCGGGTCTTCCGGCCCCGGCGCGTAGAGCACATCCACGGTGAAATCGACCGTGGTCAACGTGGCGCTCGGCGCATCACACGTCAGATTGATCTCCCGGCGCTTGTACCCACGCGCGGCGCGGAGGCGTTCGAAAAGGCGGTTGGCGAGTTCCTCGAGGTCCGGCGCGCAAATGGCGGCAAACTGGCGCTCGTAGTTCGCGTCCGGCAGGACGTTGGGCACACGATGGAAGCCTTTGCGGAAACCGAGGAGATTCTTGACGTTCCCCGCGCGGGCGCCGGCGAGACGGGCGGAGTTTGATTCAGGGGCGCTCATGGCGCGCAGCATACGCGCAGATTGGGCCCTGGTTCAACGCGTTCCCTTTTGCATCGCCCGCCAGTCGGCGCGAACAGTGCCGCTGCATGTCCAAGGCAAACTCCATCGAAACCGCCCTGGCCGCCTGGCTGGCCGAGGGGCGCACTGAGATCGGCCAGATCGCGATCCGGGTCAACGCCGAAGGAAAGTATCGCCTCTGCCATCGAGAAGACCTTCACCGCACCGACCTGCGTGAAACAGACGCGCCCGAAGACGCGTTAACCCTCGCCCTCAACGACGAACAGGAAAACTACCGGCCGTTGAAGACCGCGCCCAATCTGCGACGAGGCTGGACCTTGAAACTCCCAGATCTGACCTCGCTCCGATTGGCGCTGGACTCGTTTTACCCCGGCCGCATCGGCGCGTTTTTCCTCTGGCAAACCGCCGGCCTGCCGGCCACCCCCTTGCGCGAGACGCTCGGCCGGCAGACCGGCATGTACCGCGTCGCCGGCAGGCTCACCGACGAACAGGCCGTCCCGCTCATCGGCCGCTTCTGCCGCTCGGACGGCGGCTGCCTGCGCACGATCCTCTGGCGGCTCCAATCGCCCGACGAGCCGCTCATCCCCTCGTTGCCGCCCGAGAAATTCAACCCGGGCCACGTCGGCGACGCGGCGATCCCGCTCCTCTGCCAGGAAGCGTGCAACCTGCTCGTCGCGGAAGCCCGCGAGGTCGTCAAAGGAAAGCGATGATCTACCGCAGCCGCGCCGTCGTCACCATGGATGGGCCGCCGATCGCCGACGGCGCGGTCGTCGTGCAGGCCGAGCGTATCGCGGCGGTGGGCGCGTGGCCGGAGATCCGGCAACGGTTCACCTCCGAACCGGTCACCGACCTGGGCGAACGTACGATCCTGCCCGGCCTGATCAACGCGCATTGCCATCTCGATTACTCGACGCTGCGCCACGCGATCCTGCCCCAGGCAAGTTTCGCCGATTGGATCGGCCGCATCAACGCAGTCAAGCGCACCCTCCACGCGGACGATTATCTGGCCGCCATCGCGCGCGGCCTCGCGGAGTCCCGTCGCTGGGGCACGACGACGCTCTTCAACGTCGAATCGTTCCCGGAACTGATGTGGAAAATGGCCCCGCCGCTCCTGCGCACGTGGTGGTTTTACGAGATGATCGACGTGCGTCAACCCGCCCCCACCGAGGAACTCGTCGCGGGCGCTCTGCTCTTCTTCCAGGAGGACCGCCCCGGCTGGCTGGGCGGCTACGGACTCAGCCCGCATGCGCCCTACACCGCGTCGCCAGAGCTGTACCGGCTGGCGCGCGATTGCGCCCGGCGCAGCGGCATGCCGTGGACCACCCACCTCGGCGAATCCCGCGACGAACGCGCCATGTTCCTCCATGCGAAGGGGCCGTTGCACGACTTCCTCGCCACCCTCGGCCGGCCGATGAACGATTGCGGCGCCGGCCGTTCCGCGATGACGCAACTCACCGCGGCCGGCGCGATGGGCCCAGAGTGCATCGCCGTCCATCTCAACAACCTCGAGGAAGAAGATTTCGCGTTCCTGGCCCACGGCCAGCCGCTGGCCGGGCTCAATATCGTTCACTGCCCGTTGAGCCATCGTTACTTCGGGCACGACCGCTTTCCCCTTGAGCGCCTGCACGCGCTTGGGGCCAATCTTTGCATCGGCACGGACAGCCCCGCCAGCGACGGATCGTTCAGCGTGTTAAGCGAGTTGCGGGCGCTGTTGCGCGCCGTCCCCACCCTCGCGCCCAAGGAGTTACTCACCATGGCCACGCTCAACGCCGCCCGCGCCATCGGCCTGAAGGGACGGCTGGGCTGCATCCGGGCGGGCGCGCTGGCCGACCTCATCGCGGCGCCGGTCGGAGGCGGCGCCCTAGGCAATATCCATGCCGAAATCGTCCACTATTCCGCGCCGATCGACTGGATGTTAGTTCATGGCCGGGTCGTTTAAGGAGGCTTTACTCTGAAAAATCGGCGGAATTGCGACGATTTGCCTTTATATTCTCATTTTTGACAGCATAGTGGAACCCATTGCGGTTGAAATCAATTCGCAGAACTGAATCCATTCCCATCGCATGTCCAAGATCGTAATCATCGACGACGAGCCCGCCATGGTGGAGGTGATCTCCACGCTCTGCCGTGAAAACGGCCACACCGCGTTCCCGTTTAACTCCGCCGAGCGCGCGCTCGAGGAGCTTCCCGGGATCAATCCGCAGGTGGTCATCGCCGACATCAAGATGGAGAAGGTCACCGGGTTCGACGTGTTGCAGGAGTGCCGGCGCTCGCTGCCGCAGACGGCCGTCATCCTGATCACGGCGTATGCTTCGGTGGAGAAAGCGGTCGAGGCGATGAAGCTCGGCGCTTACGATTTCATCACCAAGCCGTTCAAGATCGACGAGCTGAAGTTCACGGTGCAACGCGCGCTGGATTACCAATCGGCAGTCCGCGAGAACGTCTACCTCAAGAAGGAGATCAAGAATCGGTACAAGTTTGAAAACATCGTCGGCACGAGCCGCGCGATGACGGATGTCTATAATCTGATCAACAAGGTGGCCGACACCGACAGCACGATCCTGATCCAGGGCGAGAGCGGCACGGGCAAGGAACTCGTCGCCCGGGCGTTGCATTTCAACAGCAAGCGCCAGAGCGCGCCGTTCGTGGCGGTCAATTGCAGCGCGCTGCCCGAGAATCTGCTCGAGAGCGAGCTTTTCGGGCACAAGAAGGGTGCCTTTACCGGCGCGTTTCAGGACAAGATCGGCCTCTTCGAAGAAGCCGAGTCGGGCACCATTTTTCTCGATGAGGTCAACTCGATGGCGCTCTCGCTCCAGACCAAGCTCCTGCGCGTGTTGCAGGAGCGCATGATCCGGCGCGTGGGCGACACGAAGACGGTGCCGATCAACGTGCGCGTCGTGGCGGCGTCGAACGAACAGTTGCAGGCGAAGATGCGGAACGGCTCGTTTCGCGAGGATCTTTTCTATCGTCTCGCGGTGATCCCGGTGGATCTCCCCAGCCTGCGCGAGCGCACGGAGGACATCCCGCTCCTGGTCAATTATTTCCTGCAAAAAAACTCCACCCAGAGCAACACCGAGCTTAAGAAGATCGATCCGGATGCGGTCGAGATGCTGGGCCGTTATGCGTGGCCGGGAAACGTGCGCGAGTTGGAAAACTCGATCGAACGCGCCTGCGCTCTCTGCGAGGAGAATGTCATCAAAGTCGCCGATCTGCCGCCGCACGTGCAGGGCCGGCCGGGCGGCATCGCGGGCGAGAACAACATTATTGAGATGCCGATCGGTCTGCGGCTCGAGGAGTTCATTGCCAACGAGGAACGCGCTTACATCGAGCAGACGTTGCGGCACAACAACAACTCGCGCGAGAAGACCGCGAGCATGTTGGGCATCAGCATGGCGACGCTCTATCGCAAGCTGGAGCTCGGCAAGCAGAAGCAACGCGCGTAAATTAGCCGCGGCATGGCTGAGGAGGCCCGCATTTATCCGCGTTGGTTCCGGCTTGGCAAGACGCTGGTCGAGACGCGCGGCAACGCGTTCCACGCGGAGATGGTGGAGCGCGCGAACGCCGCGGGCGTCAAGAGCCTGATGGGCCCGGTCGCGTGCGCGATGTTGTATTCGCTGGTGTTCAACTATCGCCCGCGGATCATCGTGGAAACGGGCGGCAATCTTGGGATGGCGTCGTCGTTTATTCTAAAGGCGATGCAGGATGCAGAAATCGCGGACGGCAAATTATACAGCATCGAGCGCAGCACGAAGTTTGTGCCGGGGTCGTTGATCCCGGAGGAGATCAAGGGTCCGTACATCCCGGTGGTTGGCGCGGTGGAGGAGATCCTCAAAACGGACATGCTGCCGGCTGAGATCGACATGTTCCTGCACGACAGCACGCACCGTTACGCACATCACCTGATGGAGTTCGAGCAGTTCTGGCCGCGGCTGCGCTCCGGCGGGTTGCTCGCCTCGCACGACGTGAACATGAACGCGGCGTTCACCGATTTCATCTCCCGCACCTACGAACACGACGACGGCGGCATCTCCGACCCGGCGAAGACCGGGCACCTCTTCTGGGGCTGCTTCGCGGAGATCGGGTTTGCGGTGAAGGCGTGAGGCTCATTTTAACACAGAGAACACAGAGAGGAAACGCACAGAGGCGGAAGAGATGCGGAAAGGGTTGGGAGAACTTGCTTATTTGCCTTCCGTGCTTTCCGTGTCCTCTGTGCGATCCCTCTCTGTGTTAAACCCAGCCACCGCCATGAACACCGCCATCTACTACAGCGAAATAGACTCCCCTATCGGCCTCCTCACGTTGCGCGCAAACGAGCGGGCGCTGACCGGCCTCTACATGACGGACCATCGCCACGGTCCCGCCGCCCGCGACACCTGGATGCGACAGGATGACCGCTTCACCGAAGCGCGCTCCCAACTGGCTCAATACTTCGCCGGCGAGCGCCACACGTTTGATCTGCCTTTGGAACCGGAGGGCACCGAATTTCAGCGCGGAGTCTGGCAGGCGCTCCGCGAGATTCCCCACGCGAACACCATCTCCTACGGCGAACTCGCCCGCCGCGTCGCAAACCCAAAGGCCGTCCGTGCGGTGGGCCTGGCCAATGGGCGTAACCCCATCTCGATCATCGTTCCCTGCCACCGGGTGATCGGCGCAAACGGCACGCTCGTGGGCTTCGGCGGCGGGCTGGATCGCAAACGCTGGCTGCTCGCGCACGAGCAAACCCACCGAAGATCTTCCGGTCAGTCCTTGATATGAACGCCGTCTATGTCGTCGCCCCTGCTTTCTCGTTGGAGATTTGCCAGCCTCCGGCGGATCACCACCTCGTCCCACCGCTACATCGCGGAGATCGACGGGCTGCGGTTCATCGCCATCTTCAGCGTGCTCCTGTTCCACGTCTGGTATGTGTCAAACCACGTCGCGGGCGCTCCGCTCATTGATTCGCCGTTCAACTTCCTGTTGTACCCGTTGATCAACGGGCATCGCGGCGTACACATCTTTTTTGGGGTCAGCGGGTTCATTCTCGGCCTGCCGTTTGCCGCGCAGTGGCTGGCAAATGCGCCACCGGTGAAGCTCGGCCGATTCTACGTGCGGCGCGTGACCCGGCTCGAGCCGCCCTACCTGCTGGCCTTGCTGTTGTTCTACGGCGCGGCCGCAGCGATGCACAATGACGACTCGACGCAGCCCGGCTTCATCTCCGGGTTACTCCTGCGCATTGCCTATGCGCACAACCTCGTCCGCGATGTTCGCGCCTCCTTGAACGGCGTGACGTGGACGCTGGAGATCGAAGTGCAGTTTTACCTGCTGGCCCCCTTGCTGGCCCAGGTCTTCCGGCTCGCGACGCTGTCGCGCCGCGCTCTGCTCATGGCCGCCATCGGCGGCGCCCCGTTCCTGGCGCCTTACACGTGGCGTCCCGACATGACGATCCTCGGCTACCTCCAGTATTTTCTGATCGGGTTCCTCGTGGCGGACCTTTACGCGGTGCGCGCGGTGACTGGACGCTGGCCGGAGTGGCGGTACGACGCGCTGGGAATCGGCGCGCTCCTCGCGATCCTGTTCTGGCCGGAAACCCCGCTCTTCTTTCATCTGTTTCCGTGGGCCATCGGGGTCCTCGCGATCGGCGCTTTGCGTGGAAACCGCTTCACCGCCGTGCTGCGGCGCCCGGCCATCGCAACGCTCGGGGGAATGTGTTACTCGCTTTATCTGCTGCACTACCCGCTGCTTTCGTTCATCGCCAACAAGGTCGTTCACGCCGGGATGACGGTCCCGGCAGCTTACGTGCGTCTCGGCGCGGTCGGATTGCCCATCGTGATTGGGTCTGGGATCGCGTACTATATCCTGATCGAACGTCCGTGCATGAATCCGAACTGGCCCGGCCGGGTCGGCCGATTGTTCCGTCAAGACCCTCGCCCCCATGCCTGAACTCGCCGAAGTTGAATACGCCCGCCAGCTTTGGGATGTCGGCATCGGCGATCCCATCACGGAAGTCGTCATCTCCCGGCCCGCCGTGCGCGTTTTCCGCACGCTCGATGTCCCCGCGCTGCGCGCGCGCCTGCCCGGCCAGCCGCTCGCCGCCTCGGAGTCGCGCGGGAAACAAATGGCATTCCGCTTCGGCCAGGACCGCCGCCTTTGGCTTGGCCTCCATCTTGGCATGGAGGGGGACTTGCGCGTCGAGCCGCCCGATTTCATCGCCGGCAAGCACGATCACATGCTGCTGCGCCAGGCGAAACGCACGCTCGTCTTCTACGACACCCGTCACTTCGGCCGCGTCCTGTTCTATGAAGGCGACAGCACGCCGGATTGGTGGAGCAAACTCGCCCCTTCCATCCTGACCAGGGAGTTCACCGCCCAAGGCGTCGCCGACTTCCTTGCCCGCCGCAAACGCGCCCCGCTCAAAGCCGTGCTCCTCATGCAGGAACGCTTCCCCGGCATCGGCAACTGGATGGCCGATGAAATCCTCTGGCGCGCCCCGTTCCACCCGGCGACCCCGGCCGGCAGCCTCGACCAGAAAGATGCGAGCCGCCTTTGGCGCACCGTCCGCCATGTGAGCCGGCGGGCGATCGAGACGATCAGCGACACGTGGGGTTACCCCGACTCCTGGCTCTTCTCCCAACGCTGGAAAAAGGCCGGCCACTGCCCGCGTTGCCGGGCAAAGTTGCAGAAGGCCGAAATCGGCGGCCGCACGACCTGCTGGTGCCCTCAGTGCCAGCCCAACTGAGGTTGCAAAAAACGCGCCCCCGGCCAACAGTGATCCGCCCGCGAGCGCATGCCCGATCCCCAAGCCATCCTGAAAAAAATCCGCAAGCTCGAGCTGCGGACGCGGCGGCTCGTCTCCGAGACCTTTGCCGGCCAATACCACTCGGTGTTCAAGGGCCGCGGGATGAATTTCGAGGACGTCCGCCCGTACACGGATAACGACGAAGTCCGCTTCATTGATCGCAACGTCACCGCGCGCACGGGCGAGCTGTACATCAAACGCTTCACCGAGGAGCGCGAGCTGACCGTCGTGTTGATGGTCGACGTCAGCGCATCCGGCGCGATCGGCAGCGCGGAGCAGAGCAAACGCGAGATCGCCGCGGAGGTCGCGTCGCTGCTGGCGTTCAGCGCGATCCGCAACCAGGACAAAGTGGGGTTGATCCTTTTTTCCGACGAGGTGGAGTTCTTCCTGCCGCCGCGCAAGGGCCGCGCGCACGTGCTGCGGTTGATCCGCGAGATTCTCTTTTACCAACCTCGCCGGCGCGGGACGAGCATTGCGGTCGCGCTGGATTACCTGAACAAGGTGATCTCGCGGCGCGCGGTCGTGTTCCTGGTGAGCGATTTCCAATCGGCCGATTTCTCCCGGCCGCTGGCGGTCACGAGCCGGCGGCACGATCTGGTCGCGGCCTCGGTGATCGATCCCATGGAGCAGACGCTGCCCAACATCGGGCGCGTGAGCCTGGAGGACGCGGAAACCGGCCTGCTCTACGAGGTAAACACGTCCGACCGCGGCACGCGCGAGGCATTCACGCGCGCCGTCGATGCCCGCCGCGCCCAACGGCTCTCCACCCTGCGGCGTTTTCGGATCGACAACATCGAGTTGCGCACCGACGAAGATTACCTGCCGGCCCTGCGCGCGTTCTTCCACCAGCGGGAGCGCCGCATCGCCCGCCGATAACACGATGAGCGTGACCCCCGTCAGCTCCCCGCCCGCGGCGCAACTCAAGGACATCGTGCCGCCGCAGGCCTATCACGTACCGGTGAACCTGCTGTGGGTTTGCCTGATCGGCGCCGCGCTTGCCTGCCTCGCGTATTTCATCTGGCGCTGGCTCAAGCGGCCGAGGAAAGGCCCGCCGCCGTTGACCCCGCGCGAGCTCGCGGTGAAGAGGCTCGAAGAGTTGCGCCAGCGCGCGCCCGAGCTCGATCCGCGGCTCTTCGGCGCGGAGGTTTGCACGATTATTTCCGCCTATATTGGCGCGGTGTATTCGTTCCCTCCGGAGCGGCAAACTTCTGAGGAATTTCTGGCCGCAATGGCTGCGCACCGCATCTTCTCGCCGGCGCAGCACGCGTCCCTGGGCGAGTTCCTCACGCAGTGCGACCTGCTGAAGTTTGCCCGTCACGAAGCGGCGATGGAGGGCAAGGCGCGCCTCCTCGATCAAGCCGCTGAATTCATCGAACGCGCGACCCCGACATGAACTGGCGCGACCTTTCCCACCTCAGCCTGGCGCAGCCCGCCTGGCTCTGGCTGCTGCTGCTGGCGCCGCTGCTCGCGATCCTGCGCGGCCGGGTCGGCGGCGCGCCGGCGGTGCTCTACTCATCGACCGCCATCTTCCAAGGGATTGGCCGGCCGCGGGCGTCCCGGGCGGGCGCATTCTCCGGGGCGCTGTTGACCGCCGCGTTCGTCGCGAGCGTGCTGGGCATGGCGCGGCCGCAGTTGGCCAACTCGTTGACGCACGTGGAGGCCAGCGGGATCGACATCATGATCGCGCTGGACGTTTCCGGTTCCATGCTTACCGAGGATTACACGATCGGCCGGGAACGCACCAATCGCGTCAACGCGATCAAGGAAATCACCCAGCGCTTCATCGAGGCCCGGCCCAACGACCGCATCGGCATGGTGGCATTCGCCGGGCGCCCCTACCTCATCAGCCCGCCGACGCTCGACCACGACTGGCTGATCTCCAACCTCGAAGACCGCGTCCGCGTCGGCCTGGTGGAGGACGGCACCGCCATCGGTTCCGCGCTGGTTTCCGCCGCCAACCGGCTCAAGAATCGCGAGGCCAAGAGCCGCATCATCGTCCTCTTGAGCGACGGCGAAAACAACGCGGGCCGCGTGGACCCGGGCACCGCCGCGGAGGCCGTGCGGGTGCTCGGATTAAAGATCTACACCATCGGCGTGGGCACCGACTCGATCGCGCCCTATCCGGTCCTCGACCCACGAACGCGGCAGCCGGTGCTCGATCCCTTCACGGGTCGGCCGCGGTACGAGCAGATCCGCGGCGAGTTCGGCGAGAAAACGCTCAGCGACGTGGCCCGGATTGCGGGCGGCCACTTCTTCCGGGCCCAAAGCAGCGAGGCGCTCCTGGGCATTTACACCCAGATCGACAAGCTCGAAAAGAGCCGGGTGCAGATCGATAAATACCGGCAGTATCGCGATTTGTTCCCGTGGTTTGCGGCCGCGGCGCTCGGATTGATCACCGCGCAGATGACCCTTTCCCAAACCCTCTGGAGGCGCCTGCCGTGACGCTGCCTCCAATCCATTTCGCGCATCCGGAGCGGCTCTGGCTGCTGCTCGCGATCCCCGCGCTCGTGCTCCTGCACGCATGGGCCGAGCGCCGCGCCCAACGCCGTCTCGCGCGGCTGATCTCTTCGCCGCGACTTCGCTCCGAGTTGACCGCCGCCGCCAGCGCCGCCCGCCGCCGCGCGCGATACGGCACGCTGCTGCTCGGGCTGACCGCCTTGATCCTGACAATCGCGCGCCCGCAACTCGGCTACGAAGAAGAACTCGCCCATCGCAAGGGCATCGACCTCCTGGTGATGGTCGATGTCTCCAAAAGCATGCTGGCCACGGACCTCTCGCCCAATCGGCTCACGCGCGCAAAGCTGGCCGCGCAGGATCTGATCACGCATCTGGAAGGCGACCGCGCGGGGCTGCTGGCCTTCGCGGGCAGCGCGTTTCTCCAGGCGCCGCTGACGATTGACTACGACGCCGTATTGACCGCGCTCACCGATCTGGACGTCAACACCATCCCCCTCGGCGGCACGAATCTGGAGGCCGGCATCAACCTCGCGCTCGACGCCTTTGGCAAAGCCGAGGGGACCAACCGCGCCATCATCCTGATGAGCGACGGCGAAGCCACCGTGGGCGAGACCGATGCTGCGCTCAAAGCCGCCGCCCGCGCGAACGACGCCGGGGTGCGGATCTTCACGGTAGGCGTCGGCACGCTCGACGGCTCGCTCATTCCCACCGGCGAGCCGGGCGGGTTCATCAAAGACTCCGAGGGCAAGATCGTGCGCACCAAGCTTGACGAGGCCGGCCTAGACCGCATCGCGAAGGCGGCGGGCGGGTTCTACCTGCGCCTGCAAAATGGCCCGGCCGAAATGCGCACCCTGGCGCAAGAAGGCCTCGGCCGGATCAAGGCCGGGGAGATCAACGCCCGCGTGAGCCGCAAGCCGATCGAGCGCTACCAATGGCCGCTCGGGCTCGCCCTCCTCTCCCTCGCCGTCGCCGCGGCCATCAACGAGCGCCGCCGCGTCCGGGCCTGGGCGAGCGTCGCCTTGCTTTTGCTCGCGCCCGCCCTGACCCGCGCCGCGGACAACCCCGAGCCCATGACCCTCTATAACGACGGTCAGTACGACGAAGCGTACAAGGGTTTCAACGAACTCGCCAAGAAGCACATCGACGAGCGCAAACTCGAGTTCGACGCCGGCGCGAGCGCGTACCGCGCCAAGAAATACGACGACGCGATGGCCGCCTTCGGCCAGTCCCTCACTTCCGAAGATCCCCTCCTGCAAGCCGAGTCGCACTACAACCTCGGGAACACCCTGTTCCAGCACGGCTTCGGCGCGAAGGATTCGGAGGCAAAGGTCAAGGAATGGCGCAACGCCATCGAGCATTACAACAGCACCATCAAGCTCGCGAATGGACCCACAAACGAGGCCTTGAAAAAGGACGCGCTCTATAACCGCGATGTCGTGCAAAAGGCCATCGACGACGAACTGAAGCCCCACCCCACCCCCAGCCCGACTCCCACGCCCACGCCCGATCCTAAAAAGGACAAAAAGG